>CAYOPW010000013.1:0-41798 GCA_964405975.1 uncultured Hyphomicrobium sp.
CCGTATGAACTCCTGGAAACATATGGAACGTTTGACGTTTCCCACCGTTCCTCAAGTGTTTGATTTCTATGATTTCTGGCACTCCGCCCCTGGGCACCACCACCGATTTCGCTCAATGTTTTCCCTCAATAATTCGTCGCCGAATTTCTCACCCGCGAATTTGCACACGCAAGTCACACAGTGCGTGGGGTCTTCGATGTCCGCCATGCCCCCAAGAGCGGACATTCTCGTAGGCGGCGTCCAAGTCTGCCAAGTGCCAAAAGGGGACATCCGTGTTTTAGGGCGAATAAGCAGCGATCGTTGAGACCGTGTAATAAGGCCCGTCGTTCGCCATATAGGACACTAAGGTCGCGAATTGCCGACTAGTGAAGGCATCGTCCTGCACGCAAATCCTTTTCCAACATGAACCTTCGACGGGGCCAGAAAAGGAGAACACTCATGAGGAAGGTTCTCGGTGTCTACAGCAGCCCTCAACCCCATTGGGTCGGTGACGGGTTTCCCGTCCGGTCGATATTCTCACCCAGCAGCCATGGGCAGAAGGTAAGCCCCTTTTTATTACTCGATTATGCGGGTCCGACGGCGTTCACGCCGACCGAGCACTCGCGCGGGGTCGAACAGCATCCGCACCGGGGCTTTGAGACGGTCACCATTGTCTACCAAGGCGAGCTGGAGCACCGTGATTCGACCGGCAATGGCGGGCGCATCGGCCCTGGCGACGTGCAGTGGATGACGGCTGGATCTGGCATTCTGCATGAGGAGTTTCATTTCAAGGAGTTTTCATCCAAAGGCGGGACTCTGGAGATGGTGCAGTTATGGGTGAACCTACCAGCCAAGGATAAGATGGCAGCCCCGAGGTACCAGACGCTGCTCGACATCGACATCCCGTCAGTCGACTTGTCGGACGGCACCGGCACGATGCGCGTCGTTGCGGGCGACTATCAGGGTCACAAGGGTCCGGCGCAAACCTTTACGCCGATCAACATTTGGGATTTGCGCCTGCGTCAGGGCAAATCCACGTCTTTGACACTCCCCGACGGTCATACTGTCGGACTTGTCGTTCTGCATGGAACTGTGCTGGTTAATCGCAATCAGGTCGCTCGTGAGGCACAACTGGTGCTGCTCAATCGCGATCGCGGTGACATCACACTCGAAGCCAACAGCGACGCCACCGTGCTAATTTTAGGTGGCGAGCCAATCAACGAGCCGGTCGTGGCTCACGGTCCGTTTGTGATGAACACAATCGGTGAGATTAAGAGGGCCATGCTCGATTTCGAGAGCGGCAAGTTTGGTTCCCTCCACTAATTGCAACTGAGACAGCATCGATAAGTGAATCGCGTTGTTCACGGCCGCCTGGATCCGTTGCGACCCCGCCACCACTAGATCTGAGTCAGAGGAATTCGCAAAGGCCTTCATCACAGAAGATATGATTGGCCGAGTTGAAATTGCTGCGCGTCGTGAAAATGGTCGAGTGCGATCTTCTGATCCGCAGCCTCCCGAAGCGGTGGCCAGTCACGCGCGTATGCCGTGTCATATGCCTGGAGTCCCGGCACCTGAGGAAATCCCACGTGTTGCGAAGGTTCTCCCCTTTGTTTGCGAGTCAATAATCGGCAGAAGTGCTGGAGTGCGCGCACGTGAACTAATCTATTCACAAATGGTGTCTACCGCATAGTGCCAACTTGGCATAAAATATATCGACGACGGCTGGGCGGGTGGCCATGAAGGAGGCCTCCATGGCTAATTTTATTGTTCTCGCTAGCTTCACAGATCAGGGCATTCGCAACGTAAAGGAAACGATCGGACGGGCCGAGGTCTTCAAAGAGTTGGCCAAAAAGGCGGGTGTTACGGTCAAGGACATGTATTGGACACTCGGACGGCATGACATCATTGCCATTTGCGAGGCACCAAACGACGAGGCCGCGACCGCACTTATGTTGAGCACTGCCTCGCGCGGCAACGTACGCTCCGAAACGTTGCGCGCCTTCTCGTTCGGCGAAATAGAAAAGATTCTCGGTAAGATGGTCTGAGGCGGCGCTGGTTAGCGTCAAGCCCACTTTTTATTTCGGTGCCGACCTACCACATGCGCGCTATGGCAAATGGTCAGGTAGTACTCGTGACCACTGAGCCGCTGGAAGGCGGGGAGCCTCTGCGGGCGGTCTACTACGTCGCTGAGGAGAATCCGGTCAAGGCAAAGGCCATTGTAGCAGCCGTAATGGCGCCCAACGAAAGAGCCGCGACGTTGAGGGTGCTCCCAGAAGTGGAAATTAAGGCGATCGGATTGAGGCCCGGCGACTTCGTGAGGAAGGACGACCGCAAGGACGAGGTCGATGAGGAGCTTGATGAGGCGCTGAAAGGCACCTTTCCCGCGAGCGACCCTGTTTCACTTGAGGATCCGCTCGTGGCGGGTGGTGTATGGAGGACTCCCAAGTAGAGCGCAGGGGGACCGGTTTAACGGTTCTGTTTTCACGATTGATCCGGCGATCATCAGATTTCTGATCGCCTGCGGCGCGATAGACTAGGGCATCCCTCACGACCGTGGCCGCTCCCCGCGCACCTAGCCCAACGGCTCTCTTGGCGAGAAAAATACCCGACGAAACGCCTGGGAACAAATGGGATGTTTATCGTTTCCCAGGGCGCCTCAAGTATTCGATTTGTCTGAATTCCGGCACCCCGGCCCTGAGCACCATTTCAATCAACGACTCGCATCTTGTCAGGCTTAGGAATGCTTCAGCCGTGGCAAGAGGACGAGACTGCAACGGATGCTCATTCGGCGACCGTGACGTTGAGCGCCTGTGCTGCCAGGCGGATCCGCTCCTTGGTTTTGGGATCTTTGGCAAAGATGTCCAAGGCTCTTTTTAGGGCCGCTTTGGCTTCCGCCTGTTCGCTCAGTACCATCCGCGAACGAATGAGCATGATCCACCCTTCCGGATCGTTTGGCGCGTTCTCTAAGCGCGTTGCGAGACGTTCGACCATGTCCCGCGCCATGGTCTGGCGATCCTGCGGCGTCAACTTGCTTGCGTTCTCCACGTCCTTCGCTGTCGGGCCGGTCTCATGCGGCGTCGTGGCGGCGTTGGGCGCGCTCGTTGACTGTGGAAGTGGCGGCAGCGATCTATTGACATCGGTTCCCGACTGCCGCGCGACTTCCACAATGCGTTCTCGCAGATCTGTCGACCATTCTGCGCCCTCTGGCGCGTTGTTCAGCAACGCGATCCAAATGTCGAGCGCGGATTTGACATCGCCATTTTGAAGGTCGGCCTGGCCGGAATAGAAACGCGCGCGCACATCGTTCTGATCCAATTCGAGCGCGGACTTAAAGGTCTTGAGAGCTTCCGCGGTCACCTGGCCCTTTGCGGCAGCAACCAACGCTTCTCCTCGCAAGGATCGGAGTATTGCATTGCCGGTATCCAACTCGGCGGCCCGGCGGTAGGCTTCGGCTGCGTTAAGAAACCGCTGCTTCCTGAAGTGGGACCAGCCGAGAACCCGCCACCCATCAACGTCGTTGGGATAAGCCTCTAGCGACGCTTCCAGGCGGCCGATTAAGGTGTCAATATCTCCCGCGTGCATGGAGCCGGCGACATTGCCCGGCATCGACTGCTCGAGCGCGGCAAATGCAGCCTCCGGATCAAAGGAGCGCGCTCCTTTGATCGAATTGTTTTGGAGCGCGAAGATCATTCCAACACACAAAATAAGAACAGAGGGAACGCCGACGGTAAACATGAGGAAACGATGCGATCGTGTGTGCCGCGTTACAGCGCCTTGCATGCCGCCAACATCGGAAGCAGCAGCCGCAGCATGTTCTGGAGCGGGTGTGTTGCCGTCCTGACTGTGCGGTTCGTGCCGTTTCCTGTCAGCGGTCATCGCTTTCCACTCCGTATTCAACGAATAAGCGTTAGTACGCTTTTTTCCTCCTCCTAATGTTTCTGGCGTATCTCGAATTCTGGTCAATGTGATGGCGCATGAACAAATCAGCATTTGAAAATACAGGCACAAGAAATGCTGTTCGATTGAAAAAATGGTCTGGCTGATGTCATCACATTGAGCCTACTCCGTCCGGTCACTCTTTGATCTACTCAACAAATGCACAATAAATGTCCGACTTAGAGATAAAGACTATTTCTCAGTTCAATATCTGGAATGCGGAACTCGGCGCCTTGCGTTCGGCACTTGTATCCAACGCTCGTCATGGCGAAGCGCCGCAAATCCCCGCGCAGAAGGCAAAAGTGGACCATGTTCGGTGTGCTGGCAGCGTTCGTGCGCTAGGCGCTCTCAGCCCGCATCACGACCAATAGCGCCATTTTTGAATCGATACGAAATCCTCAAAACGAAAAAGGAAGGGGCAATCGCGGAAGAGCTTCCGGCATTGTGAGCGATTAATAATCAACGGTGACATTTGGTTTTAACCCCAACAATCACAACAACAATTTGTCACTAACTCAGCAACGTGATGCCGCTTTGTCAGAGTACGCGTTCAATCAATGCAGTGCGAACAACGTCAAGGCGCATCTACGGGGGGGTGGATCCGTGGAAAGTCCCGCAAGGCTTACGCTATTTATAATACTCTATCTTGGTGTCGCCGTTGCTACGAACCTTTATTTGCTTAGCCTAGCACATGCGCGTGAGCGGCCGATCGAAGAATACGGGCTGCGCAAAGTTAGCCAAGATGGAGATTCATTCCGGCAGTCGACATTTCGAATCGCTCAAGCAAGCGGTGTTGGCAAATCGTTGGCAAATTCCTCACAAGAGGGCAGCGAGAAGAAAAAACGTGCCAGCGCTGACGAGAGTATCGCTGCCCAAAGTGGAGATCAGTCCGACGATCTTTTGCTAGAGGCCGATAAGATCTTGAAAGGCGACACGCCGCGAAAGCGTGGTCGAGCCTCAAAGAAGAGCGGTACGGTGGAGGCGAACAAAGATGAGCCCGCACCGTCGGGAGATGAAGCGGCAACGCCTGGCACAGACAAGAAAGCGGCCGCGTCTGCGGAGACCGACCATCTCCAGCTGTTCGTTGAGAACCGCTATCCCTCCGCCAATACGTGCGGCGTCTGCCATCCCAAACACTATATGGAGTGGTCGGTCTCACAGCACGCGTATGCGCAACTCAGTCCGATCTATCTGTCTCTCAATAACAAGATCAACCAGCTCGCCAATGGCTCCAATGGTGATTTCTGCCTGCGCTGCCATAATCCGGTGGGGGCGAACCTGGGCGAAAGTTCTTTTGCTTCCAATCTCGACCGCCATCCGACGTCGCGCGAAGGCATTACGTGCGTCACCTGCCATCGCATCAGCAAGAACTACAACAAGGCAAGCGGACGTCTCGCGCTCGTCGAAGGCGGCCTAACCGAACCTGTGTTTGGCCCGGAAGGCAATGCAGGGGTCGAGCAAGTCTTGAAGAAACCGGAGAAGTACCGGGTTGTGACAGACCCCGAAAAGCCGGGCCGCAAGATCCATACTGAGGCCAAGGTCTTTGCCCCGATCAAGACGCCGACCTTTTGCGGCTCTTGCCATGATGTGACGCTGTTCAACGGCTTCCGGCTCGAAGAAGCTTTTAGTGAGTATCGCCTGTCACCGGCCGCGCAAAATGGCGTCACGTGCCAGGACTGCCACATGGGCAAGATCCAAGGACAGGCTTCGGGCTATGAAACGGGACCGGCCGCGATCGTTGGTGAAGTGCCGACCAAGGCACGAAAACTGACAAGCCATCTGTTTTCCGGTCCGGATTATCCGGTCATTCACCCAGGCATCTTTCCCCACAACCAGGAAGCCGCCGCCTTTAAGACCATGCGCGAATGGCTCCAGTTCAAACACAAAGAGGGTTGGGGCACGGATAAATTCGAAGACAACGTGCCCAATGGCTACAAGTTCCCCAAGGCTTGGCAATCGGTCGATGACCGCTACGATGCACGAGAGATCCTCAACAAACAGTTCGAGTTGCTGGAGTTTGCCAAGCGCAAACGGCTCGAAGTGTTGCAAAACGGTTTTGTCCTCGATCAGATCGTGACCGAGAAGGCCGATGAGAGCGGGCTCGAGTTTCGCGTCCAGGTCAGAAACGGAACCGATGGGCACAACGTTCCAACAGGCTTTACGGGCGAGCGGCTAGTCTGGCTTGACGTGACGGTTCGCGACAAGAATGGAACGGTTGTCTTCCGCTCAGGGGACCGAGATCCGAACGGCGATCTTAGAGACGGCCATTCGTCCTTTGTGCACGCCGGCAAGGCCGAGCTTGATCCTTATCTGTTTAGCCTGCAGTCCATCTTTGTCACACAAAACGGGCGCGGCGGTGAGATCGAACACGTCATTCCTATTCCGTATCCGCAGTTCGCCCTTCCGCGTGTGCTCCCCTCCACAACCTCCCTGGTCTTTACTGGCGAGCCGGCGACGGAGCGCAATCACAAAAAGGGAATTGAGCCAAATGGACAAAGGTGGGCGTCCTACAGTGTGAAAGGGAGTGCGCTTACGGGGCAGGGTCCATACAAGGCTACCGTCATGCTGAAAGCGCAGGCCGTCCCTGTAAACCTGTTGCTCGCGATACAGGATGTCGGTTTCGACTTCGAGATGACACCAGGTCAAATTGGGAAAGAGCTGATCGCAGGCACTCAGGTGCTCTGGGAAAAGAGCCTCGTCCTTGACGTTCATTCGGGAGGTGGCGGAGAGGAGCTACCATGGCTCAGGAAGCAAGCGGGTAACGACGAAAACCAAACTCTAAACGGATGGTCCGTGCGGTGAAGCGTTAGGGGACATGAACAACAACAATACCCGCTAGAAGCCGTTTCCAGTTTTGCGTCCGGGTTCCAGAAATCTATGAAAATACTGAATTGCAACAATGCTGTAGGCCACAAACGTCGCATCGCGATTATCACGATGTTGGTGTGTTTCTTCGACGCATCCGCGATTGCTCATGCGGATGAGGAGCCTTATGGCGAAGCGACCTACTCTGACGAGGCCATTGAGATTAACGCGGAGGCTACTGAACCTTGGTATAATTGGTTTTGGCCCATTGGCGATCGGGTCGAGGTTAAGACGCTCAAAGACGGCTACGTTCCGTTCCGAACCGAGAGTTCACCTATCCCGTCGGATCGTCTCCCCGCCCGGCCTGAACTTGCGGTTGAGATTGGCAATGGTTTCCTTGACACCGGCAAGCTCGATGAGGGGTTTGAGGTTCCGGTTATAGGCGCCGTATGGCAGCCGAGACTGTGGGCCTACGCCATCAATCGTACCGCCTTCCAGTCATACAACAACGGTGCGCCCGGCAACGTCAGAGAGACCGAGATCGCCAACCGTCTGGACCTCTTCGTCAACCTTCAACTCACGGGAACCGAGAAGCTCCTCGTAGGTCTTCGCTCTCTTGATAACAACCAGCCCAACAAGTTTACGCGCTATACGTTTTCGGGGCGCAGCGAGGGCTTCAATGATGAACTGAATCTCGGCCTGGAGACCTTGTTCTTCGAAGGCGACGTCGGGAGCCTCTTCCCCTTTCTTGATCAATCCGGCGTCAAGCCAATTGACTATGGCTTTACGGTGGGCCGCCAGCCTGTCATTTTTCAGGAAGGGATTCTTATCAACGATACGATTGATGCTTTCGGTCTCATCCGGAACAACATTCCGTTTCCCGGGACTTCAAACTTTAGAGTCTCCACCATGTGGGGCTGGAATCGCCTCGACCGGAATGATGCGGGGCGCAACTCCGATCAGAATATGTATGGCGCATTCATTGCCGCTGACACGCATCTGAGCACCTACAATCTCGATATGATTTACGTCGACGACAATGCTCAAGACGGACTCGAATCAGACGGTTTTTATATCGGCGCATCCGCAATTCAACGCTTACCGTACTTTTACGGCATCAGTACCGCATTTCGCGTGAACGCGTCGATTGCGCTCGACGATAAGGTCCCAAGCACGGTCGGCGGAAGTGTTGTCGGCGATGGGGTGTTGCTTACTGCGGAATTTTCCAAGACCGTCAAAGGTTCAGATGACATCGTTTATTTCAACCCGTTCTTGGGGATCGGAAACTACACGCAGGCTGGTCGCGAAGCTGTCGTGGGCGGCCCGTTGGCAAACACAGGCATCCTGTTCGCATCGCCCAACCTCAGCACGTACCTATCCGAGTTAAATCCTTTCATACTCGACGACGTCATTGGCGCAGCAATTGGATACCAGGCCTTCTTCGATCACGGGCGCCGCAATTTGATCATGGAGATTGCGGGGCGAAAGGATCTATCAGGCAATGGATTCGACAGCTTAGGGTTCGGACTTCAGCTTCAGCAGGCCGTCGGACAACACTTCCAGTTCACATATGAGGCTTTCTACACATTGAATGAAGTCGGAGACAACGGCTTAGGCGGGCGGGTCGAGATGCAGGTCGTCTACTGAACGGTCGCACAACCACGGACGCGGAGAACATAAACGTGGAATTCTTCGTAGAGATAACTGGACTGCTCATTATGACGGCGGTGTCGTTGCGCGGGGCGCTTGGCGCTTACTGGCTGGCAGAGCGGCAACTAACAGCAGTCCGAACCGAACGGCGGCAGATCAAGGTTTTATCAGCGCGAGTTTATCGGCGCCTCGATACTGAGCGCGAGCGGCAAAGTCAGATCTGGTCTGGCACACGTAAGTTCCAGGTTGTGGAACGCCAACATGAGAACGCGAGTGGCAGCATTTGTTCATTCTATCTCGTCCCCTGCGATAAGCGGGCGATACCAACGTTCCGGCCCGGCCAATTCTTGAGCTTCGAATTCCCCCTAACGGGCACTTCGCAACCGGCGATGCGGTGTTATTCAATCTCCAGCAGCCCCACTGAAAGACGCTTCTATCGGATTACGGTGAAACGGGTTGGGCCACCTGAGAAATTGGCTGGTTCTGTGCCGCCTGGCATGATCTCTAATTTCCTTCATGACCGGTTTGCGCAGGGCAGCGTTCTGGAAGCATTTGCCCCAAGTGGATCGTTTTTTCTCCATCAAAACTCAGTGCGGCCAATCGCATTGATTGCGGGCGGCGTCGGCTTCACACCTCTCATCAGTATGTTGAGCTGGCTTGTCGCGACCAACGCACGGCGCGAAATATGGTTGTTTTACGGCGTTCGCAATCGTGCAGAGCACGCCATGTATGACGATCTAAAAGTGCTTGCCAAGACTCGCCCCAATATCCGGGTCGTCACTTTCTACAGCCGGCCAAGCCCGAGTTGCCGTCAAGGCATAGACTACGACGTTGAAGGCCACGTCAGCGTCGCCGTGATGAAGCAGTTGCTCAAATCCACTGGCTATGAGTTCTATATTTGCGGTCCTTCAGCGATGATGGAGACCATCAGGCGCGGCCTGGAAAGTTGGGGTGTTCCCCAAAACGACATCAAACTTGAAGCCTTTGCTTCAGAGCCTCTTTCTAATTCTGCAACAAGCCAGGGCAACGCAACTGGTGATCAGGCCAAGCCTCACCGCGTTCATTTCTCGCGCTCAAACAAAACGGTTCGCTGGACACCAAGCACCAAGAGCTTGCTTGAACTTGCGGAGGCCAGTGGGATCAAAGCGCGGTTCGGGTGCCGGTCTGGGAACTGTGGCACCTGCTCATGCGGCATTAAAGAGGGTCAAATCGAGTACACTCGTAAACCCGGCGTGGAGCCTGCATCGGGATCTGGCCTGATATGTATCTCGCGGCCGCGGGGAGATGTTGTGATCGATCTCTGAATTGGGCGCCAGTTGTTCTCCTGACGCGCCGGTCACAGTCCACACATAGTGCAGATTTGCGTGTCATCTGCGGCCGCATCACTGGACCACGGATCTACTTTCCGGGGATTGTTGTTTTTACGATCGGCGATGTCACGTCGTTGACATGGTACGTGTGACACAGCGAGCAGTCCTGCCGCGCGGCACGCTTTTTGTGGCACGCCGTGCACTGTTTCATTCGCATCGGCTTGAAGTTCGAGACAAACGTCTTCGGGTTAAGATGTTCGTAGTTGCTTTGGTATTTCGCTGTCGCGGCTATTTCGTGACATGTCAGGCAGCCTTTTTTGTCAAGCAGCCCGAAGTGAGGCTCATGCAAGAACGACGTTAGCCGTCCGGATTTGTCCGCCAAGGTCGACGTGCCCCATTCGATGACGCGGCTTTGCTTCGTGCCCTCGTCAACACTGTGGCACTTTGTGCATTGGCCCTGGGCGTCCTTGTGGGTCAGGAGCGCGAAGACGGACGTTGCGACGTTTTCCTTTCCGCCATCGTGCAGTTTTCCGGAAAAGTCCAGCCACGCTCGCAGGAACGCGTCAGCGTGACCGGCGGGCTTGTAGAGGATCGCGAAGTCTCTGCGGTACCATCCGCCTAATTCGGCCCATGCTTCTGCATCAACTGCAAGCTCTGTGCCTTGACCATCAGAGCTGGAGTTGTCCGTTTCGTCATCGGCGGCTTCTGCGGTATCGGATTCTGATTCATCCGTGCCGTTCTCGTTGCTTTGTGAGGAATCGGGCTCGTCGTCAGAAATCTCATCTTCGGCGGAGTCAGCTTCGTCCTCGGCTGAATCATCTGGCGGTTGGATTTTTTGGTTCCCCTTGATGAGCCGGCCAAATGGGTCGACGCGCCACCTTTTTGAGTTCTCGGTGTTCTCAGCCTGCGCCAGCTGCGGTTTCTGTTGAGATCCATTGGCGCGTTGGAGCGAGTCGAGAAACTGTGCCTGTTGGGCAGGCAAGAGATTGGAACGCTTTTCGGTAGCGACAGGCGGGCGTTGAGATGAGTGCCTTCGCGCCTCTTGCGGCTCTGTTGGCTGTTTCTTCTCTTCCGACGCAGCCTCAGGCTGGGCCTCGTTCACGTTTTCAACGGGATTGACGAGGGCTTTCCAGACCGTCTCGGTGGATGACGAACGCGTAGCGATTTCCTTGTGAAGATTTGGCAGCCATTCCCGTTGCGCGCTAAGGAGAACATCTCTTGGAATAGTGGCGACGAGTTTTGCGGTAAGGTCAGGATCGACTTGAGCGCCAGTCGCCTGACTGAGACGCTTTGCGATCTCGGATGCCTTCGATGTGGACAGTTCGTGCAATAGGGCTTTTAGCTCCCATACGAATGTCTCGACGGCTGATATCTCTGGGGCGGATGCCGACGAGAGGTCCAGTAGATCAAGTTTTGAAACGCTGCGCAGAATGTTTCTGCGGTGACCATCCAGTCCTATGAGCAACTCCATGAACGGCGTGACCTCAGCTTCGGAGTCCTGCGGCCACTCGCCGATTGAGGCGCCTTTTTCTTTTAGCGTCTCAAGGTCGAGGCCCGGCAGAGTGATGAACGCAATGCCTTTCGGTCCTGAAGCGCGTTCGGTTCCAGAAATCTGATTGAGATGACACGATGAGCAGACCGTCTTAAACGGCTTGACCGTCATCAATCGTTTGTCGGCTTGGGTGCTGTGACAGTCGGTGCAGACCTTCGGAACGCTTTGCGTTTCGGCGTTCTCCTTCAGCGCCTCTGGGAAGTGTTTTCCAAAGTGCGAAGCGTGGTCGTAATTGATGCGCGTTCGCCGTTTGTAGGGGTAGCTCTCAAACTCAGGATGTCCCTTCGTAAAACTTCTAAACTGGACGGCGTGACAGGATTGGCAGCGATCGTCCGAAACGCGGTTGAGATCGAAGTCCTTACCTTGATGTTCCCTGTGGCACGTCGCACAGGAAACGCCCTTGTCCGTATGATGGCTGGCTGGCAATAGGGCATTGCCAACACGTGTCATCATCGATGGTGCATTCAAGGCGGATTTGGTTTGAAGGCGCTTGGTGCGTTTCTCCAATTCTCCCAATGCAAGATCGTGGGGGGATTGTTCTTTCCCGTCGATCATATGGCACGACAGGCACGCTGCAATTTCCTTTTTCGGTTCGGCAGGGGCCAGTACAGAACGCAACCAGCCGAACTGGCCCTCTGGCACGTTCGCATGACAACTGCGGCAGTCGGTTTGCAGGCTGTGGGCGGCCGTCATGGGCCCAGGCATCAAAAATTGCTCTCGGCTCGCGTTGCTGGCTGCGATGATTACGATGCCGAATACAAAAAGCGCGGTCCACTTTGCAACTGTGGTGCGCCTTTCGCGCAGCGGGCGCACCGGCCGGCACGCCGGGGCGGTGTTTGAACATCTGCCATCCGAACTGGGTCCGCTCCAGCACTTGCCGCCCATGGCGTGCGTGCGCCCGCACTGCCAACGCCCATCAATCTTTGACGGGGCGCATTGGAAGGTTATCGGGCACTTTCCAAGTTGTGTGGGCCCTTGTGAGCATGGAGCACCAATAAGAGAGCGTCCGCAAAGCCACTTCGGCTCGGCCGGCGTGTTCGACTCCCTTCGCTTTCCAGCTCTATGAAAAAGCTTCAAGTCACGGAACCCCCGAAGAGAACGCGTAAACGATCGCAATATGGATGATTGTCAGCACAATCAGTCCGTATGTCGCGGGCAGGTGCACGAATGTCCAAGCCCGCAAAAGACCCAGATAGGCGTGCTGAAAATCTAGGTTGTTCTTCTCGACAACCAGCGCTTTTAGAGATTGGAGTGTGGCTCGATCCAAATCATTCGATACCAACTCTGCGGCCTCTATCTCGTGGCAGAGTCTTTTGAGTGGTAGTGTTGAGCCCTTCAAATGAGCGAACCGATTCTTCGGACCATTAAAAAAGCGTCGCAAAGTTATTGAGTAAAGCTGCCAGATAGCGTGAAGGCTTTCTGCATCCTGCGCGGTAGTTGCTAGCACTCCAGCTTGCTGAGCGAGCTCGAATCTGCGGTTTGCAATCGCTTCAAGTGCAACGGGCGTTGAGTGCTGCTCGATCTTTACTGGAACGGCAACCATGAGATAGGAGCCAACAATTCCACTGAGGACGACGAGTACGAAAAGGCACCACAACGCCCATTCCAAAAAGGTATCGGGTAGGGTAGCGCTCGTGTGAACGACAAACGCGCCAATCACAACATAGCCGACCACGACATGGGTCTGTGTCCAACTTGCGTCTTGTGAACGGCGTGAGGCGCCGGCGTTGCGCCGAACGTGAAAGAGGAGCTGTGCAGCCATTCCCGCAAATAGGATCCAGCCGTCGAGAAATCTCGGATCGCGAAGGCTGATATGGTAGGTCTCGGCCAACCACCAGACGGATCCGAACGCCAGAACTGTGATTGCGGGATAACCTAGAATGCGGACCATTATCGCGCTCGGACCATTTTCGAGAATGTGCCATCTGATTCATCGCGGACTGCCGAGCGACATTCGATATCATTGAACGTACTGCTCACAGGATCGATGATCTCGTTGACCCAATGGGGTTTGATAGATGGCTGTTTACAAAGCGCAGCCTTGCGGCCCGCTGGAAACGTGCGTGTCACCCTCCATTTCCTCACCATGTCAGCTCCGTAATGGTGTGCATTTAGACGGTTCACTGAAAGCCTGGATCATTTGGCCACTGTTCCCTTCAATTTGTCAGGGCCAGGTATCATTCCGTCGACCCCGCCTAGTTTCTTTCCGCTGTGCGCGCTTGCAAACTTCTTCCCTTCGCGCGCAATGCCGTTGGCGGCAGAGGTCAGCGCCTTGTTGTTATTAAGCTTCAGCCCGGCCGCGTATCCCAACTGAACGATCTTTGAAATCTCTGGCACGTTGGGGAGTGCTTTCGCGACGGCGTCCAGTTTCCTGCGGGCCGCATCGGCGCGCAGCGCCATTCTAACGGCGTAGGCCTTCTTCTGCTTGGCAATGCCAACGGCTCGTAGAGCCGTTTCCAACTCGACGATCAGCCCGACGACATACATCATGCGCCGCCGGTCGACGCTCGCTTGAGTGTTCTCTTTGGAGTACCAAACATTGTGGCGCACTTCGCCCTGCGACCACGAATAAAGCTCGAAGTTGCTTCCTGCAGCATGCCCGCCGACATTCACGAGCTTCTCGCGCGGAACTACGTGGCAGCTGTAGCAATTCTTCGCCAGCCTATAAATGGCGTTAGGGCGTATCATGCCTGCGGCTTCAGATTTTTTCCAACGTGAGGCTGCTTCTGATTTCGATTCTGATTCTTTGTTCTTCTTTCCGCTGAATTCGGCGTGGACTTTGATGTAGCGCTGCCCTTTCCCGTGACACGACTCGCACGAGATCCCCGCAATGGGCTTCTTTTTCTTTTTGGTTTTCTGTGTCGTGAAGTGACAGCCCAGGCAAAGGCTGCTCGACTTCATGCGCTTGATTTTCATCTTCTTTGCAATGGCGCGCGCTTCTTTACTGCGAGGCATATCCCGAAACGTGGAATGATGATGTGTTTTCTTCCAGACCTCACCTTCTGCCTTGTGACACTCGACGCAGGCATTCGGGCCCTCGATCTTTGCTGGTTTTGTTTGCGAGCGTGCGGGCAGGGCCGCGAAGAAGACGGTTGCCAGTAACGAGATGCACGAGATCACCCAGGCGAACCCCCAGCCATAATTGCGTCGTATCACCAAGGGCATCTCGACCACTCTCATCCAATCATCTGTTGTGGAAGACACTGACGCAGTTCAGGACGTGACAGGACAAGACGACAAGAACAGGAAGACTATTCACTGTGCGATGTTGGTCATTCGTTGACTAAACTTTGGCCTCATCGCGTCGCTGGATTGGCCGTATCAATTCCGGCACAAAACAAAGCGCTTTGCGTAGATATGCGCATTATCTGAACAATGAGAAATACAGAGCTGGACGTCTGTTTTGCTCATCACGCTACAAACCTGAAGAGCGTTTAGTCTTTCCGGATCACCGGTGAAGACGTTCAGACGCCATTAAAACAACATTCCTTTTCGATAACCAATTCAGCGCGCGCGACGCTTTTACTCGAAACTTGGCGTCCATCGCCTGCGTTGATCGACCGTAATGCCGGATTCGGTTTTCCGCTAAGCGCATAAGGTGCACCAATCCAAGGAAGCAACGTGCAAACGGCTGGCTTATCAACGTTTGTGAGTATAGGAATTTCGGCTTGTTTGATCGCTGGATGCTCAACGGCCCAATCGCGCCGGGCCGACGTTGCCGAAGCGAGGAGCGGTGCTACAGAGGTTGCACGCTGCGGCGATATACTCAGAAACGTTCGCCAGGTAGTCGCCAGCTCTAAGACAAGCGATGCCGAGACGAGGCGCATCGACGGCTTCCCCTATCTGCGCATCAATCGATTTCTCGTCCATGTTGGCGAGAGGTTCAAAGACGGGGCGTCAGGACCAGCGTTCGAGGCATGGGTCGATCGATTGAGGGCCAAGGATTCGGAAGCGGTCCAGATTGAAATTTCCAATCTTCCGACCGGCGAAATGTTGACGCTCGGCAAACGTATCTTTGGGCGCGCAGCGAACCGGGAACGCATCTTTGAAGCCGTAGATGAGTGTGCCGATCAGCAACGCTCGATCGAACTGGCAGATCCGGGGCGGCGGCAGAAGCTGTTAGAGGTCGCCTACGTCAGCGACAACTATTCAGAGCTCGCTCGGTCGGTGGGGCTCTTTTCATTGACGTCCATCCCAGTTGCCTTGGGTTGGGAACAGTGGAAGAAGGAAAATCTATCGACATTCCGCATGCCCATTGCGGATCTGCCCGTGAAAGGCCGCATCGTTCAATATGTGCCGCCTAGAACGAATGTCATTTTAAAGGCTGCGGACGTTCACGCGATTGTTGAGCGCAGCCGCGATCCGCAGCTTGGAATTCCAGACCCTAAAGGCCGCGAGCTATCTCAGCTGTTCCAGGCCTTCGCGCCGATTTGGCAGATCGACGTTGCCGGGACCTATGATCACATCGGCTATCCGACCTGGCACGGCGACGGTGCGTTAATCGGTGTCGACCCGCGAAGGCCGACAGTGTTTACCCGTGTCAGTCATACGGTTGTTGGAAACCAAGTCTTGCTGCAGCTCAATTATTCAATCTGGTTTCAGGAGCGCCCTCACGATGGACCATTGGATCCTCTGGGCGGGACTCTAGATGGATTGATTTGGCGCGTAACACTTGGGCCCGATGGGCGACCATTAATTTACGACAGCATACATGCGTGCGGGTGCTATCATTTGCTGCTGCCGCTGGAGCCATTGCGGTCCAAACTCGCCAATGCTCCAGCGGAATCCTTAAAAGAACGGCCCGCAATATTAAATGTTGCGTCGACGCCAAATCCGGATCAGCGCGTGTTGCTTCGGCTCGCGACAGCCTCACACTATCTTGTTGCCACCACCGTAGTTGGAGAGCATGACATAGAACAAGAAGGCCGTAACTACCGGTTTGCCGACGATAGTACGTTGCGCTCACTTAAGTTGGCGCGTGGAGGGCGGCGCAGCCTCTTTCGAGAGGACGGCATAATCGCCGGTACCGAACGCCTTGAAGCGCTCGCACTGTGGCCGTCGGGAGTCAACAGTCCAGGCGCTATGCGGCAGTGGGGACATCATGCGACAGCGTTTGTCGATCGGCGTCATTTTGACGATCCGCATTTATTCGAGGGCATTTTCGGCAGGCTAATGCTGGGCGACAACGTTTTGTGACGAGATGGCGGTGTCGGCTTTACGAGTTAATGCGCCAGAAAGTCATCGAGTTTGTCGCATCTCCTCATGCCCGTGTTGAGCAACGGCAAATACGCTCTGGAATGCTTGGTCCTTTCTAAACTGTTTGGTCGGGCGTTTCTCATTCCCACCTTGAGCGGGATGCGGATATTAGCCGCAGGCCCGGAATGTGTGGGAGAACTGGCTTGCGGGGCGGTGACTCTCGGGCCACCATTGTGGGCCGCAAACGCCAAATCGAGCCGAAGCTTTGTCCAACCCTATCGCCGACGCCGCGCTCAAGATTCTTGTCATCGACGAAAATCCCATACGCCGCACCATTCGGCTTCCTAAACGGCCTCCTCTTGACTGGCCAGTATCACGAGTTCCGCTCTGACGTCGGCAACCTCAATTTCGGATCCGAGTTCGATTTTTACGCTCTGCTACCCTTGCATGAGGGCTGGTATACTCAATTCAAGTACGCGAACTATATGGCGGAGAATTTCCCACCGAGCCCACCGAACCCACCCTACGAAGCGAGCGTAAAAAAATTCATCTTCGGCCTGGGCTATAAGTATTGAATACCACGCCGGCAAAGCTGTTGGGGGCTTTGGCGTGGTCGAGAGCTTGGAAGAACCTGTTTGTGGCAGGCTAAACGCTCGGCGGCTGCGATGTCTTCGCACTCGGCAGTTTGCAAAAGCCTTGAGCGGGTACGTCAAGCGCGCTGTTGAACTTGCTCGACATGTTCTGGAACGCGATAAGGCCGGTCAATTCAACGATGCCGTCGTCGTCATAATAGGACCTCAGCCGATCGACCAACTCATCGTCGACCTGCACATCAGATCGTGTCATCGCTTCCGCATACTCAAGAACCGTTTGCTCTTGGCGACCAAACAGGTTGCTTTGGCGCCAGTTCTCCAACGCTTCTACTTTTTCCATGCTGACACCGCGCTTCACGAGTGTTGCCGAGTTGATGTCGACACAAAAGGAGCAGGTGTTGATCTGTGACACGCGAACGGTGATGAGCGAGCGCAAGGCCGGATCGATAGGCGAAGAGCGCCGGTCGATCATGCCGTAGAGGAACGCGACAGCAGTGAATAACTTCGGGGATCGCGCCCACAGCAATGCAGCCTGCAATACTTCTCCATACTTGCGACGCTGGTTCGCGAAGAAGGGCTGAAGGTAGAAGGGATAGCTGCTGATTGGCTTTGCTGGGACACGCATTTCTTATGCCTCGCTGTTCTATGCTTTTGCGTGATTGGCAACGTTGTTCTGACTTGGATGGCGTATTCGCAAATTCAAGGAAGCCAGTTGACGCTTAGGCGTACTCTTCGCGTTGCAGCATGTCTCTGACCTCTCGTTGACTCAATTTGCGCCGAGAATCTGATTCGGCGCGCCGTTGATAAGCTCGATACGTAGCTCGTCACGTGTGCGCTTCGGCTGGCCCCGGACCGTGGTCGGGGCCAGCCACTTAACATTCGCCGCTCTCTGGTAATGCTACAAGACCGGGGAAATCAGGCACGCCGCTACTCTCGGTTAACGGGATTTGGCTTGGCAGCAGGGGAGGGAAAACGATATCTTACCGTCCTAACGAACGGCGAGGAGCGTTTGCGCCAGCGAAGTAAGTAGAGTTGGAGGTGGTTAGAATGGACGCCTTCGTCAGAGCCATGAGAGCTGTGGCTGATTTCGCGATCGAGGTCCTGCTGCTAATCGCGCTCATCTTCCTTGCAAATAGTTTTGCGTATTATCTCCTAGGCGAGAAAAACCTGATTCTAGCGATCGTGATTGGTACAGGTGTCGCCTGTGCCTTGGTTTTGGCGATTTACCCATACGTCAGCCGGTCCTGGAACACGCGGCCCAAGCGGCATGACGGGCAAGGGTAGGCATAGGCTCCAGGCAAACCTCGCGCGAAGGGCCTTCAGACCACTGCATCCGGGGAGCGCAGCGTTCTGCGTGGGCCCCGCCGCCATATATGCGGGTTCCTCATACCTGCGACATTGTGTAAATCGCTGTGGATATTCTTGTATCCACCCACTCTATTGGTCTGCGGCAAAAGACCCCTCGTTTGCGCCAGAAGCCTTATTTACTGGGCTTTTGACCGTCGGCCATTCGAGCCGACACCATTGTCCCCCGATCGGGGGACTTTAAATATGGTGATCTAGGGCTAGCTTAGAGACGTAATCGGATCAAATATCGAAAGGCGGACAGCTGAATAATGCTGATCTGCCTAGTTCGGATGCGTCATCCAAGCGTAAGAGTACCTGGAGTGGTCCAATGCCCACCACCGCCACCCGAGTTTCCGGCGAAGTGCTTCCCCATTCGGCGACAGGATTGGGCAGCTGCCAAGGCATAACTTGGCTCTCCAAGCGCCATTCTGGCCAGCCCGCTGCTAATTCACCCGTCGCGGACGCGCCGGAAGCGGTCGGTATGCAGCGGACGCTGGCACCACTTGAAATCCTCTTCAAGGAAGGGGAGGCCAGAAGCCACATCTATAGAGTCGAGTCGGGCACGGTGTGCGTCTACGAGCCCCATTGGAATGGAAAGCGTTCCATCATCGAATTTGCGCTTCCCGGCGATTTGATTGGCTTTGGCTATCTGAGGAGCCATACGCGAACCGCACGGGCAACGACGCAAGCACAGGTTACGTGCCTGCCCTTGAGCGCGGTTGACGATGTCGTCAAAGACAATCCAAGAGCGGAAGCCAAGCTTGAGGACGCGATCGAGCGTGATTTCCGAATTCTGCGGAATTCGTTGGTTGAATCGACCCAGGCAAAGCCGGTTGCGCGCGTGGCGGCATTCTTGGTGACCCTGTCGCAGGGCAACAAGCATGAAGGTAGAGACCCCACCATTATCCCTGACTCGCTGAAATGTGGGATTGTGGCGGACTACTTGTCGCTCAGCATTGAGCTTCTAAGCTCAATCCTCATTGTCCTTGAGGAGAGGGGACTTATCGAGAATTGTCCACCGCTGGGCCTGCGCCTGAAGGATATCGGCGAACTCGAACGGCTGGCGAACGAATTCGATGCTAGTGGTGCAGAAATGAGCCAAGAGGCTCGATGCAGTTCGTGATCGCGCCCATGCGCAAAACCACCTAAATTCCGCGCAGCAGGCCAAGGCTTTGGGCCCGGACGACGGCCTGCGCTCTGCTCGCTGCCGATAGTTTCAAAAAAATGCGCTTCACGTGCGTTTTTATCGTCTCTGGCGTGACGCCGAGGGCGCGCGCAATCTCCTTGTTTGATTTGCCTTTCGCGATGAACTCTATGATCGAGTTCTCGCGATCGGTGAGCATTTGTTTGCCCTTTCTAGGGTCAGAGGAGCTGCGCACAGGCACCGTGCGCTGTTCTAAAAGCGTAAGCAGGTGACGCGCGAAATTACGAACGTCATTCGTCTGCTCTGGATTTGTGATGCTCGTAACCATTGAAAGAAGCCGGGCAACGTCGGGATCGCAATCCAGGACAAATCCCACTGCGCGCGAATGCGCCGCCATTTTGAGTACGGGCTTAAACGTATCGATTGCCACTACAGGTGAGCCAAAACGCAGGTGAGCAAGAGATAACTCTGCACCGACGCGGAGTGCTGAGAGTTGATCGTTGCTTGCTAGCAGATCTTCGTAAGCACCACGTAGCCGACATATGGCATCGCTGGAACGACCAGCGGCTTCAGCAACCAGACCCTCAGCGACCTTGCCGCAAGTGTATATTTCGCTCCAAGTGCAACGGCTAGATGAAGGCTGACGCGCCTTTAGCTGCTCGTAGGCCTCTAGGAGAGATTGGGCTTCGTCCCTCTGTTTCATCGCGAGCGTCAGGCGAATGCGTTCTAGCAACGACGCAGCCACAACGTGCCGCCAGCCACGCTCCCAGCCCATACGTTCGGCACGATTGACAAAGTCAATCGCCCGAGCGGTATCGCCACGCACCTTAGCGGTGCGGATAAGGACCAGAAATGCCTGCAAGAAGCTTTCATGGAACGCCGTCGTCTCGATCAGATCGAAATCATCAAGAACCGAGACCTCGGCCTCACTGACTTTGCCTTGTTCGAACAAGGCGGCGGCCTTCGGACCGGTTATCATCGCGGTTGAGACGGATTTCGGACCAGCGTATTGTATGGCAAGTTGCCTTGCTTCGTCATAAAAGCCGAGCGCCTCATCAAACGCCAATTGCTGGCTGGCCGCCACACCATAAAGACAAAGCTGATAGGTCTCAGAAAGATACGATGACTCGCCCTTAGCTGCTCTTGGCTTGGGCACAGCATAAAAGGCTTCCCAATCGCCGGCCTTCAAATGTCCGTATCGCGCGACATTCTGGAGCGCATCGAAATAGAAAGAATCGAACGAGCTCTTCTCAAGACATTCTAAGGCGACGTCACGCGCCATCGCGCTTTCGCCTTCGAGCCCGGAGATCACCGCCCGGACAGCACGGCACTTCCACCAAAGCTCTCCTTCTCGTTCCGCGTTTGCAGCTTCCTCGACGTAGGATAGAAACGCGTCCGCTTCCGCAAAGCGATTGACCAACGCCATGCCCCAGGCCAGGGCGAGTTTTACTTGGACCTGGCCACTCATAAGCTCATCAGGCAGTTGACGATCCCAAGACAATAGCGTGAGAAGGTCTCCCCTGATGACCAGGGTCATCGCGCAATTTTCAATGAACTCGGTGACTTCATCGTAATCCTTTGCTGCGATTGCGTGGCGGACGGCCTCCGTCCACATCTCTTTAGACGCAAACCAGCGATAGGCGCGGCGGTGCAATTCGCAAACGTGATCAGGCAACCTAGCCCGGAGACGATCTTCCAGGAATTGGCTCATTAAGTAGTGGTGACGGTACCAGTCGCCTTCACCGTCCAGCGGCACGAGTAGAAGCTGCCGTCGCTCGAGTGCAGCGAGCAGCTCGCCACTGCTTGGGAGGCCAGTGACCGACTCTGCTAGCGACTGGTTCATCTGCTCGAGGATGGATGTCTTTATGAGGAACTCGACAATCTCATCGGGCTCAGAGGCCAAGGTCTCATCAAGGTAAGCAGAGATCGTACGAGTTGTTCCTGAGAAAGAACTGAGCAGCACAGCGGGGTTGGCCGAATTCTGCAAAGAAATGCGCGCAAGCTGTAGAGCTGCCGGCCATCCCTCAGTTGCCGAGTAGAGCTTGTCGATGCCTGTTGGCATAAGGCTTGCGGAGAGATCGGAACCCAGGAATTGAGCTGTCTCGTCGCGACTGAAGCAGAGCATCGACGCGTCGATCTCGGCAATGTCTTCGGCGAGTTGCAGCTTCGTAAGCGCAAAACGCGGCTCTGATCGAGAGAGTATCACGAGGTGGAAGTTGGATGGAGCATAGCGAAGTAAAAACGACATCAGCTCGTGGCAACGGCCATCTGTAACTAAGTGAAAATCATCGAGAACGAGATAGATCTCGCTGTCGCTCTCAGACGCCGCATTGACGAGTACGGAGATCACGTTGCGCGGCGGTATGAGGCTCGAGACCTCAAGAAGCTCAATCGCCTCTTGGCCAAGGTCTGGTTCGGTTCGTTGGAGCGCCTTCGCCACGTGGTAAGCAAAGGCGCTTGGCTCATTGTCGTCGGTGTCAATGCTGAGCCAGGCAACAACCGCATCCGCCTGGCGCAGACGCCGGCACCAATCGGCAGCCAATGTCGTCTTGCCAAAACCGGCAGGTGCTTTGAAGAGGATGAGACGCCGCGTGGCTGCAGCTTCAAGAGCATCGAGCAACGACCGTCTTGTCACAGCAAATTTGCTGACAGACGGCGGCACCGTCTTGGTCAGCGCAATATTCGGCAGGTCGCCTGTCAGCGAATGCCGGTGATCGTCCACTTGAACCGCTATACTCACCTCAGCGCCCTCCCCCAAGCGCCCTTAAACGGACCCCACCTATAAGAAATTCTACAATAATTGCAGTTAGGCGCAAGAATTCAAAGGTTTCGATTGGACTTTAGGGTAACCCGCCGTTGCTTCTAGCTCACTGCCCATGCCCGTAAGCCGCTCTGCGATCGCCGGCAGGTGGGTTGGCGCGGTCAGGCACCAATGAGCCCATCTATGACTGTGTGAATGCGCAAGTTCTTGTTTCCACAATCGTAGGATGGATACGTTCGCATTGTTTTCGTCACTGAAGGGGATCGGGAACGCTTGGTGTGGTCCGCATATGAACGCGGCCGGCCGGTGCGGGACCATTTGCTGGCAAGTTGACTCAAAAATGTTTGGAGCAAAGCCGCTGCCTAATATTCGAGCAGCCGGATATGTTGACCTCAAAGACGAACTCGCACGGTCGGAGGCGACCGCCGCAATTTCTTCGAGGGGGAAGGAGCAGGTGTGCAAACTGCCCAATTACAGGCCAAAAGGTCGCGTTGAGAATTGATTCTAATCAACTCGATCAGGTCTGTATGACCCTATTGAACACGAAGCCACCGCTCCGCTTCCCTCGCGGAGAATTGCCCTTTCCCCTAGGGGCTGAGGTGGACGTTGGGCGCTGGTCTTCCCCCGGGGCCGGCGCCCCTTTTGCGTGAGCAGCGTGAAAATTCAGCCTTCCCGCATGGCCAAACGACAGCGAGGGCGACAGATCTGGCGCGCCCATCTTCCATAGTCAGACATCAAAAGGCCCGGACGTCTGTAGTGACCATCCGGGCGGGAGGATTGCTGCCCTGCATGGCTTGAAGAGCAGCAGATGCTCACATTCGTCCCAACCGATGCGGGCGCTAATTGTCACTATGTGTTCATCGTCATTTTTAGAGAGGGGAGGTGCGGGAGGGCAACTATGCTCACGGCGAGCACGCAAGCGCATACCGGTGCATCCCGGCCTTGCGATGATGACGGCAGACCTGCAAACAACATGTCAGTTAAGTCGCCGGTCCGCTAAGAATGCGAAGGACCATCGCGATCCCGGCGAAATAGCGAGGCGTCCGCGCTCACCACGCAGTAGCCCTCGCGCGCAAGTGCACGTCGATAGTGCAACTTCAGCCGTGTCGTGTCGCCCTTGCGCACAATCTTCCAAGGTCCACGTTCGCGAATGTCCGGAGGCAACTCGGCCGACCGTCCAGTCTGTGAAATCAAGTGGACTTGCTTTTCTGTAGTCGATCGCAGCACTACGAACATGGTGACAACCAGATTTAGACTGAGGGAGACAAGGAATGATCCAAGGTGAGACTAAGTCTATTACCAGCATCCGTTAAGCCAATTTTCTTGTGTGAGAGTCACGTTCTATTGCCGAGTTTTGCAGTGCGTTCGCGCAGGACTGTCTCGACGGCAAAGGGCGGAGCGTGCGCAAAACATCGAGGGCGCAAGCAACTTCTGCGAGCGATCGCAAACCGGCCCTGGATTGATTTGTTCATTCTCGATCACGACGCCGGTTTGTCGCCGTTTTGTCATGACAGCTTGGGCGCGTAAACAACCCTCCTCACACGGGCGGCGTGCGCCGTGCTACAAGTTTCTGAAATTGCGATGTTGGCCGCGCACGGCCAAAGTCTGCCTGTGTAGCCCGGCGGTTCCAGCGCATATGTAGGATCACTTGGCTGGGGACGCCGCTTCTTCATTTGCCGGCGATGCCTTTGCGGCTTTGCGCGTCGTCAGCGCTCGAATAACCACATAGAACACCGGCGTAAAGATTAGGCCAAACAGCGTGACACCAATCATACCCCAGAATACAGCGGTGCCGAGCGCAATGCGCATTTCCGCTCCGGCCCCGGTCGCGATGTAAAGTGGCACGACACCGAATGTGAATGCCAGCGACGTCATCAGGACGGGCCTCAGCCGTAGCTTGGAGGCCTCGATGGCGGCCGATACGCGGTCCAATCCCTGTTCTTCGAGCTTGCGTGCAAACTCGACAATGAGGATAGCGTTCTTGGCGGCCAGGCCGATCAATACAATGAAGCCGATTTGGGTGAGGATATTGATGTCCTGGCCATGCAGGGACACGCCGAATAGCGCGCTCAATAGGCACATGGGCACAATCAATAGAATCGCGAGCGGTAGCGACCAGCTCTCATACTGCGCGGCGAGTGCAAGGAATGCGAACACAACAGAGAGAATAAAGATGTAATAGCCGGTGCTGCCCGCCTTCTTCTCTTGATACGACAAGTCCGTCCACTCGTACGTAATGCCGTCAGGCAAATCGCGTTCCGCCAATTCGGCCATAATTTGCAGCGCTTGCCCCGAACTGATGCCTGGAGCGCCCGCGCCATTGATCTCGATCGTAGGAAAGAGGTTGTAGCGGGGTACACGGTCGGGGCCGGAAATTGTACGGAACGTGACAAGATTGCTAAGTGGTACCATCTGGCCCGCCTCGTTACGCACGCGAATGCGCCCCACGTTTTCCGGGTCGACACGGAATGCAGCATCAGCCTGTGCGGTCACGCGATACGTGCGCCCGAACATATTAAAGTCATTGACGTAGGCGGAGCCGAGATAAACGCGCAAAGCCTCAAAAATGGACCCCAGTGGAACCTTCAACATCTGCGCCTTGTCGCGATCGACGTCGACATAGAGTTGCGGAGTCGTGGTCGAGAAAGTTGTAAAAACGTTCCTGATGCCCGGTGTCGCATTGGCCGCCGCGATGAAATTTTTGGCCACCTTGTCGAATTCTGTCGGGCTCAAGTTGGCCCTGTTCTGCAGGCGCATGGAAAAGCCCGATTGGCCGCCCATACCGCGCACAGGCGGCGGGATAAACACAAACGAACTCGCTTCCTCGATCGTCCCCAAATCCTTTCTGACCATGTCGGCAATCTTTTCGACGGTCAGGCCCGTCTTCTGCCGTTTGGTTGCGCTGTTCATGATGACGAAAATGGCGCCGCTGTTTGTGGCGTTGGTAAACGTGGCACCTGAGCGTCCCGAATACCCAGAAGTGTGGGCAACACCGGGCGTAGAAAGGAGCATGTCGTTAGCGCGCCGTACAACTTCGTCCGTGCGCTCCAAAGAGGCGCCTGGCGGTAGTTGCAAAGAGGTAATGAGATAGCCCAGATCCATTTTTGGGATAAAGCCTGCCGGCGTGCGGGCGACGAGCCATCCGGCAAGGGCGATGAGCACAAGATAGATGCCAAGCATCAAACCCGTAGCTTGGGTTATCTGTTGAACAAACCAACCATAACCAGCTGAAAGTTCATCAAAGCCACGATTGAAGAGACGGAAAAACGAATGCACCGGGGCCATCAGCACACTCTTTTCGGTGCGCTCCTCGTGCGGCTTGAACCACAAGGCGCATAGGGCCGGGCTTAAGGTAAGCGAATTGAAGGCAGAGATCACTGTCGCAGTTGCAACTGTTACAGCAAACTGCCGGTAGAATTCTCCGGTAATCCCGCCAATGAAGGCGGTCGGCACGAAGACGGCGACGAGTACCAGCGCCATGGCGATGAGGGCTGTACCAACCTCGTCCATAGTGACTTGGGCTGCTTTCAGCGGCGAGAGGCCGTCTCGCAATTTTCGCTCAACGTTTTCGACGACCACAATCGCGTCGTCGACGACGATGCCGACGGATAGCACCAGACCGAACAGCGTCAGCATATTGATAGAGAAGCCCAAAGCCTGCATGACGACAAAGGTGCCGATCAGCGACACTGGAACGGCCACAAGCGGAATAAGGCTCGCCCTCCACGTTTGCAGAAACAGGAGTATGACGATGACGACGAGGGCGATGGCTTCCAAAATCGTCAAATTGAGTGCTTCGATCGTGACCTCGATGAATTCGGTCGGATTGTAAATGATGCGGTATTCCAGACCTTTGGGAAACCGCCGGGCAAGGCGCTCCATGTCAGCCTCAACAGCATTTGCTGTTGCAATGGCGTTTGAGCCGGGCTGCTGCCATACGAGCATAACTGTCGCGGGAAATTTGTCCTGATAGCCGTACGTTGTGTAGTTCAGGGCGCCGAGCTCAACGCGGCCCACGTCCTTTACGCGCACGACACGCCCGTCGTCGCCCGTCTTGAGGACGATGTCTTCGAACTCGTCGGCTTCCAGAAGGCGGCCTTTGAGTTGGAGAGAAAGCTGAAAGGCGCCCATGTTGGGTTGTGGCGGCTGACCGAGCGCGCCACCGGCGACTTGTAGGTTTTGTGTGCGCAGCGCGGCCAGGACCTCATCTGCTGTCATGCCGCGCAAGGCGATGCGTTCCGGATCGAGCCATACCCGCATCGAATATTCACGCTCACCGAAGAGCGTCACATCGCCAACACCAGGGATGCGCGCAAGCTCGTCGACCACGTTCAGAATGGCGTAATTCGAGGTGTAAACTTGGTCGTGAGTACTGTCTGGAGAGACCAGGTGGATCACCAGCAAGAGATCGGGCGCCTGCTTATTAACTGAAACACCGGTGCGGCGCACTTCTTCCGGCAGGCGCGGCAATGCTTCAGCGACGCGGTTTTGCACGAGCACTTGCGCTTTATCAATGTCGGTGCCGATTTCGAAGGTGACGCGCAACGACATGTTCCCGGAGTCTGTCGACTGCGAGTACATGTAGATCATGTCCTCGACACCGTTCACCTGCTGCTCAAGGACGGACGCGACCGTGTCGGCAACGGTGGTTGCGCTTGCGCCAGGGTAAGATGCGCTGACGGAGATCGTCGGTGGAACAATTCCGGGGAATTGGGCAACGGGTAACGCGAGATAGGAAATCACCCCGACGATCACGATGACGAGTGAGAGCACCGTTGCAAAGACCGGGCGGACAATGAAAAAGTGGCTAAAGCGCATCCTTGCCCTCTCGCAATCGGCCTAGGGTTTCTTTGCCGAGTCAGCTTTGCCTTTATCGGTGGCACGCGACACTTGCAGTGGCGTCTTTTTGGGTACGATTTTCATGTCGGGACGAATGCGCTGCTGTCCCCTTGTCACGACCCAATCGTCAGGTTCCAGGCCCTTGCGCACCACGCGCAACCCGTCGACAATGGGACCTAGCTTCACGGTTTTGCGCACCGGAATGTCATCAGGACCGATTACCCACACAAACCGGCTTGTCTGGTCGGTGCCGATTGCTTCATCAGGCAAGAGTACGGCCTCATATTTTGACGAACCTTGGAGGCGTACGCGCGCAAACATGCCCGGCGAGAGGAGGCCGTTCGCGTTGGGGACTACCGCGCGGGCTCTAAGTGTGCCGGTGCCAATGTCAAGACGGTTGTCGAGAAAGTCGAGCTTGCCGTTGTGTGGGAAGCCTTCCTCGTCGGGTAACCCGACACCCACAGCCGCACCTATGAGACCTGAGGCGCCGTCGTTGTTCCTCACCGCCAGTCGCTGATATTTGAGGGCGTTGTTCTCGCTGACGTCGAAGTAGATATAGATGGGATCTTGCGTGACGATGGTCGTTAGGATGGTGCTGCCACTATCGGTGCCTCCGCCGCTGACAAAGTTGCCAGGCGTTACGAGCGCCCGCCCAATACGTCCTGAGATAGGCGCCGTGATACGCGTGAAGCTCAAGTCCAGTTCTGCTGATTTCACGCGTGCTTCGGCGACTTTCACTCCGGCTTCCGCCTCGCGGACCAGGTTTTCGCGGTCATCAAATGTCTTTCTCGAGATGATCTCGCGCTTCAACAGCGGCCGCCCGCGATCCACGTCGAGTTCGGCATTGGAAACCTGAACTTTGGTTTGATCGAGCTGTGCCTTAGCTTGCTCAAGCGCGCGTTCGAACGGACGTCGATCGATCGTAAATAGCAGGTCGCCGGCGTTCACCATCTGGCCGTCAGTGAAGTTCACTTCGGTGAGGTACCCGCTCACACGCGCCTGCACCTTGACCTCTTCAACGGCGTCGAAGCGGCCCAAGTACTCATCCCATTCGATGACATCACGCGCGATGGGCTGGCTGACCGTCAACTCAAGGGCTGGGGGCGGAGAAGGATCGATTGACTTCGACGAATTGGGACCAAGGTTGAATAGTGCGGCAAACGCCGAGCGCGCGTTCTCGCCCAGGTCTGTAATGCCGTCTTGGACGCTTTTGCCCGAAAGCGGGCCCAACGCTACGAGGATGACCGCGGCTGCGAGAGCCAGTGTCAGGAGCACATACCTGGGACGCATCCGTGGTCCTTGTCCGATGTATTGGGGGAGGCGTGCGATGCCTACAGCCAACCTCTTGAATATAGAATGGACAGCTTTCGCCCATATCGCCAGCCTCAGCAGCAGACGGCTCCGGCGTTGGTTCATGTCGATTGCCTAGCCAGACCGTAGCCCGGTGCGCAAATGGGCCAGAGTTCCTCGTATAGATTGTTTTGATCGGGCTTACGTCAATAGCAACGTCCAAATTGCCGCTCCGGACATTTGCCTATCGTTTGAGCGTTGCCAACATTGGTACCGTGCTGCGCGGGGGGTCCGCCTACCAGCGCAGAAGGCGTGCACCAAGAATTGCCCCAACCACTGTCACGATAATGATTGCCAATCCATACCAGGTTGCAACGAAGAATGGACTGTCGTCCTGGCAATGCGTGGCATAGAGCGTCGCGCCGATGCCGGCTGCGACGAGGCCTGCGGTAGCACCCGCCAACACTGGGTGCGTGGGCGCGCCATCGCGAAGCGCCAACAGCACAGTCGCCAGTGGCGCGGCGGATAGCACAGGAATGAGTACAAGGCAGACAGTCGAATTCTTCCCAATCCAGTTCATGCCCCATGCCGATGACGGAACGAGGAACAATTCGGCGATGACCGAGATGATGAGCAAGACCGGCGGGATTGCGAGCGCCGCAAGCCATCCTCTTGGGACAGATCCCGGGCGGGAGAGATGCAGCATAAGGCCGAATGCCGATGCGAACAGGGACAACGTCAGCACGCACTTATAGATAAAACGCGGCGTCTCCAGCGCTGCGGCAATATCAGGCCGCGGGTGGATTGCGAACGCAAAAACGAGCGCAGCCAAGAACGCACCGCCAGCGGCCGCGATCCAGAGCTGGCGGTTGATCGGCCTTGAGACCGTTTCTGTGTCCGCCGCCAGCGCGGCAATAAGTTGGTTCGTCTTCATTCGTGGTCTTTCAAGTGCATAGCCGCTAGTGCCTTAAGGCCTCTATGCAACGCAACGCGCACCGCACCTTCGTTCATACCTAAACTCTCCGCCACTTCGCGGATCGACTTACCTTCGATACTGATCGCGCGGACGATCACTTGCTGACGCCCGCGCAGGTTATTGACGAGTCTCGCGGCGTCCTGGCGGTCGAGGTCGTCACGTGGCTCCTCGGCAGCCAGGAAATCCAGCATCGTATCGATCGGAACCTCGATACGGCGCCCACGCCGGCGCAACGCGTCAATCAACTTGTGGCGTGCGATCGCTCGCACCCAGGGACCGAGCGGTTGGCTGGAGTCCCAGGTATGCCGCTTCAGATGAAGCGCCAGAAGGGTCTCTTGAACCACGTCCTCGACATCGTTCGGTGGGGCTCCCGCCTGAACAAAGCCGCGACGCGCTGCCGCCCGGAGGCCATGAGACAGCGATTCGAGCAGTTGGCGATAGGCCGCCTCGTCACCGTCGATCGCCGCCCGCATCCAGGCCGACCACTCCTCCTCGCGAGTTACCTCAGCCACACGCTCCTCATAGGCGTTACGCCCTTAGTTCTCGGTTTGTTACATTCAAAAAAGGCGAATTCCTTAACGCGGATCCAGCCGTTCCTTCAACCAAACTTGCGGCGGTGTTTTCCCAAACACAAAAACGTGAAGATGGAAACAGCTGTGCTCTGAACTGCGTATCAGGCGAAAGCAGGTCAAGCAACGATCTGCGGGAGCTGGTGCCTCCGTTTGGCGCCTGGAGAGGTAGTGCAAACAGATCGGCGATCTAGCCGGAGATGGGGGTCTGAAATACGGACCTCACGTTGCCTCTCATCCCAAATCAACTTCGTCACATGTTGGAGAAATATCATGAAGATCGATGTCAACTCAGGTGCTGCTATTGCTGCCGCTGCGGCCGCCCTTCTGATCGCCGGGTCGGCCGTCAGCGCTCCGATGCAGATGGCCGCCGAAGGCGGACAAGGCCATTGCGTCGGCGCCAATGCCTGCAAGGGCAAGACCGCCTGTAAGACCGCGAGCAATGCCTGCAAGGGCCAGAATGCCTGCAAGGGCAAGGGTTTTCTCGTGATGACGCAAGAGGAATGCGCAAAGATCGAAGGTGCCACGTTCGAGCCCACGAAGAGCTAACAATCGCACTGCCCGGGTTTAATATGACGAACTGCGACCCAGCGGCGAAAGCTGCTGGGTCGCCTCAGCTAAAGTTGCCCAAGCGAAAAAACAGGTTTGTCGATGTCTGATCATCTGAGTGAAGAAGCAAGAGCGCCTAGGCCAGCCGTGGGCCCGTCGGAGCGAAGTGAAGACCGGCCGCCGTTTCTCGGCTTCGGCCTCGGTCTTCGTGCAAAGCATTACCAGGACATTCTCGAAAGCAACCCTGAGGTCGACTGGTTTGAGGTCCTGTCGGAGAATTACATGGTCCCCGGCGGCCGCCCCCTTGCCATGTTGGACCGTATCATTGAGCGATACCCATGTGTCATGCATGGTGTCTCGCTCTCGATTGCCTCGACGGCGCCATTCGATGAAGAGTATCTGGACGGCCTCAATACACTCGCCAAGCGTGTTCAGCCAAAGTGGATCTCCGATCACCTGTGCTGGACAGGTGTGCACGGTGTGAACCTGCATGACCTTCTGCCAATCCCCTACACGCGGGAAGCTCTCGACCACATTGTGTCGCGCGTCCACTACGTGCAGGAGCGCTTAGGCCGCCGGCTTTGCCTGGAGAATGTTTCGACCTATGTGCAGTTTGACCAATCCGAAATGTCGGAATGGGAGTTCATATCTGAGCTGACGCGGCGCACGGGCTGCTGGCTATTGTTCGACGTCAACAACGTCTTCGTCAGTGCCTTTAATCACGGCTATGACGCGCTTGATTTCCTTAACGGCATCCCCGCCGATCGCGTCATCCAATTCCACCTCGCCGGTCACAGCGATATGGGCAACTACATGGTTGACACGCACGATCATCCCGTACGTGCGGAGGTTTGGGACCTTTACAAGGCTGCATTGAAGCGTTTCGGACCAGTCTCCACGATGATAGAGCGCGACGACAATATTCCCCCGTTGGCGGATATGCTCGTTGAGCTGGAGCATGCCCGGGCGTTGGCGGCCGAGGTTCTGGAGCCAAATAAGGTCGCCCCAGATCTCGCAAGGCCGGCGACGATTGCCTAAGCTTTAGGGGGCAAAATAACCGTGGACGCTCCCCTTCAGGAGGCATCGTTGAAGCTCAAGGATTTTCAGGATCGTTTCCAGCGCTCGATCCTCAAAGGCGACGACGAGATCTTACACCACATTCCAGACGGGCCGCGGGAAACAAAGCGAAACCTGCTCGGTGTCTATCGTGACGCCTACGTGCTGCGCCTCATCGAAGTTGTGGGAAGCGATCACGAGCAGCTTCGCAACTATCTTGGTGAGGAGGCCTTCAATGAGATGGCGCGGGCCTATATCGTCAGTCAGCCCTCCCATCACCCAAACGCGCGTTGGTTCACCCGGGGCATTCCCGAATTCCTCAAAGCCAATGAGCCCTATTCGCGTCACCCCATCGTAGGCGAGTTGGCATCGCTTGAAAAAGCGCTCAATGACGCTTTCGATGGTGTTGATGCACCGGTGCTCGGCATGAGCGACCTTGCAGCGATTCCACCGCAGGAGTGGGGACAGCTCAGCTTTACGCCGCACCCCACCGCTACGCTCATCGATGCGCATACAAACGTTGCGGCGATCTGGAGAGCGTTGAAGGAAGACGGCGAGCCGCCACCCCTCACGACCAGCGAGGAGCCCACGCGTATCGTGGTCTGGCGTCACGAATTGATGCCCATGTTCCGCGAGATGACTGCCGAAGAAGCGATGATGTGGCAGGAGGCCGTCAGCGGCGCGAGCTTCGAAAAGCTTTGTGAGCTCATTGCCTTCTATGACGACGCGGCAGGCGCGCCTGCGCGTGCGGCAGGCTATCTCAAAGGTTGGCTGGAGGCGGGTCTGCTGAATCGGATGACGCGCGCAGGCTAACACTTGGTTTTCATATGAATGTGGTTGCTGCCTGTGTGTGCTCTTCCCCGGCACGCAGCCGGCTTACCTTTTGCCACCACGCCAGATGGAAAAGAGTGGTGAGCGTCGGTTGAGAGGCTAAACTGCAGTACGCGTGCTAATTTCATATTCAACGCGCAAGTTGAGATCCAAGGTAAGGCAGCACCATGAGCTACATTGAAGATAGCCTCGGCCCCGACGAGAAGGTCGTCTATAGGGCGCACTTCAATTGGCTTTGGAAAGCGCGCGGCTGGGTCGTGCTGCTGGCCGCGCTGGGCGGCGCAGGATTCCTCTATGCCCATGCCAATCCACTCGTGGCAATCATAATCGCGGGGATCGGCTTCATTCTTTTTCTTTGGCTCTTGGTCCCGATCTGGACGACAGAGGTCGGGCTCACCAACGAGCGCCTCATTTATAAACGTGGATTTCTCTACCGGGACACCAAAGAGATTCAACTGCGCGCCGTTGAGGAGGCGGCGCTTGCTCAAAGCGTTTGGGGCCGGTTGTTCAATTTTGGACAAATCACAGTCCACGGGACCGGCGGCGAGGACTTGCAGCTTCCGGTTCTGGCCGACCCGATAACCATTCGCCGTTTGTTGGAAGAGGCGCTGACGCAGGTCGGCCGTAGGCTCGGCGCATATGCCAGCTCCGCGAAAGCGTGAGTCGGGAACGGCAATCGAGTTGGTTTCGCCAATGAGCCGTTATGGGTATTGCAGGTGCCACAAAGGAAGATCACGCATCATTTGCAAGCCGAGCATTTTTGTTCGCGAAATTTTTCGCATCGCGTTTCGAACACGAGCCAAGAGAACATACCGTTCGCCGCAATCGCCTGCTAAATGCGCAAAGTATCAACAGTCTTTGCGTGCACACGGATGATCTATCGCCTTTTGTTTGCGGCCGCCCTGACAACGTTTTCCATTGTAGGCATTGAACCGCATGTTGCGCAGGCCGAGCCTGAGATCTGCCAACGTCTCAAAGAAATCACCTCGTTCGATCCCCATAAAGACCCACTTTTCCATCACAAGCCACGCGAGGCGCGCTGCCGAACAGTTTATTGGCTGCGTTTGCTGCCCTTGCCCTTGCCAAAAATATTGAACAAGTCCGAACTTGCTCAATACAGCGAAGAGATCACCAAGCAGAACTGTGATGCGGCTGCGGCGCTCTTGAGTAAGCGGTTTGTGGAAGCGCATCCTCATGCTCCTTCCATTCTCGAGAATACGAAGGACTACAAAGAGTGGGAATCCGTTACAGTCGGCAAGCATTTTCCCAAACTAGCATTGTGTTTTGGTCTTGAGGAGCTGCGCAAGGCCCAGAACAAGATGGACCGGCTTGGCATAACGGCCGAACCCTATGCGGGGCTTACGAAGAGTCTGGGGCTTCCGCACACCAGAGATTTGCCAGGGCCCGTTCTCGCTCGGCACAATGCCATATTTAGACTTCACGTCGATCTCAATTCTTCCCTAAGCCACGATATTGCTCTCGCCTTGCTGAAGTTGTCGGTGGAGGGAAAGGCTCTAAAATATCATCCGTGGCACGAACTCTATATGGCTTACAAGTTGCGTCACAACGGCCTGCAAGATCCGATCATCCAGCAGGTCATCGACCGTCGGCTCGATAGCAAAGTGAAGGCTGACGTCGAGCAGCAGGTGATATCGGGGCGGTATGAGGGCATTCCGCAATACCCGGATTAGCCCGACGGTATGAAATAACCGAGGCCGCAATCGAGCTGGTTAAAGGCAGCGTGCAGCCGACTCAATGAGTCATCCACATTCTCAAGACGCCGCTCCGCCTCTTGTCGCTCTGCTTGAAGCTCTGACAGCTGCGCTTCGCAGCATGTCGCGTTCGCGCTCCAGCTCATCTCTTCGCCGGGCCAGTGCAAAGGCTTGAACCCCTGTGAGCGCCGTGCCAACCACTTCGCCGATGGTGCGGACTCCCCGGCTAGAGGGAATGAGAGTCGCCACTTCCTGGAATTGAATGTCCCGCAGCTCTGTTTCAATTTGATCAAAGCGGGGCTCTTTGGCTTGGATTTGTCTTATTGCGTCGGTGATTTGATCGACCAGGGCGGTTCGCTCATTCTGCAAATCACGAATTTGGCGGCCAAGATCTGTGCAACGTTCGTGCCTGGTCCTGTCGTTCGGAGTATGAAAGGTCACAATTGGTCCTCTGGGGTTCAAACCAGAGTCAATTGTCGCCGCTGTTTAGGAGAGGGGGATAAGATTGGAGTCGAGCCGCGGGTGCGCGCGAATGCGAACCATGCGGAGGCGGCCGTTGCTCTGCCGCGCACCGATCGCAAAACGCGGTCTGAGACTGACGGAGAAGGAGTGGCTGGGGGACTAGGATTCGAACCTAGACAGGCAGAGTCAGAGTCTGCAGTCCTACCATTAGACGATCCCCCAATGCCGGGACCGGACGCGGCCGAAACCGCCGGACGGGCCATATAACAGTTGGGACCGCGCTTCGCAAGAAACCGGCGCATCTATTAGCGCTGGTTTCCCAAAAGCTCTGGGCGATACTCAAAGTGCATCGTGTCGTAGTGGTGCCATTTGCCGCCCCAGATAAAGCCGTGCTTTTCAAAAATGCGCACGATCTCCATGGGGATTTTGTTCGCGTAGGCATAAGCGCCGTCCTCGTCCGGCTTGGCGTTGCGCCAATAGTCGCTGTGGCGCAACGCGATATCGATGGCGATGGCGTGGCTGTGCGCAGACTGGCGCTTAGTACCGGCAATGACGCGGCAATTGTATGTGCCGGCAGAGGGAAAGAGGTAAGGATCGAAGCGTGCCGGGAGCTGATCAAGCTCGCGGCTGACGGCCTCCAAGGCAGCAGCGGCACCATTGACTTTGTTGAACGCTAAACGCTGCCCCCTCTTGTTTGGTAGCCAGACGATGCGCACCAAGTTCTTGGCGACCTCGCCTTTGCGGCAGTCGCCATAGATCTTGTTGAGAAACGGCTCATTGCGCGCACGCCCGGGATCAATGTTTTTAGGCGGCGGCGATACGTCCCCATGTGAGTACGGTAAGGCGAATGTGTCCTCGATGTCGGGAGCGTTCAGCCAATCTTCGAAAGCTTTCTCTCCTTTGCCGTCGTCGAGAGGCATCCGCGTGCCGTCGCGCCAGACAAGGATGCCGCCCTCGATGTGCTCCAAGTGATTAGGATAGGCGGCAAGCAAACGCGCGCCTTGTGCCTGGGTAAGTTCGCCAGCTGATGCCGTGGTAAATGTGAACAGAACAACGGCAAAGAGAGAAATGATTCGCATTTGTGACAAAACCCAACAGCGGCCGCCCTCCTGAATACAATGATTTATGAAGTAGATAGCGCAAGCTTTACCGGGCCGCATTTGCTGCTAAAGTGTACCACAAGTGTCATCCAGAAGACGCCTGATGACGGGCGGCTTAACGGTGGTGTAGCCGGGAGCCGCGAAGCCAGGCGCTGGAGTAGGGCTTTGAAGGGTATTCCCGACGACGGCAGCACTGGCGATGCGCCAAACACAAAGCCCGCAGCCCGTGATGCGCCGGGTGCGCAGCCGGTCTTCGCGCCAAAATCGAAATCCGACAGAACGATCGACGGGAAGGGGCGGCAATCTGCTGCGAAGCTAGGCGATGGCATCGCTGTACCACCCTCGCAGGAGGCGCGCGATCACATATACGGTGCGCTCGACCTTGGTACCAACAACTGCCGTCTGTTGCTGGCCCGTCCATCGCGTCGGGGCTTTCGCGTCGTCGACGCCTTCTCGCGCATCATCCGGCTTGGTGAGGGCGTGATCCAGACAGGACGTCTTTCCGAAGAAGCCATGCAGCGCACAATCGATGCCCTGAAGATTTGTGCGGCGAAATTGGAGCGATCGCGTGTGCGCCGTGCCCGGTTCGTTGCAACAGAGGCCTGCCGCGTCGCCACGAATGGTTCGGACTTTATCACTGAAGTGCACGAAAAAACCGGGATCGACATTGAGGTCCTTACGCCTGAAACGGAAGCGCGCCTTGCTGTTTCGGGGTCGGCTGCGCTGATTGATGCAACCTGCGACTATGTCTTGGTGTTTGATATTGGCGGCGGTTCTTCGGAGCTTATCCTGCTTGACCTGACCCGCTGGCGCGGCCGCCAGCGGTTCATCAATCGCCTGGAAGCGCAAAACTGCATGGTGGCATGGACTTCTTTGCCGCTGGGCGTGGTCACGCTGGCTGAACGGTTCGGCGGCCGCCACGTGACGCCCGACGCCTTCGAGGCGATGGTTGACCACACCATGGACATGCTGCACTCGTTTGAGGCTGAGCACAGCATCTCTAAGAAAATAGACGGCCGGCGGGTGCATATGCTGGGCACTTCGGGAACGGTCACGACGGTTGCCGGCGTCCAGCTCAAGTTGCCGCGCTATGATCGCAATCGCGTCGATGGCTGCTGGCTTAAGGCCGAAGAAGTTCGCACGGTGAGCTACGACCTGCTTGGGCGCACCTATGAGCAGCGCGTCGCGGAACCGTGCATCGGCCGCGACCGGGCCGACCTGGTTCTCGCAGGCTGCGCAATCCTCGAGGCGGTACTGCGAATGTGGCCGTGCGAACGGTTGCGCGTTGCCGACCGCGGCCTGCGAGAGGGAATCCTCACCACGCTCATGAGCGAGGATGGCGTCTTTAGGCAAGGCCGCCGCCGCCGGGCCCGGCGCAGACGCTAGGGCTCCAACCTCTTTTGGGACAAACGACATGAGCAAAGGCCGGGGCGGACCCAGCGGCGGGCAGCGTCAACTTCACGTCAAACTGAAGCGCGCACGCAAGCACCGGGCCTCATCCCAACGCTGGCTCGAACGGCAGCTCAATGATCCTTATGTCGCCGCGGCAAGACGGGAAGGTTACCGCTCGCGTGCCGCCTTCAAATTGAAAGAGATCGACGACAAATATCACTTTCTGAAACCGGGTTGGCGCGTGGTCGATCTTGGTGCGGCGCCGGGCGGTTGGAGCCAAATCGCGGCAGAGCGCGTGCACGCGGTGGGTGGCAAGGGGCAGGTGATCGCCATTGATATTTTGGAGATGGCACCGCTACCAGGTGTGCAGGTGTTGCAGCTCGATTTCATGGCGCCCGAGGCTGAAGACACGCTGAAGTCGCTTTTGCGTGATGGCCGAGCAGACGTGGTGCTGTCGGATATGGCCGAACCCACGACTGGGCATACGCGCACCGACCACTTGCGTATTATGGGACTGGCGGAGGCTGCAGCGTATTTCGCGTTCGAAGTTCTGAGTTACGACGGCGTGTTTTTGTCCAAGGTGTTCCAGGGTGGCACGGAGCGCGAGCTACTCGACCTATTGAAGCGCAAGTTTGCCACCGTGCGCCACGTGAAACCGCCCGCAAGCCGGCAACACTCCGCTGAGCTCTACGTTTTGGCAACGGGTTTTCGCGGGGAGTGAGCGCAGGCAAGCTACAGCCTGACGCCGTATCTGATTACATTTTTGCTCACACCTTCAAGACCGGTCGATGGACTTGATGTCGCTGAAGGTGATCTGGGGATTTTTGTCCTGCGTCCACGACAGGTTGAAGACGGAAGCCGCGAGGAAGACATGATCCCCGTCGAGATCGGTGGCGACGGTCGACCTGTTGCTTGCAATGAACCGCTCTAATTCGCCAGGATCTTCGGACGTGATCCAGCGTGCGGCATCGCAGGGCGCGGGCTCGTAGGCTATAGGGAGGCCATACTCTTCGCCAAGGCGGTCAGCCAAAACGTCCAACTGCAGGTTGCCGATGACGCCGACGATAGGCTGCATTCCGTCCAGCGGTTGGAAGAGCTGGACGACGCCCTCCTCGGCCATCTCGCGGAGGGCCTCTTTAAGCTTCTTGGCGCGGATCGCGTCCGCCAGCCTTATCCGGCGCAAGATCTCGGGCGCAAAACTCGGAATACCAAGGAACCTGATGTCCTCGCCCTCCGTCAGGACGTCACCGATTCTCAATGTGCCGCGGTTGGGGATGCCAACGATGTCACCAGCATAGGCTTCTTCGGCAAGCGAGCGATCCTGCGCAAAGAAGAATTGCGGGGTCTGCAGTGCCATGGTCTTTGCCGTGCGCACATGCTTCACCTTCATGCCGCGCGCCAGACGGCCCGAGCAAACCCGCATGAACGCAATGCGGTCGCGATGGTTGGCGTCCATGTTCGCCTGGATCTTGAAGATGACACCGGTCATCGCCGGCTCAGCCGCCGCCACGGTCCGCGTTGCCGCCTTCCGGTCCAGCGGTGGCGGCGCATGGGCGACGAGGGCGTCCAAGATATCGCGCACGCCAAAGTTTTTGAGCGCGCTGCCGAAAAACACCGGCGTGAGCGTACCGTCGCGAAAGGGCTGCAAATCGAATTGGCCGCACGCGTCTTGAACGAGTGCGGTCTCTTCGCGCCAATCATTTACGTACTCGTCTTCGAGCAATGTCTCGATGACTGCATCATCTGGACCCGAGACCGGCAGGCCCTCCGGATCTTCGTCGACGCGGCGTATGCGCGGCTGAGCCAGGTCATACGTGCCGCGAAACTTACGCCCCTTTCCGATGGGCCAGACCATAGGTGCGGTATCGAGGGCGAGGACCTTTTCGATTTCGTCGAGAAGCTCGAGCGGTTCGCGGCTCTCCCGGTCCATCTTGTTGATGAAGGTGATGATGGGGATGTCGCGCAGCCGGCAGATCTCAAACAGCTTGCGCGTGCGCGACTCGATTCCCCTGGCGGCGTCGATTACCATGATGGCAGAGTCAACTGCCGTCAGTGTTCGATATGTGTGGTCGGAGAAGTCTTCGTGACCTGGGGTATCGAGCAGATTTAATACGGCCCCATCGTATTCGAACGTCATCACTGAGGCCGCCACCGAAATGCCGCGAGCGCGCTCGGTTGCCATCCAGTCGGAGCGCGCACCGCGCTTGTCTTTCTTCGCCTTTACCTGCCCGGCAAGCTGAATGGCACCGCCGAACAGCAAAAGCTTTTCAGTGAGCGTCGTCTTGCCCGCGTCGGGGTGAGAAATGATCGCGAACGTGCGCCGACGCTCGATTTGTCGAGCCAGGTCGCCCATTCCGCTACTGGCAGCGTTTTGCGTCTCGCCTTCTTGTAGGACCTGCTCTGCCGCCCCGGTCGAATCGTTCATTGCGTCAGCTCTTCGCTCTCATATGGTGTTTCATCGGCGGCGACGGTCCTTCGCTCGTGACTTCAGGTGAGCGAGATACACGACTGCGGGCTAACTGGATATCGACAGGGTCCGCGGCAAGCTCGCCCAACGCCGCACCGAGCGCTGAGCAGAAACCTCGAAGGAGGAGCTACCCTTCCTGGCGCCAAAGAACAAGACCGCACGCGGAGACTTCAAAGATGCAGTCTCTAGGCTCACTCGCGATACCACACATCGCGCTTTTCTGCGACAAAAGAGCAAGCCGGGGCGGGGAACTTCCGTACCGTCTTCAAAAGCAGAGCCTGTTACTTCGGAGACAGCTTGGGAAGCGCATTCGTCTCAAGTTACCTCGCATGAATACAGGACGGCCGCCATCGTCCGCAACCCGACGGAGAAAACCCACCATGCTGAGCGAACTCATTGATCTACTCGAGAGCCCGGAAGCTCATGTATGCATCTGGCGCGATGGTGAACTCTACATCGAGCCGGTCGCGGCACAACGCTAGTCTGCCACATCCGCTAATCCACCTCGTTACCTGTGCCAGCGCGGTGTGCTGTGCCACAAATCAGGGAAGAGCAGTCCCCAAATGAAAGGCGGCGGGCTTCACACCCGCCGCCCAGAAGAATGTAGCTAGCTTTAGCCGCCGGGCGACTCCTCCACACACTTCTTGGTATCTTCGTCCCACTCATAGCCTTGTTTTTTGTCGCAGTCAGCCTTCGTGTGCGAGTCGGCGAATGCAGGGCCAGTTACTGCGAACGCAAGGCCCAAAGCGACGAGTGCGAGAATGCTTTTCATAGGGCTTCTCCGATGCAGGTTTTGGCCAACACCAGACTGTTTCTGGCAGGCCCAGATACGCCTCCACACAGCCACCTAACGACAACAAATCGGGCCGGTCAATATGTCCTGACATTGTCCTTTCGACGAGATGTTTCGCGTCTGTTTGGGGCGGCTGAACGCCGCTAATTCAATCTTTTGCAATATAGCGCGCGAGCTCCGATTCAAACTCGGGGAAGTAGCGCGAGATGACCGTCACATCGAAGCGGGCAAGGATCGACTCCTTTGGCTCCCGGTCCAGCAGAAAGCGGAATGCCGCCTCGATGCAGCGCTCTGGTGCGCAAGCTCCTCTCGTCAGCGCGTCATAGTTCTCGCGTGTCATTGTCACGCGATGGCGAGTTTCGCCCTTTCTCTCGCTCACCCTCACATCGAATTCGAACGGGTCTGCGTTTCCCGTTTGCTTTACCTCGATCATGTCTGCTCCTGCCCGAATGAGCCCAAGTATTTCGGAGACTTTGCAGCGGCGATAACCCTTATCTGTTTGTACCATTGCCAGGCGGCGCAAAAGGCATTCTAAGACTAGACAATGCAACCATTGGTTGGCGGCTTGAGAATGAACAAGGCGCAGCCAAGCTGCCATGAAGTGAGGTTGTAATGTACACCATGCGTTTTTTGGTATCTGCCGTTGCCGCAGCGATGTTGATAGTTATTCCAGGCGCCGCACAGGCTGCCGAGTGGGACGAGGGCATCGCCCGAAAGCCTGGCAATTACGGGCCGATTCCATTGATAGAATTAGGATCCGAGTACGAGAATTTTGCGATCGGTCCCTACGTTGCTCAGGGTGAACTGGTGCTGAGAGTTTGCAGGGACACGCGGGCCGAAACAAATTTGACGGTCGTAGCCGCTATTTCTCGCGTGCCCGCAAACCCGCCGCTTGAGTTGAAGCAGTGGAATTACGGCTGTGGGGACATCGAAGGAAGTCTATTCTTTATCAAGTCGCTGACCACCAGCTTTGCCGGTCTGGCTGGCATCGTGAAACCTGACAGCTCCTCAGGTTGGGCGAACGCGCGGCTGTCAAATGGATACAGCGGCGACCAGGTCCTCGTGAACGTGCGAACGCCGCAAAAATACATCGTCAGGATTCCTGAAGCTAAAGGTAGCGGAGCCTACAAAGTTCAATTCAATATCTACAGCAGTAAGTTTCCCTTAGGCCGAAAGGGATGGCTCCACTCAGACGCCGAAAGCGCACGCATTGTGCCTGACGCCCTCAAGATCGTCGTGCTCAAATCCGAGTTTGAAGATTCCCGCGACGCGAAGGTCGCCGCCAAGACGATCAGTTACGCCCGGTGCGATTCTTCGGAAGTCACGTGCGAGGGAAACCAAAATGCGTTCGATTCAAAGGACGATGCCGATTGGCTCAACGCCGACGACTCCAGCGAGTAGCGGATGGGTCGCCTCTCTATGCACATCAATCATTATGCACATCAATCATTCCCCATGATTTGAAGCCAGCTTATTCACGCGACCGGTG
>CAYOPW010000013.1:41898-46706 GCA_964405975.1 uncultured Hyphomicrobium sp.
TATGCACATCAATCATTCCCCATGATTTGAAGCCAGCTTATTCACGCGACCGGTGAGGCAGGCTGCGTGAAGGGTGGTATGTGTGGGGCGACCACCACGTCGGTCGACGCCACACTCGCTTCTGACCCAATGTGGAAATTAAAGACTCACCGCGCCAGCCCCCGCTGACACACCGGGAGGCTGGCGAAGCAACTTCTCCTCAAGCGCTCGGCTGCCAAAATTGCACTACTTGACCATCCCGATCTCGCTCGGACGCCAGCTCTTGTCGAAGAACGACGGCAGCGGGCTGTAGAGCCGCAGGATCGTGAACCACCCTTTACCTGGCATGGTCTGGATCCAATTGCCCCGCTTGACTCCCTCGGGCTGGGTCGGACCGAAGTAGATCGTGGTGGAACCGTCGGCGCTCGCTTCGGCCGCCGGCGAGGGATAGGTTTGGCTGCCCGCGCGCGGATACTTCTGCGGTGTCTTCAGCATCGACCGGGTCTGGTTGTCATAGAGCGTGAAGGACCAGAAGGCCTTTGCTGGGATGCCTTTGGGCAGCGTCACCTTGTAGGTCTTGGCACCATTGTAGGCGTTGCCGTCTGCGTCGACGAAATTCATTAGATACTGAGAGCCGACGCCGGGAATGCGCATGATCATGCCGGGGCTGTCGAGCGTGTAGGCGTAATAGAAAGCCGTGCGCGAATCGAGCGTGCGCGCCCCGGTCGGCGGATAGGGCTTGAACCTGCCGTCCGCATAGGCCGGTGGCGGGGTCTCGAAAAAGGCGCCGCCCTCGAACAGCATGTTGCCCCAATGCGAGCCCTCGTAATAGGCCCAGTCGGGATGCACGTTAGCGAACCGCCATTGAAGCGACCGCCCGGTGGCCTGCCCAACCGCGGCGGCGTCGGTCAAAATCTTCTTCATCCGCTCGTCCGGCGCGAACTCCTTGCCCTTGACGATACCGATGGCCGCCAATTGCCCGGCGAGTTCCACGTCATAACTGGTGGCGGGTTCGGCCTGCACGTTCTCGTTGATCATCTCGAAGAAGCCATAGTCGCTGGGCGGGATCGTGTTGAACGACACGTGGCTGCCCTCGATGAATTTCATCTCGGGGATCTTCGGCTCGGCCCCCAGCATCACTTTCCCCTCCAGCGCCTCGGCGATGGAGGTTCCCCAGCTGCCCGGGGCGTAAGGGTAGATCTTCAGATTGGCCTTGACGTTCTCGACGGCCGGATTCGGATCGTTGCCGTTCTCAATGAAGGCCCGCCCGGCATAGAGGACGTAGTTCGTCTTGGAGTGTGCAACAAAATAGCCGCCCTCGGGCAGCGGGCCGTCATAGCCGGGCCCGACGATAAGGTATTTGCCGCCAAGACCCCGGTCGGGACCGGGCCGGCCGATGTCGATGACCCAGGAAAACCACATGTCGTTGATGGTGCCGAGCCCGTTCGGCGGCTGCTCGATCACCATCGGGCCGTTCGTCAGGTCCACCGTCCCCAAGTAATAGACGGTGTCGGCATTCGCGGTCAGGAACAGCGATTCCGAGTCCATCAGCTCCGAAAAGATGATGATGTCGTTGTCGTTGGCACCGATGCTCTGGAAGCCCTTGCGGAGCGCGTAGGCCGATGCGCCGCGGAAGCTGTTGTTGTAAACGTTGAGCGCGCGGGTGAAGGCGAGAGTGTCGTAGACCGTCTGTGCGGTCTCGGCACTCGGCGCACCATCCTTAAAGTTGAGTGTGCCGATGCGCGTGTCGACCTTGTCGGGTGCAGACAAGGATTGAATCGTCTCCTGCGATACCTGTGCGGTGGCGGACCCCAACGATGTGAGCAACGAGGCCACAGCGATGACCGCCACTACGGGAATTGACTTGCCATACCTACGAAACGCCGACTGCATTTCTCGTCTCCTTCGTGAATTGCGCGTGGTTACGAACGGTGACCAAACCGCTGTTTATGAAGCAAACATCACCATCGCCAATTGTGCCTTCGCTGTCGAGGGTCGTGTCCCACTCTATGCGTCTTACGGAGCCTAATAAGACAGATCTATGAACGGGCTAGTTTCACTGGGCGGGGACAGGTTCCCAGTTCCAGATAAGGAACCAGTGCAACAGTTCTAAGACGAACTTCTGCAGCCAAAAAGCGACCTTCCCAAAACGTTCGCCATGCCCGCTATCGGGAGTAAGGCGCACATCGCTGACGCCCACTCAAATGTCTGTTTAAGACCCAAAGTGGACATCAACGACGCTAATGTTCAACCGACTTCCGATCGCTACCGGAAAATCAGCACCATCGTGGAAAGCGGCACGGTAAACAAAGTCGAACGGAGAACACACATGACCACCAACACTGTCAAACTTCACCGTGTAGTTCGCACCACTCCCGAGCGCGTGTACCGCGTATTCCTTGATGCCGATGCCATGGCCCAGTGGCTTCCGCTAAATGGGTTTACTTGCAAGGTGCACCACATGGATGCCAAAGTCGGTGGCGCCTATAAGATGTCATTTACGAACTTCGCCACAGGCAAAAGCCACTCTTTTGGCGGAGAATTTCTCGAACTCGTGCCTCACGAACGCATCCGTTACACCGACAAATTCGACGATGCGAACTTGCCCGGCGCCATGGAGACGTCGATCACATTGAGAAAGGTATCAGTTGGGACCGAGTTGAGCATCGTGCAGGAAGGATTGCCCGATATCATTCCATTGAAGGCCTGCTAACTCGGCTGGTAAGAGTCACTCACGCTCTTGGCGAAACTCGTCGAGGCGGAGATTGCAGACTAGCCGAGTCCTATCTCGACGGCTCGCACGAGTCTACAATGTCCGCATTTGGCGTAAAGGGGACATCAGTGGCACAGGGCTGCAGGCCATCACGTGCTCCTGAATGTCGTCGGGGTTCCATTACCGTTCCCGTCGGCCAAATGACTAACTACTCTAAGTGCCGGATGGCTAACTCAGAATCGTTTCACCCGCAGAGGAGGCTACGATGTTTGCCCTGTCATTGCGGTCCGCCGTCGCCACCGCGTCAGGCGCGATCGCGATTGCGACCTCACTATCGGCTGTAGTGCCCGCCACAGCTGCCGCTACCAAGAACCCCATCGAAATTCGCGAGTGGCAAGTCCCCTATGAGGGCCGCCCACGCGACCCTTTCGTGGCAGGACCGGATCAGGTCTGGTTCGTCGGCCAAACAAACGGTTATCTTGCGCGCTTGACCCCATCCTCCGGTGAGTTCTTTAAACGCGATCTCGGCGAAGATGCCGGTCCGCACAACCTGATCGTCGACGACAGCGGTATCGTATGGTTTGCCGGCAACCTCAACGCCTATGTCGGACGCTACGATCCCAAAACCGACAGCATCGATCGCATCGAGATGCCTGATCCAGCGGCCACCGACCCGCACACTTTGGTATTCGATGCCGATCAAAGCCACATCTGGTTCACGGTACAAGGTGGCAATTTCATTGGCAGACTGACCGTCGCGGACCGATCGGTCGAGTTGGTTCCGGTTCCCACGAAAAGTGCACGCCCCTACGGCATCAAAATCGCTCCAGACGGGACGCCCTGGATCGCGCTTCTCGGCACCAACAAGCTCGCCTCTGTAAATCCAGAAAATCTGGAAATAATCGAATACACGATACCTGAGAACAGCGCGCGGCCGAGACGTCTGGAGATCACCGGCGACGGGCGCATCTGGTACTCTGATTATGCGCGCGGCATGCTCGGCCGCTACGATCCCAAGGCTGGCAGCTTTGCGGAATGGCGCCTGCCCTCCGGCGAGAACAGCGCGCCGTATGGCACCGCGCTCGACGACAATGGCCGCATCTGGGTTGTCGAAACCGGCGTGCAGCCGAATCTGTTTGTCGGGTTCGATACCGAAGCTGAGAAAATCGTGTCGATTACACCTGTGCCTTCAGGCGGCGGCACGATCCGCCATATGGTCTATCATCCGCAGACGGGCTCGGTATGGTTTGGGGCTGACAAGGGGACGATCGGCAGGGCCGGGGTGTCCCAATTAGAGAAATGATTGACTAAAGGCTTCCGGCTCAGTGGTATTCCATATGCGCTTCCCAAGGTCGGTCTGGATGTCTGCTATTGGCACTTGGCGAACATCCTGTCAGGACGCGCTCTTGTAGACCTTGCTGTTGGGAGATCAGGACGAATGAGTGCCTGCTGACCAGAGGCACCGACTGCGACAGCATGATTGGCTCACAAGAGCGTCTTTCCTTATATCCCACCACTAATTGAGTTTTGTCGTAAGGTTTGAAAAGGAATCCTCCCGATGACCAATCCACTACCGCGTGCCTGCAAAAGCATCAATGACTTAAACGTGGGCGACACGTTCCGTCTGAAATACTCCGTCACCGATAGCGACGTGCAGAAGTTCGGGGAGATCTCCGGCGACTTCAATCACGCGCATTTCAATGAGGAATATGCGAAGGGCACGATCTTCAAGACCCGCATCGCCCACGGGATGATTTCGGTCGCCAAGTTTTCTGGCATCTTCGGCATGGACATCCCGGGTCTGGGCGCAATCTGGGGCAGCCAGAATGTTAAGTTCCTTGCTCCGGTGCAACTAAATGAGCCCTACACCGCCGTCGCCCTCGTGAAGGAAAAGGGAGAGAAGAACGTCGTCTTCACCTGCTGGGTCGAGGACAAGGAGGGCAAACACGTACTTGAGGGCGAGGGCGTCTTGTATCCCATTCCGCAAAAGGTGAAGGACAAATTGATTGCCGACGGCTCGCTGGAGTCGTTGTTGGCTTAATCCAGTTGCTTGGCTCGGTCATGCTGAAAGCATGCCTTCGGCATGACGTCCGGGATGACAAAAGGTGCGCGCACG
>CAYOPW010000014.1:0-45185 GCA_964405975.1 uncultured Hyphomicrobium sp.
TGGTCGAGGCGCTGAGCGACAATCGCAACCGCACGGGAGGAGCAGTGCGGGCGGCCTTCGCGAAGTACGGCGGCAACCTTGGTTCGACGGGCTCGGTGGCACACATGTTCAACCACGCCGGCGAGATTACCTATGCGCCGGACGTGGGTTCAGCCGACGCCGTTTTAGACGCTGCAATCGAAGCAGGCGCAGAGGACGTACACTCAGACGATGAGGGGCATCTCATCACCTGCTCGTTCGACAGTCTCGGCACGGTAGCTGGCGCGCTAGAGCAAAAGCTTGGCGAAGCGCAAAGTGTAAGGGCTGTGTGGAAGCCAAACTTGACGACGCAGGTTGGCGAGGAGCACGCGGAGACGATCATGAAAATGATCGCAGCCTTAGAGGACGACGACGACGTGCAAAACGTTTTCGCCAATTTTGAGGTTTCCGACGAGGTTTTGAAGAAACTGACGGCGGCCTAGGAGCGCGGTCGGCGCCGGACCTCACCTCTACAATGCGTCAATTGGCGATCAGCCAAAGCGTATATAAATGGCGCGATTGCCTTGCGGCGTGTGGCGACTCAGTGGCACCACTTTCGAGTGCATGTGTCCCACGCGTCACGTTCTCGTAACGCTCGGCTTGAGTGTTATTCGCCATGCCGAGCGAATCAGATAGGGCTTCCACCATCAGAATGCGGAAGAATTGTGTGCTGAGCAGCCGTCATGACTGCAACGCACCGGTTCGCGCGGCGTGCAATGCGTAGCTAATCAATAGTGGGGCAACACATGTCGAAATCGAAACTCATCATTGCGCTGGTCGCAATCGCGTCCATGAGCAGCATGGCGATGGCAGGCGGTTACGAACCTTCGGGCAAGGGCTTTGCGCCACCTCCTGTCTACAGCTGGACAGGATTTTATGTCGGCGGCCATGCGGGACTTGTCACGGGCGATACAGAGGCGCAAGTGCCCGGCTTCGGCGGTTTTGCCGATACCGATTTTAGCATGGACGGCGGAATCTATGGCGGGCACCTCGGCTACAATTATCAAACTGGAGCGTGGGTGTTCGGGATCGAAGGCACCTACGCGGGTTCCGGCGTGGAGGGCGACGGTACCTCCCTTGTTGTTTTTGGCGTTCAGCGCGAGCTTGAGTGGCTCGCGACCATCGAGGGTAGGCTCGGTTATGCCTTTGGCCGCTCCATGATTTACGCTCGAGGTGGTTGGGCGTGGGCAGAATTGGATACCAGCGTTTCTATTGCCGGCTTCAATTTACTTAACGGCAACGCTACGCACAATGGTTGGACAGCAGGGTTCGGCTTCGAGCACGCACTGGGCGATTGGCTCATCGCTCGGGTCGAATATGCCCACGTTGACTTAGATACCGAAGATCACGCGCTGGCCTTTACTGGGCTTGGTTGCTGTTTGACGGATAACGTTGAAGGTGAAATCGACACCATCCGTATTGGCGCTAGCATCAAATTCGGCGGGCACGAATAAACCGCCGTCAAGCGGCGACAAATCACGGACGGACTTGTGAGGTCATCACAAGTCCGTCTGTTTTTGATTTCCAATCTATCGCGCTGGAGTAGCGGTTGCGAAATTGGTTGGCGCAGTTACACGGCGTGACCTAGCTCTGCGATGCTGGCCGGATGCGCTTGAGAAAATCCCAAAGTGGCAGCGCCGCGAGACCGCCGATAATGCCGCTGGCATAACTTGGTAGCGCAAAGCCTGAGATTGATTGCCAGATAGCGCCCGCCAGATAGCTGATCGCGAGCACCACGAGTATGGTGATCGCCAAGCGTTGCCAAAAAGGTAGTACTAGTTTCATAGGTGCCTCCATCGTGCCGCTTCAGGCCGGGATGCATCGGGCAAGCCGCGGCACGCTCGTCTTCGTCAGCACGACACATGCGCCAACGCGATCGTACGATCTTCCAACTTTGCCTTGGTTGCAATCCCAAGTGAAGGATAACGTCAATTCCTATCCTTCGCCGGTTTGATTGGAGCTGCCGCGTTCACCGGCTGCAATTGCTCGGCGCCCGCCGTCCCGCGAAACGATCAGCCATCCATCGGACCGCGGCAGGTGCGCCGTCATAGCCGGCATAGTCGTGCGAAACGCCCTCAAGCCAGATCATGTGCACGCGTGTTCCCTGAAGGCAAAGATGATTGGCAAACTTTCGCGTGATAGGTGGCCGTACGATTTGGTCCGCTGTCCCTTGAGCAATGAACACAGGCGCGCCAGCTGCTGCCTTGCCGGGTGAATTGCGCTTCATAATGCCGGCCCACGGCTCAGTCTTTGTGGGGTTCTCAGACAAAAAATTTGTTCGCAGCCGCTGCGTGTCCTGATTGAGCTTGAGCAACTCCTTGATGGACTGAATGCAGTCGCGCGCAAGTTGCTCAAATGCCGGGCGCGTTCCAGGTTTGAGGATGGAGTCGAGCGGTATGTCGAACAGCTTGGACCAGGATAAGAGTGCCATGGCGGTAAGCGTTTTGCCCGATGCCGTCGTGTGATCGGCATCGAACAATAGCTCGAGATACGTCGCTGGAGCGGCGGCGGCGACGCCGACGAGCTCCAGCTCTGGCGCATAGCTGGCGGCGAGTTCACCGGTATAGAGGGCGGCGTGCCCGCCCTGCGAATGGCCCCACACGGCAAAACGCCGCTGCGCTTTGGCGTCAGGCAATTGGCGTGCAGCACGCACTGAGTCGAGCACCGCGCGGGCCTCGCTTACACCTATGAGATAGGGATGTGTTCCCGGCTCGCCCAATCCAGGATAATCCGTAGCGGCGATGACGTATCCACGGTCCAGCATCTCACCCAGACCGGCAATCGAGCCGGCAAGATCGGGGAGCAGCGTTGGGGCGCAGCTATTTACAACACCGGTTGTGGGGTGCGCCCAAGCGACGACAGGGCGCCCACCTGGAGGAGCCTTGCCGTCGGGTATGATAATTGCGCCCGAGACAGGGATGGGCTCGCCGTTAAGACCGGTTGAGCGGTATAGAATGCGATAAGCTTTGGCGTTTGGCTGCGCACCGCCCAATTCCGGCCAGACCCTGATGATCTGGCCGGGTTTGGCGTTGCGGATTTCAGCTTCTGAAACGTCCCCCAACGTGATGGGTTTGGCCGAATTTGCGGCCAGGCCGGACATGAGAAACGCCACACTTGCACAAATTGAAAGCACACATCTAGCACCCAACATGTTGGACCCTTCTCGCTCGGCTGTACCCCGGCGTCCTTATAGCACCGCTGGCGCGCATGAAACGCCAAACGATCAATGTTTGCGGAACTTTTGTTGGAGGTCGGACAGCTTGAGCCGGGATCAAAGCAAGTCAGCGGAATGATGCGACGCATGCCGATGAGGCGCGGCACGATCGCGGCGCGCTGCCAGATAGGTCATCACTGCCCGCATGACCTGAGGCGCATAGAGAATCGTGCGATGGCCGAAGCCCTCGTACTCTTGCAGCTCGACGTGCGCACCGAGTTTGGCAATCGCCTCGGCATTGTGGAAGGGCACTTCGCGATCGCAGCTCCCGTGAATGACGAGGGTAGGGGCCTTCACGGTCTGCAAGAGCTCGACTGCGGAGAAGGTGCTGACCGGACGGTGCCCAACACGTTCCAGATGGTGCTCATAGGCGCGCTGCGCTGCCGGTGTCAGACCCAATTGACCACCGAAGTGACCTGTAACGTCGCTAAGGCGATTAGGGCAGCCGATGAGAACAAATCGCGAGATCGGGTGCGCGTGCGGCAATGGCGGGCCGCCTTCAGCAACCAGCAGGGCAACGAAGCCGCCGAAGGAATGCGCAACCGCTGCATCGATTGGGCCATAGGCGTCACATACGCTGAGCATGGCGCGCGCGCATTCGGCGAGGTTCGTGCGTCGCCCGGGGCTCGCCCCGTGTGCGGGAAAGTCAAACAGCAACACGCGAATGCCGGCCCGGCGCAGCGGCTCGATGAAGGCCGTCATAAAGGCGGCTTCACTTGTCCAGCCGTGCACGAGAACAACGGTGCCGCGGGCGTCTTCGTCCGGGTCAAACACGTAACATTGAACAACGCCGGCCGGCGTTGCGACCTTCTGCCAATTTGCGTTGCGAAGGTGGTAACGTGCGCGCTGCGTCAGGTGATGATGATCGCTCGTTCGATACTGGGACTGTTCCGGCGTGCAGAAAATGCGAAATGCAAGGTCCCCTGCTTTGGCGGGAGGTAGATGGCCAAGTTTGAGCTGGCCGCTTACCCGTGGGCAGCGGACGAGGTGGGATCTTTTGTCTTGTACGTTTCTGGTCACGGTTTGCGCGGACGCTTAACTGCGCGCAGCCTCGGCTCGTCGACTTGTGTTCAAACAAAGTTACGCCAAAAATACTGCTTTGATGAATAGTCCAAAAGCATAAATTTGATGTGAAACTGGGCTTAACGATTTGAACTGAAAGGTGCGCTGGTCAATTCCAGACCCAGCCTGCCGCCAGCAGCGCATTGCCGAGCACAAGCATGAACAGCGCTGCCACGCTCTGCGCCCGCGCGATCAAATGTCCTAAAACCGTGAACACTGTTCGGCGCGCCTTGCCAAGGTCTGTTGGCGCCTGACAATCTGCCAATCCGTATCGATCCCGGTGCCCTTACCTGCCGAATCACGACACGTGTTATGCCTGCTCGCATGAGGAGGACTGCGATTCGCATCATCGGCATTGATCCTGGGCTGCGGCGCACCGGGTGGGGCGTCGTGGAAAGTGATGGCGTGCGCCTTAGCTATGTGGCCAGCGGGCTCATCACGTCGACGGCGGACGCTGATCTCGCCTACCGGCTGCGCGAGCTGTTCGAAGGCATCGCCGGCGTGATCGCGAGCTTCACGCCGCACGAGGCGGCCATCGAGGAGACCTTCGTCAACGACAACGCGAGGGCAACCTTGAAACTGGGTCAGGCGCGCGGCATGGCCCTGTTGGCTCCGGCCTTAGGCGGCCTTGCCGTGGCGGAATATCCTCCCAACCTTGTCAAGAAATCCGTTGTGGGGGCTGGTCACGCGGAGAAGCGGCAGATCGAGGCCATGATCGGGCTCTTGTTGCCCAAGGCACGTGTCGAGAGCGCGGACGAAGCCGACGCCCTTGCCATTGCGATCTGCCATGCCAATCATCGCTCAAGTCCCCAAGCCCGGGCCATGCGCGTTGCACGGGAGGCCGGCGCGTGATTGGAAAGCTTCGTGGCAAGGTGGACGCAATAGGCGAAAGCTTCTGCATCATCGACGTCAACGGCGTCGGCTACGAGGTGCAGTGTTCGGCGCGTGCCTTGGGCAATTTGAAGATTGGTGACGAGGTGAGTCTGACAATCGACACCCATGTGCGCGACGATGCCATTCGCCTTTTTGGATTTGCAAGTGAAGTCGAGCGCACCTGGTTTCGCACATTGCAGAACGTGCAAGGCGTGGGCTCCAAGGTGGCGCTGGCTTTGCTGGGCACCTTAAGCCCGTCCGAGCTTGCCAACGCAATTGCGCTTGGGGACTGGGCGCTTGTTGAGCAGGCGCAAGGTGTCGGCAAAAAACTTGCGCAGCGCATCGTTGCAGAGATGAAAGACAAGGCTCCTGCGTTGTCAGTCGCCGGGCTGAGATTGCCGGGCACGCCCACAGACGGTAGCGCGGTTGCCCCGCCGGACGGAGATGCGGCGGCCGAGGCAATGTCGGCGCTCACCAATCTCGGATATCAGCCCGTGCAGGCTTCTGCCGCAGTTGCCGCCGCCTTGAAGGAGCTGGGCGAAGGCGCAGACACCGCAAAGCTCATCCGCCGTGGCCTCAAAGAGCTGGCACGATAACAGAGAAAGGCAAAGGGAAATGAGTGGCGCTCAGCGCGCATTGTGGACGTTCCTAATGTACACCCTGGTCGGTCCGTTCTTCGCTGCGATTCTTATTGCGGTGGTGCTTACATTGGCGCCGCCGTTGGGTCTTGGCCCATTGCTACCCGCGAACGTGCCGCCTGTTGGAACTGCGGCGATCACGACTTTCGTGTGGGCCGTGATCCCTGCCGTGCTCGTTGCGCTTGCGCTTTGCCCAATCGCCCTGCGTCAAGAAAACGTCGGTTGGATTGTGGCCGCTATTGCGGGCGCCGTCGCCTTTGCCATCTGCGCCACGCTTTTTCCGATTGGCATGGAGGGCGCACGTCCATATCTGACGTTTCTCGCAGGGCTCGTTTCGCTGGCAGTTCGCGACGTCCTGCTCCGTGCCGGCGTTCTCACCGCTTAATACGTACGCGCTTTCGTGCCGTCAGAGAGAACGGAGATCGCCTCGTTGAGCTGCGGGTCCTTGCCGCTTGCATAGGGGAGTTCAAATGGGACCTCGATTGTAGGTGCCACGCCTTTGCCCTCAAGCCGCTCGCCATCTACTGCGACGTCATTCACTGCGAGAATGAGCAAGCTGCCGTCCGACAGCAAGAAAGCGCGCGCTGCCAGCAGTGCGCCCGCCGTTTGCTCGCCGATGACCTCGCCAAAGCCATTCGTCTTGAAACCGTAGGTGAGCACTTCCTTGCCACTGCGCGTACCGTTATTGGTGAGAAGGGCGACCGGCTTGCGCCAGCGAAAGCCCTCAACGTACGAGTCACCATCTCGCTCAGTTAGCGTCATAGTCGGCCCGTGCGGGTCGAATATGCGCAAAAAGCTAGGCTGCGCACCGCCCCAACCATCGCGCAGGTCCCAGATCAGTGCATCTGCATCTTTAAGTTTGCCGTCGCTGAGGACCTCTTCAAGGATCTCCTGATAGCTGCGGCCGGCATAAGACCATACGTGGATGTAGCCGATGCGCTGTCCGTTCGCCTCGATGATGCGGGCGCTGTCGCGCATGGCCGATTCAAACGCTTCATCAGGCACGATGCGTTGGGGCCTCACATCAATTTCCCTAACCGGCCCATCTACGTCGCGACGAATACCCAAGGAGACCGCTTCCCCCTCCTTGTCGCGGAAGGATCCAATCGGCTCAAATGGTTTGCCGTTCGCCGAAATGATTTCATCACCGATGCGAACGCCCGCCTTATCAGCAGGCAGACCGGCAAGCACCCCGCTTACGAACGTCTTGTCGTCGATCTCTTTGGTGAAGATGCCTATGCCGGAATATGTGACCGCGCCGCCTGAGAAGTATTTCGGGATCTGGCGACGCAGGGGCCAGGAGAAGATGTCGACGAGCTGATAGTAGGCTGGTTGTTCCTTCGTGAAATGGCGCGTATGCGAAACACCCAATTCATCCAACATGGCATTGATCGCAGCGGAGCGCTCAGCAACCGTTTTAGCCTTGGCATAAGCGCCGCGATGTTTGTCGCCGACGGCTTCCCAATCGAGGCCTAAGACGTCGCGGTCGTAAAACTTATTCTGCACCAGACGCCATACTTCGTCGAAGACCTCAGTGTCGGAATTACTTCGCACCTCAGCCGTAGCCGCCACGGCGGGAATGGTCGATTGGCCAGCTGCGCCGATTGTTAAGGCGAATGCGAGCAGGGCTTTCATGAGCAGTGAGCGCAGGCACATGTCATGTCCTCGAATGAATTGACGCTTCGTCCAATGTAGGAACAAAATTGCATCCATGCGCGGCCGTAAGAGGAAGAAAATGATGAGGAATTCGTAACAATTCGACGCCCGGGGCGTTACGCGCCTCGGGACTATTATGATCACTCCCTAAAAGCAGTGATTGCGTTCGGCGCCATCATAACGCTTGGACTTCAAGCAGCACCGCTTGAAACCGATGTCCGGAGCCACAGGGGCACAGGTCGTTGCGCCCCAGCTTCTCCACGAGCTCAACGTCGCCATGAACATAGCGTTCACCGCGCTTTACCCGCGTCTCTGAAGGATAGGATTTGCGACGCTTGGCCGAGACCTCAAAAGGAAGCCTGAACGTCGAAGTTGCGTACCTTTGCCATGATCGTCCTCCATCGTTTGGGTGTGGAAGGTTGGTTGGGCCAGCGTCGATACGCGGCAAGTTTGCTGATCTGACGGCCGCGCACTTCACGATTCCCCCAATCCAATGCGCTTCCACCTTGACGTTGCGAGCGAAGCAGCCCACGAACAAACCATGACCGACCGGCTCGTCACCAGTGACAAGCGTGATGCGGACGCCACCGAGGCGTCTTTGCGGCCGCAGTCGCTCGACGCGTTTATCGGACAAGAGCAGGCACGCGCCAACCTGAGGGTCTTCATACAGGCTGCGCGCGACCGCGGGGAGTCACTGGACCACGTTCTGTTTGCCGGGCCGCCGGGACTCGGTAAAACAACGCTTGCGCAGATCCTGGCGAAAGAGTTGGGCGTCGGATTTCGCGCAACGTCCGGTCCGGTGATCTCAAAAGCCGGCGACTTAGCCGCCTTGCTCACCAATCTAGAAGAGCGCGATGTTCTCTTCATTGACGAGATTCACCGCCTCAACCCGGCCGTGGAGGAGATTCTCTACCCCGCGCTGGAGGACTATCAGCTCGATCTCATCATTGGCGAGGGACCGGCGGCACGCTCTGTGCGCATTGACCTTGCCAAGTTTACGCTTGTTGGCGCCACCACACGCCTCGGTCTCTTGACGACGCCTTTGCGCGATCGCTTTGGCATACCGGTGCGCCTCAACTTCTATACGGTAGAAGAACTCGAACTGGTGGTGACGCGTGGCGCACGCGTTCTTGGTGCTACCATCGGTGATGATGGTGCTCACGAGATTGCGCGTCGCGCGCGCGGCACCCCGCGCATTGCCGGACGGTTGCTGCGTCGCGTGCGCGACTTTGCCGCCGTCGCTGAGGCGCCCACCATCGACGCCACTTTGGCGGACAAGGCCTTGGCAGCGCTTGAGGTCGACAACGAGGGCCTTGACGCTCTCGATCACCGCTACCTCACCTGCATCGCCAAAACGCATGAAGGGGGTCCGGTCGGAATCGAGACCCTTGCGGCAGCACTCTCTGAGCCGCGCGATGCGCTGGAAGAATTGGTCGAGCCCTACCTCCTGCAACAAGGCTTCATCAGCCGCACGCCGCGCGGACGCATCGCAACGCTTAAGGCTTACCGGCACTTAGGTCTTTCGGGTCCGCCGCGCCTGTCGACGCCTCATGGCGGCCTGTTTGATCAGGGGGCCGCTGAGGACGAGGGCGGAGAGCCCGGAGAGGGCGGCTCGCAGGCGGGGATTGGCTAGCATTATTTAACGACACTTCGAAATTGTTGTGGCCTTGCCTCGAATTCGGCGCGCATGCGCGCTACGACGACTGCACCTCAATGGCGGACGGGGCAGGGACTAATCAATTTGCTCACACGTAGACGTTTTCTCACAGCATTTGGCGTAACGACGGTGGCCGGCGCCGGCTTTGGCGGGTATGCGCTCGCCGAGCCGTGGCGCACTTGTGTCACGCGCTACCACATCACGCCACCGCGCTGGCCCGCCGGTCTGTCGTTGAAGCTCGCTGTTATAGCCGACTTGCACGCCTGCGAGCCGTTCATGGGTGTCGACCGTATTGGTGACATCGTCGAGACCACCAATGCGCTTCAACCTGATTGCATTTTGCTGCTTGGCGACTATGTCGCCGGTCATGGAATGAGCCGCTACGCACAGCCGATCGCTCACAAAGATTGGGCCCGTGCCCTTGGTAGACTGACAGCGCCGCAAGGAGTGCATGCTGTTCTCGGTAATCACGACTGGTGGGACGACATAGAAGCGCAGCGCCGAGGTTCCGGGCCGACGCGTGCCGGCCGGGCGTTGCAAGACGCCGGCATCGCGCTTCACGAAAACGACAGCGTGCGTTTGCAGAAGAATGGCGAGAATTTCTGGCTTGCTGGACTTGGCGACCAATGGGCGCTGTGGCGAACAGGGCGCGCGCTTCGCGGCGAGAAGCGTTACTTAGGTGTCGACAATCTCGGCGACACGCTTGGTAAAGTAAGCGATGACGCCCCTGTCATCCTCATGATCCACGAGCCCGATATTTTTTCATCCATTCCCGATCGCGTATCGCTAACGCTCGCCGGACATACGCATGGTGGACAGGTGCGCGTGTTGGGCTATGCGCCCGTCGTCCCATCCCGCTTTGGTCAGCGTTACTTATACGGTCACATCGTCGAGGACGGCCGTCACCTTGTCGTCTCCGCTGGCCTAGGATGCAGCGGCGTACCGGTTCGTTTAGGTTCACCGCCGGAGATCGTCATGATCGAGGTCGCTGCCTGATGAGTGATGAACGCTGGCCAGATCTTGCCGGGCGCCTTGTCGAGGATCCGGCGGGTCGCCGACACGTACTGCCGGTGCGTGTCTATTTCGAGGACACGGACTTCTCCGGTCTTGTCTATCACGGCAGCTACGTGCGCTGGTGCGAGCGGGGCCGCTCTGATTTCCTCAGGGTCTTGGGTGGTGACCATCGCCGCCTAATCGATGGCTCTGGTAGTAGCGAGCCGGCCGCCTTTGTCGTTCGCCGCATGAGTTTCGACTTCCGTAAGCCCGCGAGTATCGACGAGGTCCTGGAGGTCATCACCCGGGTAAAGGAGGTTGGCGCGGCAAGCCTCACGCTGGCCCAAACGGTGGCCCGTGAGGGCAAGCCCCTCGTCGAGGCGGAGGTCACGGTCGTCCTCGTTTCGGTCTCAGGCAAACCCTTGCGCATCTCGACCACGCTTCGCGAGGCGTTTGGGCAATCGATGACATCACAATCCACGAAGAGTTGAGTTTGAGCGGCTCGCTGGCGTTCCTTTTGGTTGACACCTGCGAACATTCATTTATGGGCTATCCATCGCTGTTTCTGTTAGGTCAGCTCAGTTGATCTAACTTCGACACTTCTCAAAATTCTCGAGGAAAACAAATGGCCGTAAAACCCGCGCCCAAGGTTGAAACCATCACCCTGCGCCAGCTCGGCGCTGCGCTTGCTGATGCCCACGAAATGCCCAAGAAGCAGGCAACCGCCGTGCTTGAGGACTTGGTGACGATGATCACTAAGCACCTCAAAAAGGGCGCGAAAATCCGCATTGGCGGCCTCGGCATCCTTCAGGTGAGGAAGCGTCCAGCTCGCATGGGCCGTAATCCGGCAACCGGCGAGGCGATCAAGATTAAGGCGTCTAAGAAGGTCGCTTTCCGCCCGGCCAAGGAGCTCAAAGAGTCCGTCTGACCGGCTCTTGCACTCCGGCACCTTTTCCAGGAAATGGCTGCGTTTGCACGCTGGGGCCAATGCCTCAGCGTGCAGATCGTTGTGGACAGCATTCGGGCGGGCCTGGATCCTGAGAGCCAGGTGCCGGTTCCGTCAACGTCCCATTTTCAGCCGCATATTGCCCCCCGCTAAGCCCTCGTTTGGTCAAAATGAGTGGCAACATGCCGGGCTTGGGGGAGCGGGCAACGCGCGGCAGGCTCTGCCTCTACTCGAGACGACGGGCGCTGCGATGGGCCCGGCGCACATTATGCTGCCCGCACCTTTGGGCAGTCTTCGCCGAATACGGATACTGCGATGAACCCCACCGATCTCGCAAAGGAAGCCATCGGGCCTGCTACAGTGGGCGGGTTTTCATTTGTTGAGCTCTTTCTGCAAGCCCACGTCGTTGTCCAGATTGTGATGCTGGGGCTGATCATTGCCTCGGTCTGGTCGTGGGCCATCGTTGTCGAGAAGCTGTTTGCATTTCGCCGTGCGCGTAAAGAGTCGGACTACTTTGAGAACATGTTCTGGTCTGGCCAGTCGCTGGACGACCTTTACGGAGCGCTGTCGCGCTCCAAATCCATTACGACGGCCGCGCTGTTCGTCGCAGCCATGCGCGAGTGGAAGCGCTCCGTTGAGGGGAATATCCGCGCACTCGGCGGCATTCAGTTGCGCGTTGACAAAGTGATGGACGTGACGATCAACCGCGAGATGGAACGACTCGATCGCCGCCTTTTGTTTCTCGCAACCGTTGGCGCGACGGCGCCGTTCGTCGGTCTGTTTGGCACGGTGTGGGGCATTATGACGAGCTTTCAGGCAATCGCGATTTCAAAGAATACCAGCCTTGCTGTCGTGGCACCGGGTATCGCGGAGGCCCTGTTTGCCACCGCGCTGGGGCTTTTGGCCGCCATCCCCGCGGTGATCTTTTACAATAAATTCTCAGCTGATTCGGCGCAGATCTCACACCGTCTGCAGGCCTTTGCGGACGAATTCTCGGCCATCGTTTCGCGGCAGATCGATGTCAGAACCTAGCGTAGCCAACCGAAACGAAGACGGTGGTGCTTAGACCGTCGCAGCGCGCGATAGGACCAAGGGGCCTTGCATGGGTGCGAGCATAAAATCAGGGGGGCAAAGTTACAGCATTAATCGTCGGCGCGCCCGCCGCCATACGCCCATGAGCGATATCAATGTCACGCCCATGGTAGACGTGATGCTCGTCCTCTTGATCATCTTTATGGTCGCCGCACCATTGCTCCAGGTTGGTGTACCTATCGAGCTGCCGCAATCCAAGGGCAAGCAGCTCAAGGTGAATCAGGAGCCACTTGCAATTAGTGTGAAGAGCGATGGCAGCGTTTACATCGGCGAGACGCCGATCGAGTTGGATGAGATTGCAGCCAAACTCAAAGCCATCGCCAAGAACGGTTACGACGAACAGATCTTCGTGCGCGGCGACAAAGGCGTGACCTACGGTGTGGTCATGCGTGTGATGGGGCGCATCAGTGCGGGCGGATTTCGCAAGGTGTCGCTGGTGACCGAAATGGAGGAGGGAGGCTAGGGACGTGTACCTGGGGCTTCTCATCTCATTCGTGGGCCATGCGGCGCTGCTGGCGTGGGCTCTCATCTCGGTTCATAAGCCCCTGGATCTCCCAGATTCGGTGGTGATCGAAGCGACGATCGTGACACCGTCCGAGTTCACTCGCCTCAAGCAGGGCGACCCCGATTCCAAGAAGTTGGAGGCCAAGGCCAAAGAAGAGCCAAAGCAGGAGGTCTCCAAGAAAGAAGCGCCCAAGCCCAAGCTGGAAACTGCGCCGCCGCCGCCCGAGCCGGAAGTAGTGCAGCCCCCGCCACCGCCCAAAGAAGATGCGATTGCCAAGAAGATTGAGGAAGAGCGCGTCGCCGCGTTGAAGCTCGAGGCGGAGCGCAAGAAGAAGGCCGAGGCGAAAAAGAAAGCGGAAGCCAAGCGCAAGGCCGAGGAAAAGAAGAAGGCAGAGAAAAAGCGTAAGGCCGAGGAGAAGAAGCGCAAGAGACTGGCCGAGGCGAAGCGCAAGGCCGCAGAGGCCAAAAAGAATAAGAAGAAAAAGTTTGATGCCGACCGCATCGCCGCGCTCATCGACAAAAGCCCGGACAAGCGCGGGGCGCCGCGCACCTCAACGCCGCCAACGAAGCCGACCAATTACAAGGGCCCAACGGCCGGTGTGCGGCGCGGCAACGATTCAGTGCTGTCGGCACGCGAGCAGGACCTGCTGAAATCACAGCTCAGCGGCCAATTGAAGCGGTGCTGGCATTTGCCGGGTGGCGGCGGCGGCATTGAAACGACGGTCGTGACCTTGAGCTGGAGCCTGAAGCAGGATGGCTCGCTCGATGGCGTGCCCAAGGTTGTGCGGCCGCAATCAGGCCCTGTTTTTCAGATTGCTGCTGAGGCTGCGATGCGAGCCGTGACACGATGCGCGCCCTTCGATCTGCCCCGCGATAAGTACACAGTCTGGAAATCGGTAACCTGGAGCTTCGACCCGCGCGAAATGATGTAGGCAATTATTCGGAGTTGCGCGCGACTTGAAGGACGAAAGATGATTGGACTCAAGGGACAAACCTTTGCCTGGATGCTGGTCGCCGTGTTGCTGTGTATACCGATGGCGGTACACGCGCAGGGCGGTGGGGGCGGTTTGACGGGGACGCAGCGGCAGGGCACGCTCGCGCCGATCCCGATCGCTATACCTGAGTTCCTCGGCGAGGATCCCAAATTGGGGAGTGATGTCGCGGAGGTGATCGCGGCCGACTTGGAGCGGTCCGGTCTTTTCGATTCACTGGACCGTGCCTCGTTCTTGGAACGCGTGCGCGATGTAAATGCCGCGCCGCGCTTTCCCGACTGGCGCGCGATTCGAAGTGATGCGTTGGTGGTAGGTCGAGTGAAGCGGGGCAGCGACGGCAAAATCGTTGCTGAGTTTCGCCTTTGGGACGTGGCGACGGGCAAGCAGCTTGCAGGCCAACGATTCGCAACGAATTCGCAGAACTGGCGCCGCATCGGCCACATCATTGCAGATCAGGTCTACGAACGCCTGACGGGCGAGAAGGGCTACTTTGATACGCGCGTCGTCTATATTGATGAGACGGGTCCTAAGGACAAACGCATCAAGCGGCTGGCGATCATGGACCAGGACGGCAAGAATGTGCGCCTGTTGAGTAATGGCCGCGAGTTGGTGCTTACGCCGCGTTTCAGCCCGACGAACCAAGAAATCACGTTCATGTCCTACGGTGCGGGCCAGCCGCGGGTGGTCTTGATGAACCTGGCAACGGGGAAGCGTCAGATCGTCGGCGACTTCCCCGGCATGACGTTCGCGCCACGATTTTCGCCCGACGGCCAGCGAATCGTCATGAGCCTCCAGTCGGGAGGCAACTCGAGCATCTATGAGATGGACTTGCGAACGCGGCAGAAGCGCCGGCTGACCCAGGGGTTCTCCATCGACACGAGTCCGAGCTACTCGCCCGATGGGCGCCAGATCGTGTTTGAGACCGATCGAGACGGTTCCCAGCAGATCTATGTGATGAATGCTGATGGTTCGAATCCCCGTCGCATCAGTTCAAGCCAAGGGCGATACTCGACGCCGGTCTGGTCGCCGCGTGGCGACTACATCGCGTTTACGAAGCAGCTCTACGGCCGCTTCCTAATCGGGGTTATGCGACCGGATGGGTCAGGCGAGCGCATTCTTACGGAGGGCTTCCACAATGAGGGCCCGACCTGGGCACCCAACGGACGTGTGCTGATGTTCTTCCGCGAATCGCAAGGTGCGAAAGGCGGCCCGCGAATCCTTTCGGTCGATTTGACTGGTTACAACGAGCGGATAGTCCCTACACCGTCCTTTGCATCCGATCCGGCTTGGTCACCGCTTCTGAAATGAACCACCTCTTAACGCCAAATTAACTGCGTCCAGTATTGAATATAGGACGACCTCCCCCGCGTTCTTGGGGGTGTTTTGTTGCGTGATTTCACGCTCTTATGAGAGTGATCGAATTGTTGGTTAGGCATCTGGAGAGCGTTGAATACGGCGTGGCATTTTCGCATCTACCGGCTTGGAAAACCGAGGCGAAACCGCCTCTGTTCTTGATCAAGACGGGCCGCGCCAGTACCCAAGAATACGGCTAGTGCCGATCAAGCATCAGGAGAAACTAACATGCAGGGTGTTAAGGGGCTGATCGTTCTGTCAGCAGTCGTTGCGGCTGTCGCGCTGAGCGCATGCCGTCGTGAAGAGCCGGTGCCGTTGAAGCTTGGCGCTGAAATGCCTGTCGCTACGCAGCCCGCTCGCTAAGAGCAGGCGGCAAGGCCAGGACAACAAAGGAGAGAATGCTATGAAGAGTGCTATCGTGCTCGCTGTCGTCGTTACGGCTGTTGCTCTGGGCGCTTGCCGTCGTGAAGAGCCCGTGCCGTTAAAGCTCGGCGCCGACGTGCCGGCGACTGCCGAAACGCAGTAACGCAGTCGGCTCGCTAAAAGCGACTGACGCAAGCTATACCCTCCCGTGGCTTTGGCTCGGGAGGCCAGTTTCAAGGCCGAAATGTTGATGCTTTCAGCGTCACATTTCGGCCTTGATGTTTTTTGGGGACATGGTCAGCCGGTTGCTAGCCTGTAACCCTGATTCTCACCTAAGGAAGGACTGCGAGTCGTCGGCGCTGAGCCGGGTGGTTGGCCAATGGCGCCTTGCGGAGGCCGCAATGTATGGGGGGCGAAGGGTTCTGCAGCGCCTTTAGGCCCTGGAAATTGGCCACATTTTTGTACGAACGATCGGCTAACTCCGCTTGTGACATGGAACTGTCGCCCTGCGCCGGTGTCGAGTAGCGTGGCGACGAAGGGATAAATGATGGCTCATTCAGCTTGGCTTGGCCTTGCGGTACGATCGCTCGCGATCGTTCTTACCTGCTTTGCAGTTGCAGCTTGCGCCAATCAGAGCAACAAGCCGGAATCTGCGCTTACGGGACGCGACGGCTCGGTGACGCCCGGCACTCAGCGCGATTTCAGCGTGAATGTTGGCGACATCGTCTATTTCACCACCGATAGCAGCGATCTGACGCCTGAAGCCTCAGCCACGTTGCAGAAGCAGGCCCGCTGGCTCGCGCAGTACCCCCAGTTCACGATCACGATCGAAGGTCACGCGGATGAGCGCGGCACTCGCGAGTACAACATTGCGCTGGGTGCACGGCGCGCGACCACCGTTCGTAATTTCTTGGCCAGGACCGGCGTGAACGCGTCGCGGATTCGCACGATCTCCTATGGCAAGGAGCGTCCCGTCGCAGTCTGCAATGATATTTCCTGCTGGTCCCAGAATCGTCGTGCGCAGACTGTGCTGAACAGCCGGCCAGGTCCGATCGCATCGGGCAACTAGCTAACGCGCCAATTTCGCCTATTCGCGCAAAATGCCTCGGCGGTTCTTAGCCTTTTGCACCAGCCTCCAGGCACACTTTGGCCTCAATGGATGGCCATGAATTGTGCTCAATTTCGTAAGTTTGCGTACTGAGGGCACGCGATGAAACGACTCCTGCGCGGATTGAGCAGGGTCACACGGCAGTGTGTGGTGGCCGCAGGTGTTACCACAATGCTCCTAGCACCCATTGTTCCTGCCAATGCGGGAGAGGTGTACCCCCTTAAGGTTGCCGGAGGTTATGGGACCTACGGTCCGCGTGAGCGCGCTGAGGAGCTTTATCTCGACGGAATGGAGAAGCTCCAGGCTGGCCGCCGCGAATGGGCCCGAAGGACCTTCCAGAGCCTTATTGATCGCTATCCACAAACGCCGGCTGCCAAGCGCGCCCGCCGCAGACTCGGTGATCTCTATCCCGGCGCGAAACAACCAGCTGAACAGGCATCGCCTGAATCGCCTGACGGTTCTGATGCGTCGCCGCCCGCAGCGGGGTTCGCTGCGCCCGTGCGGATTCCCGCCCCAGGACCCAAATGGGACCGCGAAATGCGGCGCAGCGCAGCCATTCAAACAAGGATGCGCGCCGAGGCCGGTGATCGCATCTTCTTTAGCTCTGGCAGTGCTGCGCTGGGCAGCAAAGCCCGCTCAGCGCTGGCCGCCCAGGCGCAATGGCTGAATTTGAACCGAGGTGTCGAAGCCACGATCGAGGGCCATGCGGATGAGCCGGGCACAGATGAGCAAAACCTGATCCTTTCCGCCAGGCGCGCTGCGGCAGTCCGCCAGCGCCTCGTGGAGGAAGGCGTGGCAGCATTTCGCCTGGAAATTTTGGCGCGCGGGCGCACACAGCGCGTGGCTGTCTGCCCTGAAGCGGAGTGCCGAGCGCAAAACCGGCGCGCCGTAACCATTGTCTTTGCCAGCGGGACGCATAAGCGGCTAGGTCGGCGCAGTGCCCCGAAAGCCTCCAACAGCGGCGAAACGAGGCAAATCGTGGGGCCGCCGCGACCCGTTAGCGCGACGGAAGTGCCGGAAAGGGTGGGCCTACCGCGTTGACAACCGGTGGGTTAGTATCAAAACGGTGGAAAGCTTTCCCACGGGCACACAGCAATCGGCTGGGTGCTGTGGCCCCAAGCGGCACAAATTCGCGTGCTCAATACTCCGCTCGATACAATGGACACATTCCTTCGATAGCTCCTTCGGATCGGAAATGCTTCGCCCATGCAGCAGCACACTGGCCTCATGTTTATAGGTGCTCTCATCGCCGTGCTCCTCGTGTTAACGGGCTCCGCACCTGCGGAGCCGGCGGGTGACGGCGTTGAGCGGGCCTGGCAGCTTGCGCAGGCGCAGCCGCGGCCTGAACAGCCTAGTGCGCAAACTCCATCGCGACAGGAGAACCCAGCCCCGCAGTCGGTTCCAGCCGCGGGCAGCGATTCCGGACTTGGGAGGCGCGTGGAACAACTCGAGGAACAACTCGTCGACATGCAGGTCGTCGTTGGGACGTTGCAATCGCTGGCACGCGCCGGCCCATCCTCTGGCCCTTCGGCAGGCAACAGTGCGTCAAGCTATTATAGCGGCGCCGAAAGCGGGCGCATCGATGCGCTCGAGACGCAAATTCGTGCGTTAACCGCGCAGATAGAACAGATCGCCAATCAAGTGCGCGCTCTGGGTGCACAGCCCCGCCGCAGTGATGCCGGCAGTGCCCCGGGTTTAGGTTCGGGCCAGTCCCAGGCAGCGGAAATGTCGAGTTTTGGTTCAACCACGATTACGGCAGGCTCAGATGACGCGATTGGCGGATTCATCGAAAGGCAGGACGTGCCTTCCGATTCCGTTGCAGCTCTTCCGCCAGCCAGTCCCAACCCGCAAGCGGGTCTGAGCCAGTCGGGAAATCCCAAGCAACTCTATGAGACAGCCTACGGCTATCTGATGCAGCGAGACTATGGTGCAGCGCAGGCGGCCTTCGAGGATTTCCTCACCCGCTATCCTAATGACTCACTTGCTGGCAACGCGCAGTATTGGCTGGGCGAGGCCTATTTCGTGCGGGGTCAATACAAGGCCGCAGCTGGCGCCTTCCTCAAGGGATACCAAAGCTACTCTGGAAACGCTCGCGCTCCTGACAGCTTGCTGAAGCTTGCCATGTCACTGGACCGGCTAGGGCAAAAGGATGCCGCCTGCTCCTCATATGCAGAGCTCACCACGAAATTCCCTAATGCGCCGCAAAACGTCAAAATGCGCGCCAAGTCGGAGCGCCAGCGCGTCGGCTGTCCCTAATGACGACACGCGCCGCGCGGTGATCGCAGCAGAGCCAATCAGCGATGCCGAGCGTGATGCGCGGCTGGCGGTGCTTCAGCCATTTCGTGTTCTCATCCTTGCCGTGTCGGGCGGTGCGGACAGCATCGCAATGATGCATCTCATTGCTGGCTGGCTGCGATTGCACACCGATACTCAGCGCAAGATCATGGTTGCAACGGTTGATCACGGCATGCGGCCTGAAGCTGCTCGCGAAGCGCAATGGGTGGCAAGCCAAGCCCGCGCCCTTGGGCTTGCCCACGAGACGCTCGCGTGGGTTGGAGAAAAGCCGGAAGCGGGAATTCAGGATGCGGCGCGCTCCGCGCGCTATCGCCTTTTGGCAGAATTGAGCTGGCGCTTGCGCGACGATGACCCCGTGGCGATCGTAACAGCCCACACGCAAGACGATCAGGCTGAGACATTGATCATGCGGCTTGCGCGCGGCAGCGGCCTTGACGGTCTGACGGGTATGTCCACCGCGCGGCGTCTCGGCCGCGATGCGAACTGTAAACTGGTGCGCCCATTCTTGGATTTTCCCGGTGCGCGTCTCCGCGCAACGCTCAGATCCCAGGGGCTTGAGTGGATTGAAGACCCCAGTAACGAGCAGAACCAATTTGAGCGCGTGCGCGTGCGCAAAGCACGTGGCGAGCTTGAGGGGCTCGGTTTGACGAACGAAAAAATTGCGCTCAGCGCTGAGCGGCTGGAGCGCGCCCGTGCCGCGCTCGATGCGGCAACCGATCAGCTCCAGTTGGAATTAGATCTCGATGTGCACGAGGGTGCATTCGCAGAATTCGATGAGCAGGCTTTCTTGGCTGCCGCAGAAGAATTGCGTTTACGGCTTCTCGCGCGATTGGTCTCTTCGTTCGGAGGGCAAGACGATCCTGCGCGCCTCGCCAAACTTGAGGCATTGAACGATCGTCTTGCACAACGGGGCTTTGAGGCTGCCACGCTCGGGGGCTGTATCGTCTTTCGGCGTGGCGGCAAGCTCTGTGTCGCACGTGAGCCGGGCCGCGAGGGTTTACCCGATCTCGTTTTGGCACCGGGGCACTTTGCCACGTGGGATCGGAGATTCAGAGTATGGGCTTCACCGGAGCTGGAGCACGCGCTTAACGTTCGCGCACTGGGTAGCGACGAATTTGCGCAGCTGCGTAAGCAACTTGAAGGCGCCAATGCGGTCCCGCCAGCCCGCGCTGCAGCATCGCTACCGTCATTCTGGAAGGGGGAGGAGCTGTTTGCCGTTCCCCAGCTTTTTCAAACGCCACACCCATTTGCGGGCCTAGGATCCAGCGGGCAGCCGCTCTGCTCGGCGGAATTCCTTTGGTACTAGGGTGCGATAAGTCTTTTTAGGATCGGCAGATTCGGCGGTGCGGCCTTTGCTCAGTAGCAAATTTGGCGACGTTAAGCTTATTGGGAGGCTCGACCCTGTAACTTGGCAAGGAACGCGGTGATACTTATGTTAACGGGGCTCCCGGGGGCTACGTCCGGATCAATCCTGCATTCGGGTATCTTAGTGCGCCTGCGGGTTGTAATAGGAACGCAATGAATTCAAATTTTCAAAAGCTTGCCATCTGGGTTGCGATCCTGGTTCTGCTGGCGGCGCTGTTTAACCTCTTCAATCTTTCCGCTCAGGGCCAGCGCCCCAATGAGATCACCTACTCAGAATTTTTGAGTGCGGTCGACGGGGGCAAGGTCTCCGAGGTGATGCTGACGGGCAATCGCATCGAAGGCACGATGCGTGATGGTGCCGCTAAGTTCTCCACCTACGCGCCGCAAGATCCCACGCTGGTGGATCGGCTGCAAAAGCAGCACGTCAATTTCAGTGCGCGCCCCTCAGATAAGGATGCGCCCTCTATCATGAACATGCTGCTGAGCTGGTTCCCCATGCTGCTCCTCATTGCAGTGTGGATCTTCTTTATGCGCCAGATGCAGTCAGGTTCGGGCCGCGCCATGGGCTTTGGCAAGTCTAAAGCCAAGCTGCTGACGGAACGCCACGGGCGTGTGACCTTTGAGGATGTTGCAGGCGTCGACGAGGCCAAGGACGACTTGCAAGAGATCGTCGAGTTTCTGCGCGATCCGCAGAAGTTCCAGCGCCTTGGCGGCCGCATCCCGCGCGGTGCGTTACTAGTTGGCCCGCCCGGCACCGGTAAAACGCTGCTTGCGCGCGCTATTGCGGGCGAAGCCAATGTGCCCTTCTTCACGATCTCGGGCTCCGACTTCGTGGAGATGTTCGTGGGTGTTGGCGCATCGCGTGTGCGCGACATGTTTGAGCAAGCAAAGAAGAATGCACCTTGCATTATCTTCATTGACGAAATTGATGCCGTTGGACGTCATCGCGGCGCAGGTCTCGGTGGCGGCAACGACGAGCGCGAGCAAACGCTCAATCAGCTCCTCGTCGAAATGGATGGCTTTGAGGCCAACGAAGGCATCATTCTTATCGCGGCGACCAACCGGCCCGATGTGTTGGATCCTGCCCTCCTGCGTCCCGGCCGCTTCGACCGGCAGATCATGGTGCCCAACCCCGACGTTTCAGGCCGCGAAAAGATTCTGCGCGTGCACATGCGCAAGGTTCCTGTTGCGCCCGATGTCGATCCCAAAGTGATCGCGCGCGGTACGCCCGGCTTCTCTGGCGCCGACCTGGCCAACCTCGTCAACGAGGCGGCATTGTTGGCCGCGCGCCGCAACAAGCGGCTCGTGACGCAGAACGAATTTGAAGATGCCAAGGACAAGGTTATGATGGGCGCGGAGCGGCGCTCCATGGCCATGACTGAGGAAGAGAAGCTTGCCACCGCTTACCACGAGGGAGGGCATGCGCTCGTCAGCATCAAGGTTCCCGGCGGCGATCCACTCCACAAGGTCACGATCATTCCGCGCGGGCGCGCGCTGGGCGTCACCATGAACCTGCCGGAGCGTGACAAGCTTAGCTATTCCAAGCAGTGGTGTGAGGCGCGTATCGCGATGGCCTTTGGCGGTCGTATTGCCGAGCAGCTGATCTACGGCAAGGATCACCTCAATACGGGCGCGTCTAGCGACATCATGCAAGCAACCGACCTTGCACGGCGCATGGTCACCGAATGGGGCATGAGCGAGAAGCTTGGTCCCCTGCGCTATAATGAGAACCAGCAAGAGGTCTTCCTCGGCCACGCCATTACGCAGCGGCAGAATATGTCGGAAGACACAGCGAAGCTCATTGACCAGGAGATTCGCCGCATCGTGACCGAAGGCGAGGAGAAAGCGCGCGAGGTTTTGGGCGGGCACCGCACAGAGCTCGAAGCGATCACGCAGGCCCTCATGGAGTTTGAGACCATCACCGGCGAAGAGGTGAAGGCCTTGATGCGCGGCGAGAAGATTGTGCGCGCACCAGATGAGGACGAGCCGGCTGAAACGGTCAGCTCGGCGGTTCCCTCTACAGGCAGCCGGGCGCGTCCTCGCAGCGAGCCGGACACCGGCGGCATGGAGCCTCAACCGCAATCGTGATGAGCACGACTTGTGCCATTCTTAGGCGGTGATGAACGTCTTATAAGTTGCGGCCGCGGGAAATCTCGCGGCCGTAGCTTTTTGAGGAGAGCGGGGGCATGCAGCGCTCCATCTACATCCGCCCAGTGGGCCTGTTCCCTGCGCCGCTGGAAAAGGGCGAACAGGCATGGGGCGGGTTGCCGCTCGCGGGTCAGCCGTTGCGTTTCGCGGCGGTGGAAATCATCGAGCGCGACGGCAAAACCGTCAATCGACGTATTGTAGCCCTTGGAGATGCGTTCGAGCGAGAATGGGGCCGGCACACTCTTGCCGCCTCTGATCTCTTGGAAGCCATTCGCCAGCCACGCGCGCGTCTTGCCGGTTTGGCGCTCGATCGCACGCGCATCATGGGTATCGTTAATGTAACCCCTGATAGTTTTTCCGACGGCGGAATGCTGGGCACGGCCCAAGATGCGATCGATCATGGGCTGCGGCTTGCCGAGCAGGGCGCTGACATTCTCGACATAGGCGGCGAATCAACGCGACCCGGAGCCGATCTCGTATCGCTTGAGGACGAACTTGCACGCGTTATGCCCGTCATCGAAGGACTGCGAGCCAATACGGATACGTTGATTTCCATCGATACCCGAAAGGCGGAAGTGATGCGCCGCGCTGCGGCGGCGGGTGTGGACATCGTCAATGACGTCTCAGCTTTGACGCACGACCCACAGTCCCTCGCGGTCGCGGCTGAGACAGGCTTGCCCGTCATCCTGATGCACGCGCAAGGTGACCCCAAGACGATGAACGACGACCCGCAATACTGCGATGTTGTGCTCGACGTCTTCGACTTTCTGGAAAGGCGTATCGCGGCCTGCGAAGCGGCTGGCATTGCGAAGTCAAAGCTCGTGGCTGATCCTGGTATTGGGTTCGGAAAGCATCTCCATCACAACGTCGCCGTGATGTCGGCGCTGTCACTTTATCACGCCCTGGGAGTTCCGATTTTGCTCGGCGCCTCGCGCAAAAAGCTGATCGATCACATCTGCGATATCCCCAACCCGAAGGATAGGGTCCCCGGCTCTCTGGCCGCCGCCCTGGCGGGAGCCGCCCAAGGCGTCCAGATCGTTCGCGTGCACGATGTGGCCGCGACCCGCCAGGCTTTGGCCGTGTGGGAGGCCGCCTTCAGCGAAACGAACGAGATCCAAAGCTAATCTTTGGAAAAGTGTTGCCTGCACACCATATTGCCAAGGTTTTCACCTTTGTTAGGGGTCCTGGTGTAAGGTTCGAGAATACCTTTTTACTTCCGGAAGGCGCCTTCAGGCCGCAATAGTGGCCTGGGGGAATTCACTATCACAGATCAACAGGCCGGGCAGCTTAAGCAGCACCACCGGTGACACAGGTTCGAGTTGCGAGGGGACGCATGTCGCGCCGATATTTCGGAACTGACGGGATTCGCGGACTTGCCAATCGCCATCCGATGACATCGGAGGTGGCGCTCAAGGTTGGTATGGCCGCTGGAAAAATTTTCCAGAACGGGGCGCATCGTCATCGCGTCGTCATTGGTAAGGACACGCGCCTGTCGGGTTACATGCTCGAGGCCGCGCTCATGTCCGGCTTCACCGCGGTCGGCATGGATGTCTTCCTGTTAGGGCCGATGCCGGCGCCCGCCGTTGCCATGCTAACCCGTTCGTTGCGTGCCGACCTCGGCGTCATGATTTCCGCGTCTCACAATCCGTACGGCGACAACGGCATCAAGCTATTTGATCCCGACGGCTACAAACTTTCCAATGAAACGGAACGCCAGATTGAACAACTTGTCGATGGCGATGCGACCGCCCTGCTTGCCGGCGCCGACGCCATTGGGCGTGCAACGCGCGTTGAGAGTGCGCAAGAGCGCTACATCGAGTTTGCAAAGCGTACGCTGCCCAAGAATCTGCGCCTCGACGGTCTTAGGATTGTCATCGATTGCGCAAACGGGGCGGGCTACAAGGTGGCGCCCGAAGCGCTTTGGGAACTTGGTGCCGAGGTGATCAAGGTGGGCGTCGATCCCAATGGTCGCAACATCAACCACAAATGCGGGTCGACAGCACCTGAAGCACTTATAGACAAGGTGCGCGAGGTTCGCGCCGACATTGGAATAGCGCTCGACGGTGACGCTGATCGCGTCGTGATTATCAACGAGTGTGGCGAGATCGTCGATGGTGATCAGCTCATGGCCGTGATCGCCGAGACGTGGCACCGGCGCGGAAGGCTTGCGGCCGGAGGCGTGGTGGCCACAGTGATGAGCAACCTGGGTCTTGAGCGTTACTTGAAGAGCATTGGGCTTACGCTCACGCGTACACCCGTCGGCGACCGCTACGTCGTCGAGCACATGCGCAAGCACGGCTATAACGTTGGGGGCGAGCAGTCAGGTCACATCGTGCTGTCGGATTTCGTTACGACGGGCGACGGGCTTGTCACCGCTCTCCAAATCCTCGCCGTCGTGGTCTCGACTGGTAAACCCGTAAGCGAGGTCACAAGCCGGTTTGAGCCGCTACCACAGATCTTGCAGAACGTGCGATACGCTAACGGTCGGCCGCTTGAGGATGCCCGCGTCGTGCGCGCTATCGATTCAGGCAAGGCCAAGCTCGGTCAGACCGGCCGCCTTGTCATTCGCCCCTCCGGCACCGAACCGGTCATTCGCGTCATGGGCGAAGGCGACGACGAAGGGCTGGTCTTAATGGTCGTTGGCGACATTGTCGAAGCCGTCAGGGCTGCTGCCGCCACCTGACGATGGCCGCGCGATCTCATTACATCGTTTTTATTGATGCCATTGCGTCGCCAATTCCGCATTCGGTGCGCTCTCTCTTAAGACATTGTTAACCCGCCAGGCATGCCGCCCGGCTGTGCCGCATTGAGACGGAAGTTAAGGCTCCTTTAAGTCTTATGACTGATAGTCGGCATAAGAACATCGTGGGTTCGCGTTCGCACGCCGTGTAAATGCGCGGCGCGACGACCCAAGCCCCGCGCGTCTATCGCGGCTCTCGTGTTTTCCAGTTCGGTTCTCTTGTTCGTTTAAGCGTCTGTCAGGCGCGTATCGGTCGATGCCTCCCAACGGGCAACGGCTGGTGCCCGGCTTCAAAGCGGGCTGCCGAAGCAAAAATGGAACCATCGGGCGAGGCCAAGCGTCGCGCGCCTCCAATCGAGGGATTGACACATGAGACAGATGCTTTCGAGCTTGGCACTTGCTCTCGCACTCAACGCCGTAATGATCGCGCCTGCATCGGCTGGCGGCGACTGGGGATACAGTAATGGTGTCAATCCGTATGGTGTCGCGACACCGGTTCCCGCCCCTGCGCCGGTTCCCGTCTACGACGCCAATTGGTATTTCCGCATCGATTTCGGGGCGGGCATGGGTGGAGATCCCAGCGTATCGGCGACTGGCGCTCCATTTGGATTAGGCCCTGTTCCTGCTCTTGTGCCGTTTGGCTTTGACGCAAACTGGCTCAGCACGAACTATGATGCGATGTTCACGGCTACTGGGGGTATTGGCTACATATGGGGACCGCATTTTCGCACCGACTTCACTGTCGATCTGCGCTCCCTTGGCGATGTAACCTATAGCGGAAGCCAAATTTATACTACCGCTGGCAGCGATCGCTTAGTGAGGGTCTCCGACAAAACGGAGATGAACTCCGTGCCGCTTCTTATCAACGGCTACTATGATTTCCTGGAGGGCAAATCCCTTCGCCCCTATCTCGGCGCTGGGATCGGCTTTACCGTAAATCGGCTCAACCGCAACCACACGTCTACGGATTTCGACTGCGCTGGTACGTCACCCTGCGTGCCGCCGGGAGCTGGTACCCCGACGACCGCCAATGATTCAAACTACAATATTAGCCTGGCCGCCGCGGCGATGGCGGGGCTCACTTATAATTGGTCAAGCTATACCGCCATAGATGTCAATTACCGCTACATGTACATCGGCGGCAGCGATGCCGATCTCAGAATAAATGGTGTGGGCACCAAGGTTAAGATCGGCGATATCAACGAACATCAAATCCGCGTCGGATTGCGCTTCAACGTTCACTAAAAATCCATTGCAGCGCCAGATCACTGGGCGGGCTTCGGCCCGCCCTTCTGCGTTTACGCAAGTCAATTGACGCAGCCCCCATGAACGCCTAGACCGCCAAGGCCGTCGCGCAATTAACGACACAGCCTACCCGTACAACGAGAAATGAGCCCAAAACCTAAGCCCAAGCCTGAGCGATGCCCGCTCAACCCGAACTTTTCCAGCGGGCCGTGCGCCAAGCGACCGGGGTGGACGCCGAAGGTTCTCAAGACCGCCCTTGTTGGCCGCGCACATCGCGCGCGGGAATGTAAGGAGCGGCTGAAGCTCGTGGTCGATAAGACACACCGGATTCTCGAGCTTCCGCCCGATTATCGCGTTGCCATCGTGCCGGGATCAGATACCGGCGCATTCGAGATGGCGCTGTGGACGATGTTGGGCGCGCGTGGTGTCGACGTTCTCTCCTGGGACGCTTTTGGCACGCTTTGGGTGCAAGACATCGTGCGTCATCTCAAAATTGAAGATGCACGCGTGATGGAAGCCGACTACGGCCGCCTTCCCGATTTAAGCGTTGTAGATTTCGAGCGCGACGTTGTGTTTACCTGGAACGGCACCACTTCGGGTGTGCGTGTCCCGAACGGCGATTGGATTCCTGGGGACCGGCGCGGTTTGACGTTCGTCGACGCAACGTCCGCCGTCTTTGCCCAAGACGTCGACTGGGACAAGGTCGATGTCGCCACCTTCTCCTGGCAGAAGGTTTCAGGCGGCGAAGCGGCGCACGGCATGATCGTCCTTTCCCCGCAGGCGGTGGAGCGTCTTGAAAGCTATGTGCCGCCGTGGCCGGTGCCGAAGGTGTTCCGTCTCACCAAGGCATACCGGTTGATCGAAGGGCTTTTCAAAGGTGAGACGATCAACACACCGTCGATGCTGTGCGTGGAGGATTATCTTGACGCACTAGACTGGGCCGAAGGGATAGGAGGTCTTAAGGCGCTGCAAGCCCGCGCCGATGCGAATGCGGCGGTCATTTTCGACTGGATTGAAAGCAGTTCTTGGATTGTCAACTTGGCTGTCGACCCTGCTACCCGATCCAATACATCGGTATGTCTGCGGATAGATCATCCTGCGGTCACCTCCCAAGGCACCACGTCCGAGGATCAGGTCTGCAAGCAAATTGCCGCCCTGCTTAGCGAGGAGGGTGTAGCTAAGGACATTGGCGCCTACCGTGCCGCGCCGCCCGGCCTTAGAATTTGGTGCGGATCGACCGTGGAGCAATCTGACTTAGATAGGCTCACGCCTTGGCTCGACTGGGCCTTTGAGTACGCGGTCGCGGGTTTGAACAAAACCGCCTGATACGGCCATGCGTGCCAACGGCAGGCACAGCCGGCCCGTCGTCATAATTCAGACGCGATACGCGCCCACTCGTGAGGGAAAAGAAACGAGGAAAAGAATGAGAACTGCAATTACAGCCGTTGGCCTTTGGCTGGTCGTTCTGACAGCGACGGCGACGGCTGCAGAGGTTTCCGCGACCTCCCGCATCGACTCGGTGACTGTCTACATGTCTGGCGCTCAAGTGGCGCGTAGCGCCAGCGTCGCGCTGGATGCGGGTGAGTATACGATTGTGTTCAACGACCTGCCCGCTGAAGCCGTTCCTGGTTCTATTCGTGTTGACGGCAAGGCGACGGCCAAGCTCGACATACAGTCTGTCGATGCGCGCCGCCTTTACATTCCACGCGCCGACCAGGCCGTACTGCATGCGGAGCGCAAACGCCTGGAGGACGAGATCGAGAAACTGCGCGACGAACGCGGATTGGCGCAAGGACAGGAGGACGCCGCCCAAGCGCAAAAGAGGCTCCTCAACAATCTTGCTCAAATGCCTGCCCGCCCGCCTGAAGGCAAGGTATCGACTCAACCCGTCCCGCAAACGGATTGGGCCCAAATACTCGCGCTCATCGGAACTGGCGTGACTCAGGCACAGCGCAGTGCACTCGAAGCCGAAGTGACCAAGCGCGAACTTGACCGCAAGATTGAAGAGCTGGAGAAAAAGCTCTCTGAGGTCGCCCCCGCACGCGTTGAGCGCACCGAGGTGAAAGTGTTCGTCACGGCCGCAGCGGCGCTCGACGCGGATCTGACCGTGCGCTACCAGGTGCGCAATGCGAGCTGGCTACCACGTTATGATGCGCGGCTTGATACTGGCTCCAAGACGGCCGCCCCGCGCCTCGAACTGACGCGCCGCGCTGAGATCAAGCAGCGCACCGGGGAAACCTGGGACAATATCGCTTTGCGGTTATCCACCACGCGTCCCACCGCCAACGCGGCCGCACCTGAGCTGCAAACAGAGACAGTCGATTTTAAGCCTGAGATGGAACCGGGATTGGCCGAAGCTCCCTTGCCTCGGGCGCCTGCAAAGCGCTTGGCCCGCAAGCGTCAGGAAGACGCACGCGACGAGTGGAGACCCAAAGCCTTCGATCTCGCGGCGTCTCCGAACGTCGCGCCGACAAATGCAAACGTTGCCGCAGCGCCGTTTCAGGCCGTGTTCGCTGTTCCAGGCCGGCTCACGATTCCAGGAACAGGTGAAGCCAAGCGCGTGCAATTGCAGCAGAATAACATCGAACCGATGCTGACCGTCCGTACCGTGCCCAAAATTGATCCCAAGGCTTATCTCTACGTAAAACTCATTCTTCCCAAAGGATCACCACTGTTGCCCGGTGCTGTGTCGTTGTTCCGCGACGGCGCCTTCGTTGGCACCAGCCAGCTACCAGTCTTGGCACCCGGCGAAGAGCATGAGCTTGGCTTCGGCGCCGACGACCAAGTGCGCGTGCGTCACGCCATCGTCGGTAAGACCCGTGGTGAGACGGGCCTCATCTCGTTGTCGCGGACCGACAGCCGTGAATTCCGAATCACGGTGAAGAATCAGCACGAGCGCGCCGTGGATCTTGTCGTGCTTGACCAAATCCCCGTCTCGCTGAACGAGGAAATCAAAGTCGACCTCCTCGGGCCGACGAAGCCGACAAAGCGCAACCTTGACGATAAGCGCGGCGTCATCGCTTTTGAGTCTAAGCTGGAGCCCGAGAGCGAGCGTGTTATAGAATTTGGCTATCGTGTCACCTGGCCCGGCAAACGCCCAATAATCTATAGCCGTTAAGCTCTTGGCCGAGCGTACGGGCAATACTCAAACGTTCAATATCAAGGTGCAGAGAAGGCCTTGGCCGCAGTCGCAACGGGCGCGGAATTAGGGCTCGTCAGACCGGCGGGGCTTGGTTTGCGCGAATCTGCGCTATAAGGCCTCTTGGCCCTGGCCGCTTCGCCGGGGCCAAGTCATGAATTGGGCACAAGATGGCGAACGTCGCAGTTGTTGGCGCCCAGTGGGGCGACGAAGGAAAAGGCAAGATCGTCGATTGGCTATCGGAGCGCGCCGACATCGTCGTGCGATTCCAGGGCGGTCACAACGCCGGCCATACGCTCGTTATCGGCGATAATACTTATAAGCTGTCGCTGCTGCCCTCCGGCGTCGTGCGTCCTGGCAAACTAGGCGTCATTGGCAACGGTGTCGTCATCGATCCCTGGGCATTGACCCAAGAGATTGAACAACTGAACAGCCAAGGCGTTGCCGTTGACCGCAAGAATTTGCGCATCGCGGAGAACGCTACGCTCATTCTGCCGCCACACCGCGAGCTCGATATTCTCAGGGAGGAAGCGGCGGGCGCGGGAAAGATTGGCACCACGGGCCGCGGCATAGGCCCTGCGTACGAAGACAAGGTCGGCCGTCGCGCTATTCGCGTGCAGGATTTGCGCAACCTCGACACGCTCGGTCCCAAGGTCGATCGTATCCTCGTGCACCACAACGCACTGCGTCGCGGCCTGGGTCAGCCGGAGCTGTCCAACGAAAAGCTAATGGCTGAGCTGGCTGAGATCGCGCCAAAGATCTTGCCCTTCATGGATGTCACCTGGGATCTCCTGGATCGCGCGCGGCGCTCAGGCAAGCGCATCCTATTTGAAGGCGCGCAAGGAGCGCTGCTTGATATCGATCATGGCACCTATCCCTTCGTCACGTCGTCCAACACGATTGCCGCGCAAGCCGCCACGGGTTCAGGTCTTGGACCCCGCGCGGTTGGCTATGTTCTGGGCATTGCCAAGGCCTATACGACGCGCGTGGGCGCGGGGCCTTTCCCAACAGAGCTCGACGATGAGATCGGCAATCGGCTGGGTGAACGGGGCCGCGAGTTTGGCACGGTCACGGGACGCAAACGCCGCTGTGGTTGGTTCGACGCCACACTCGTGCGCCAGACCATCAAGGTTGCTGGCATTGACGGCATCGCACTGACCAAACTGGACGTGCTCGACGGTTTCGACGAGATCAAGGTCGGCGTCGGCTACAAGCTCAATGGCGAGGATCTTGACCGGTTACCGGCGGGCCAGAACGCGCAGTCACGCGTTGAGCCGGTATACGAAATACTCGAAGGGTGGACGCAGTCGACGCACGGCGCGCGCAGTTGGGCCGATTTGCCCGCGCAAGCCGTCAAATACGTGCGCTATATCGAGGAATTGATAGAGTGCCCGGTGACGCTGCTCTCCACGTCGCCTGAGCGCGACGACACCATTCTTATGAAAGACCCGTTCTCTGACTGAGGCAGAGCACACGTCCGTGCAAATCTACGTCGATGCGGACGCGTGCCCCGTCAAAGACGAGGTCGTGCGCGTGGCCGCGCGCCACGGGCTTGCCGTTCACATGGTTTCCAATTCTTGGATGCGCATTGCCGGCAGCCCACTTGTCAATCGGATTGTTGTCGAGGAGGGGCCGGATGCAGCCGACGACTGGATCGCCACGCAGATCGGTTCCGGTGATATTGCGGTTACGGCGGACATCCCGCTTGCGGCCCGCTGCTTAAAGGCTGGTGCAAAGGTCATTGGCCCGACGGGCCGGCTCTTCACCGAGAGCAGCATCGGCATGGCACTGGCAATGCGCGATCTGATGGCTGATTTGCGGGAGACAGGGCAGGTGCAAGGCACCAACGCTGCGTTCAGTCGTCAGGACCGCTCGCGCTTTCTGCAAGCATTGGAGCAGGCGATCCAGGATGTGCACCGGGGGCGGTAAAACTGTTTGCTTCAGCTTAGTCAAATAACCGCAGCGCGTTGCCCGAAAGTAGACCGCCCGTTATGCCGATGTCGGCAAACCTCGCCTGGCCGGCTACGTAGTCGGCCGAGATGTCGATCTGCGGCATCCTCTTTGAAAGCTCCTTGATGGAGGCGGCATAAACGAGGCGAGGGATCCCGCACCAAAGGATTGCCCCCATCGACATCGCGCACGGTTCGGCCGTCGAATAGATGGTTGTCTCCTTAAATGTCTCCGGCTCATGCCCATTTAAGAAATCGCGGATTGCAACCATAACAGCGTGTGCAGTTGGATCGCTGTTACGTTTTGTATTGTCGCGGCCTAGTGCCAGCACTTTTTCTTCGCGCACGATGACAGCTCCGAAGGGACGATCACCCTTCTTCGCCTCCTCTATGGCGAAATTCATGAATTCGCTGTCCTTGTTCTCGGCGGGTGCTGCCTTCGCACGCGGGCTTTGACTCTGGGTGAAGGTAGCGGCAACAAGCACCGCGCCACTTCCGGTCAGCAAAGTCCGTCTCTGCATTGTGCTTCCTCCCGCATGCGGCGTCCGATACGACATTCTTTCATGAACATACGACGAGCATTTGTTCTGGTCATCACACACGTTTGCCCAGAACCGGGCCCTGAAATGTGGCGAGCGCTCCAGGGATTAGCTCAGCAGCAAGTAGGCGTGCCGGTGCAACTGGGCCCGGCAGCGTGATCTGACCCGGTGGAACGGGGGCAAAACCGAAACGTCCATAGTATGATTCATCACCGACGAGTACGACCAGCGGCACTCCGGCAGCCTTCACGTCCTCAAGTGCCTCGCGCGCGAGTTTCTTCGCATAGCCCTTTCCCGCGAATTCCGGGTCGACGGCAAGCGGACCCAGGAGTAGTGGCCCTTCGTCGCCGCCAATCGTCACATGGGTGAAGCCCACAGAGGCGATCATGCGTTCGTTCAGACATGCCACCCTGCAGAAACGAGAGATCGGCGCTGTGCCTTCGCGCACGCGATAAGCTGTACGGGTAAAGCGGCCAGGTCCGAAAACCTTGGCATGGAGTTGTGAGACGCTGTGTAAGTCGTCCGGCGCTACGGGCCGGTTTACGATTTCGTTCGGCATTTTTGAGATCTGCGACAAGGATTCGAGAGAGAGTCACGCTAAAACGTGTGCAGCGTGACGGGTGGATCAAACGCAAACAGCGTGGGCGGGGCGTCGGCCTCGTCGCAGCACAGGTTCATGATCTCGAAATTTCCTCATCATGGGGCGCGCATTTAGCACGGGTTTGCGGCGCAGTCCATGTTTCTCACCACATCACATTACGCGGTTCTCCGTCGAGAACTTCGAGGATGCGCTGGTGCGCGCCCTGGACGAGGTCAGGGGGTAATGCCTCCCGCTCAAAGAAAGCCTGCTCGGCGATTTCGTGATTTGGGCGCGGGGGATGAAGCTGCTCCCAGTGCCGCACCACGTAGAGGGCAATGTGATCGCTTGGGAAAACGGGGAAATTCGCGTAGATCCCGAAAAGCTCGACCGGTCCAGATAAGATTATGCCGGTCTCCTCCTTTAACTCACGTGCCAAAGCCTGTTGGGCCGTTTCGTTGCGCTCTACGCCGCCGCCAGGAAAGTGCCAACCCGGCCGGTATGTATGCCGGACCAGAAGGATGCGCCCATTCTTGCTAAGGACAAGCCCCTGCGCACCCAGGGTCAGCCCGCGCGAGATGCGCCAATAGCGTTGCAGAGCTTTGTTGACCAGCGAGTTAAAAAGCACGCGACCTCCAGGCTTCTTCCGCGACCTTTTGGCCGCGTTGCAATCATCTTGGTAAGAACATCCCGTCTGCCGGGTCATGCTAGGGTAAAAATAACAAGAGTTGGCTTAAAGGACCCATGAGCGAAACCATAACCCTAGCGCACTTGTCCGACGTTCACCTTTCCCCGGTGCGCGGCTTTGCTCTGCGTTATCTCAATGTCAAGCGCGGGCTTGGTTATCTCAACTGGCAACGCAGCCGCCGCCGCGTGCACCGGCGGCCCAGCCTGGATCTCGTCGTCGCCGACCTTAAAGCACAGCGGCCTGATCACATCGCGGTTACAGGCGATCTTATCAACCTCGGCTTGCCGGAAGAATATGCAGCGGCCTTGACGTGGCTGGAAGGCCTGGGCCGGCCTGACGCAGTGACGGTCATTCCGGGAAACCATGACATCTACACGGTGCTGCGAGGCGACCCGGGTGTGGCGCGCTGGTCGAGTTACATGTGTCCCGACGCGTGGGGAGCACAGTTTGCTGAAGGGGGCCGCGATGGCTTTCCCTTTGTACGTCGTTTTGGTCGGGCCGCGCTGATCGGCCTCAACTCTGCAGTGAAAACGCCACCGTTTGTAGCTGCGGGCCTGTTAGGCGAGGCCCAGATTGGCGCGCTCGCACGCATCCTCGACCGTCTTAGCCCTGAGGGTGTGGTGCGCGTCGTGCTGATCCATCATCCACCGCTGGTCGGTCAAGCGCCCCGGCGTAGAGCATTACGCGACGCCGCTCAACTCGAGCACGTCTTGGCCGAGCATGGTGCAGAACTCGTGCTGCACGGGCACAACCATTGCGATGACTATATTGATCTAGCATGGCGGCGCGGGAGCATCCCCGTGGTTGGAATTGCATCAGGATCTGCCGGCCGCGCCCACAGGCATGAGCCACTTGGACGCTACAACCTCTTGTCCATTACGCGAGGCGAGGACTGCGTGCGCATCGAGTGCGTCACCCGCGGGCTTGATCCGACCGGAACCTTCATGGAGCAAATCGATCACAAGGTGCTCGGCGCCGCAGCAGTCTCCGCAATTGCCGCTGCTGCTCCTCAGGTTGGAAACCGTTAAGCCATTCGAGTTGTGTGTGGTTGCGCGTTGGCGCGGTGTCTTGTCGCACAGGAGCCATGCACCAGCCTTGAAGTCGCAGAGAGTCTGACACCCTCTGCACGATTAGCGCGCACATTTGTGTCGCGTTGGACGAATTGTCGCTTAAGCCACGCAATTGGCAGCGCGGCGTTCTTGAAGGGTGGCATCGCGCTTGCCGAATGGTTGCCGCAATCTGTTCTAATTCGGGAACGTGTTGCCGAGGCCTATGGTTTTCGCACAACTGTCGTGCAGAAAGCGGTTGGCTAGAGGTTCTCCTCGTCGGGTCTATTGCATGACACTATATACCGGTACGGTTTCAGGTCCCGCGTATAGCGTGGGGAAGGCGGGTCAAGAGCGGGTTAGGGGCACGTGAGATTTCTTCGGCGAAACATTCGTATCAATCTTGCACTCCAAGGCGGCGGCGCGCATGGCGCCTTCACCTGGGGTGTGCTCGATCGTTTGCTCGAAGACGAGCAGCTACATATCAATTGGATCAGCGCGACAAGCGCCGGTGCGGTGAACGCCGTCGCGCTTGCCGCGGGCTTGAGCGAAGGTGGCCGTAGCACAGCGCGTCGCAAGTTGCGCCACGTGTGGGAGGCGGTGCACCGGGCGGGTGTGCCGGATTTGTTGCGGCTCAATCCATTTCTCTATGGTCTCACCAGTTCGTCTCATCTCGCGAAGGTGGCGAGCCTTTGGTCGCCTTATGAATTCAACCCGTTGGGCTTCGACCCGCTGCGCCGCCTTCTATCCGAGACACTGGATTTCGATCGGCTGCGTGCCGATTCACCTGTAGAGCTGCTGATCGCGGCCACTGAGGTGGCCAGCGGTCGCGCTAAGATCTTCCGACGCGACGAGATTACGCTGGAGGCTGTACTGGCATCGTCCTGCCTGCCCACAATGCATCACGCGGTGCAGATTGACGGCGTCGCCTATTGGGACGGCGGCTTCTCAGCTAACCCGGACATCAAGACGCTTGCGATGGAGAGCACAACCGGGGATACACTCATCGTTCAGCTCAATCCGCTTGTCCGGCACGATCTCCCCAAGGGCGTGCGCGAGATTTCCATGCACGCCAACCGTCTCACCTTTAACGCTCCGCTGCTGCGTGACGTGGAGCTGATCGAATCGGTACGTGAATGCTCCAAAAGTTGGTTTGGCGGTGCGCGCGGCCGATTGGGCCGGCTTGCCACGCATCGCTTCCACTTGATCGAGGCAGGCCGTTACACGAGCGCGCTCAGCCTCGATAGCACCATGAAACCTGATTGGCGCTTGCTTAACTATCTTCACAACGCTGGCCGGGACGAGGCGGAGAAATGGCTCAGCCTTCATCGCGCCAGCGTGGGGCGCAGATCCAGCGTCGATTTAAGGGCGCAATTCCTTAAAGGGACTGACGGTCAGGATGACGTTCTGCCTCCGGAAGAAATAACTGCACCCGCAGAGCAAAAGCGCGCGCTATGATTGCCCGATGACGCCGCCACGGAAGGTCTTGGGAATTCAATGGCGCGCGCTGCCTACGATGGCTGCGAGCGCGCTTATTCTTGTTGCCGGCACGCTGACTCAAGATGTGCGTGCGGAGGCGGTGCCAGTCGTGGCGGCGGCGGCAAGCCTGCGCTACGCGTTGGACGATATCGCAACGGCATTCGAGCTGGAGACCGGTCAGCGCGTGCGCCTCACTTATGGCTCCACGCGAAGCCTCATGCATCAGATTGAGAACGGCGCACCCTATGAGTTCTTTCTCGCCGCGGACACCGAAAGCGTGCTGCGGCTTGCGGGCGAAGAGCGGACTGAGGGGCCCCCTTACGTCTTTGCACGTGGGCGGCTTGCGCTGGTGGCACCAAGTGGCTCGCCGGTCTCCGTCGATGGCGAGCTAGCCGGCCTTGCGAACGCGCTAGCGGCAGGTGACGTCGATCATGTGGCTGTTGCAAATCCCGAAGTCGCACCTTACGGCCGCGCGGCGCGGGAAGCGCTGCAAAAAGCGGGGCTGTGGGAAGATCTCACGCCACGGCTCGTCATCGGCGAGAACGTCGGACAGGCAGCGCAGTTTGCCACGACCGGTGCTGCTCAGGTGGGTCTGATCGCTTATTCGTTGGCAGTTTCCTCCCAGATTGGCCCGCAAGTTCGCGCCGCGCTCATCCCTGAAGGTTGGCACCAGCCGATCAATCACAGTATGGGGTTGCTGAGAGGCGCAGGGACAACCGCGCGCGCATTCGCCGCCTTTCTAAAGCGTGAGCAAGCGCGCGATATCTTGGAGCAGAACGGCTTTTCCGCGCTCCAACCTTGAAGCTTGAGGAGACGACGGTCATGGACTGGACCGCATTTGCGCTGACGCTGAAACTTGCATTCTGGACCTGCGTGCTAATCCTGCCAATCGCTATCTTGCTGGCGCGCTGGCTTGCATGGGGGCGATTGCGTGGAAAGAGTTGGGTTGAAACTCTGGTGATGTTGCCGCTGGTTTTGCCGCCAACAGTGCTTGGGTTCTATTTGCTTGTCGGCTTTGCTCCGGAGTCAGGCCTTGGACGGCTTATTTCAGCAGTTTTCGGCGGTCCGCTTGTTTTTACATTCGCCGGCATCTTGGCCGCCTCGCTTATCATCAATCTCCCCTTCGCTGTACAACCAATTCAGCGCGCGTTCGAGGCCATCGCACCAAACGTGCGCGAGGCGGCCTTTGTCAGCGGTCTTTCGCCCATTGAAACCATGCGCCGTGTCGAGCTTCCCCTGGCGTGGCCAGGTATTGCCTCGGCGCTTGCGCTGGTTTTCGCCCACACTCTGGGCGAGTTTGGCGTGATTTTGATGATTGGTGGCAGCATCGCGGGGGAGACGCGCGTGATGTCGATAGCGATCTATGACGGCGTTCAGGCCTTTCGCACAGCAGATGCGGCGATAATGTCCGCGGTGCTATTAGGCTTCTCCTTCGCAGCGATCGTGATCGTGCATATGCTCGCGCGGCGGCGTTCGGAAGCCCATGCCCGTTGAACCCGCACCACTCCATGTCATCTTGAATCAAGAGGGGCCAATACCACTCGATGTGGAGATTACCTGCAATCCCGGAGAGCTGTTGGCGCTCGTTGGTCCGTCGGGCAGCGGCAAGACGACGGTGCTGCGTTCCATTGCCGGTCTTTACCGCCCTGCTGCCGGACGCATCGTTTCAGGGAATCAAGTTTGGTTCGATGCGGTGGACGGGACCTTGGTCACGCCGCAGGCGCGGGCAACAGGGCTTGTGTTTCAGGATTATGCGCTCTTTCCTCATCTTTCCGCATTAGAGAATGTAAAGCTTGCCGCGCGTCACCTGGACGGGCGGCAACGCACGGAGCAAGCCGCAGCCCTTCTTGCGCGCGTGCATCTCGAAGGCCTTGAGACCCGCACGCCTGACCAGCTCTCGGGTGGCGAACGCCAGCGCGTCGCTCTCGCCCGGGCTCTTGCGCGCGACCCAACTGTCCTTCTTCTTGATGAGCCGTTTTCCGCCGTTGACCGCATGACGCGCGAGCGGCTGAAAGCGGAACTTTCCAGCCTGCACGGTTCGCTGGAGATCCCGATTGTCCTCGTCACTCACGATTTGCAGGAAGCCGAGGCGCTCGCCGATTGCATAGCGATCTTGCACAAAGGCAGAACGCTACAATGTGGGCCGCCCGACGATGTTCGTCTGCGCCCGGTGAGCGCGCTCGTTGCCCGCCTTATGGGCCATGTCAACATCTTTGATGGTGAGATTGAGCAGGTCTCGCAATCAAAGAGTAGCGGACGCATTCGCTGGCGTAACCGCACGCTTGAAGTCGCGGACACCGGGCGATTTACAGTTGGAGAACGGGTGACGTGGCTGATTCCGGCCGACTATGTGGTGTTGGAAGACATAAGCCTGTCTGCGGGCGATGGACGAAGCGACAGGCTGCCCGGCACGGTGATCGACGTTTCGAGGCTCGGTGAAACGTCGCTGCTCACCGTGCGTCTCGGGGCAGATTCCGCTGACGCGCTCCGCGTAACAATGGCCACGCGAGAGACGCGCTTGCTCAAACTTGGACTCGAAGTAAGCGTCTGCTTGCTTGCCGAAGGCATCCATCTAATGCCGTGTGAAAATTGATTCTAGCAGGGCCTGCGCAAGCCGCCGAATGTTGCGCGATCACTCGATTGATGACAGCCTGGCTCTTATGAGTGGGGCAGCGGCAGCGAATGGCGGTCAGGTACCGAGCCGGTGGTGGTACCTCTTGGCTATGGCCATTGCCCTGGTGGGCGTTGCGGGCATGATCGCGTTCATGCTCCCGCGCTTGTTGGGAATGGCTGACGCGCTCATTCAAGTCGTCGTGCCTGGCGACGTCGAACTGAGCTTGGACGAACCCGGCACATATACGATTTTCCACGAGCGGCACAGCGTCGTCGGTGACCGTCTCTATGTCTCCGAGAACATTTCCGGTTTGCGCGTCCTTGTGACAGCCCTAAGCACGGGGAAAGAGATCCCTATATTACCGACGGCCGCATCACAGACCTATTCGATCGGCGGCCGTTCGGGCACATCTGCCTTTGCGTTTGAGATCTCCGAGCCTGGCCGCTATCGCCTCGTTGCGGCCTACGAGGATGGGAGCACCCAGCCTAAAGCGGTTCTCGCTATTGGGCAGGGCTTCCTTAGGGACTTGCTGCTCACCGTTCTGGGCAGTCTTGCGATCCTATTCACATGTATGGCCGCCGCCGTGTTTGTTGCGGTGATGGTGTCACAGAAGCGCAAGGCGGCGCGTGCCGCCACTGTATGAAGCTCACGCCAAAAGCGGGGCGGGAAGTGCTGATCGACTATGACGCAAACGCAGCGGTTCAATGCACCTTCCGGCAACCCGCTAATGGATTCTTCGCTCACCGCCCTTACAGCCGGTGATCTTGAGGCGATCTTTCTGCCTGCCCACGGAATGCTCGGCATTTCGCTCCGCCACCAGGGTGTTGAAATTCTCAGGCGCCGAGAAGATCTCGAAGCTGCTGCCACGAAAGGCAGCACGGCCGGGATTCCGTTGCTGTATCCGTGGGCCAACCGGCTGGCCGCGCCCCGATATGAAACCGCCGGTCAATCGGTCGAGTTAGATCCCGCATCACCGCTCCTTCACTTTGACGCCAATGGCCTGCCGATTCACGGTGTGCCCTGGTCGCGTCTCGCGTGGGACGTCACGGAAAGCCATAAGGCCCGCCTCACCGCCAGGCTCGACTGGTCAAGCCCGGAGCGTCTTGCCGTATTCCCATTTCCCCACCAGTTGACGATAACGGCGATCGTTCAATCCGATAGCCTGACATTGGAGACGGAAGTGTTTGCGGGGCAGGAGGGGCCCGTGCCGGTGAGCTTGGGATTCCATCCCTACATCGGAGTGCCGGGGCTGCCGCGGGCGCAGTGGCGGCTGTCGCTGCCAGCCATGCGCCAGCTTGTGCTCGATAAACGCGGGATCCCGACCGGCCGTGAAGAAGATTATGGCAGCATTGACGGCCCGCTCGGCGAGCGCGACATCGATGACGGCTTCGCTTTGATTGAGGAGCATGCAGTCTTTTCAATTTCCGGCGGGGGCCGCTGCATCTTTGTGGAGCCGCTTGAGGGATTCAGATACGCTCAGGTCTTCTCGCCGAAGGATGCCGATTACATCGCGCTGGAGCCGATGACCGCGCCGGCGAACGCGCTGATCAGCGGTGAGGGCCTGCGTCTAGTAGAACCCGGCGGCCGGCTTGGCGCGGTCTTTCGCATTCGGATTGGTTCGGACGCTAAATCTCGCGCCCCAGACTAGCCAGCACCGCCCTTCGATCAGGAACCAACCAGTCGCGCGTATCCCTGTTCCATCGTCTCTTCCAGCGCTTTTTTGTATTCCGGGTAGGACGCATCCTTTTCTGTGATCTCACCGAAGTCACCGCCGAACTTATCGCGTTTTTCGTACACAATAGGCGTTGCCACAGGCACGAACATCGCGCCGTGCTTGTGTAGCGTCGTGATGATCCCGCGCATTTTTCCAAAGCGGTCGATCTGCGACACGATGATCATGCGCATGGCGCCCTTCGTCAGCGACACGAGGTGAATGAACATGGAGGAGGCGGGAATATATAGCCGCCCCCTGTGGGAGTAAGGTGCGTCGGGCCGGTCGCACTCCTGGAACAACAGGCTCGGCCATTCCGGTTCCCAGCTTACATCCGTACGATAGGCGATGATCACGCCTGGCTGAGCAAAGGACGGTCGTAGCGTCAGATAGCTGCCGATGTAGTGGTCGACGGCCGCTCGCGTGTAGGCCCCCATGTAGACGGGTGCAACGAGGCCGCCTTCGCCCTGCAGCTCCATAGGACCGCGCGTGCCTCTGCCGTCCCAGGCCACCTTCAGTTTGTCATAATCAAGCCCCAGCACCATGCACACGTCGAACAGGGTTTGTTCGCGTACCGAGCGTCCGCCGAGCAAATTCTGGATCGTTTTTTCGTGGCAATCGGCAGCGTCAGCGAGTTCGGCCTGCGTCAGCTTCTTTTCGATCATAGCCGTCTTGATTTGGGCGAGTGCCGCTTCGCGCGCGGATTTCGAAGCTGAACCCTTCATGCCAAGTGAGCCCTCACCTGCGGCGGTCTAAATGGAATTTGCTGGAATTTACCGGTTTTTTCCCCCTGCGGGCAAACGGGAAAAGGCCAGCACCGGCGTTTACTTGTTGTTGTCGCCGGGCCATCTCGTCTTTCTGCGGCGATAGAGGCAGGTTCCGTGAAGGGGGATCAGCCAGAATTGTGCGCTCGCGCCGCCTCCGCAATCGGAAACTTACGTTTGGGAGCCTAGGCCATGAAAGCTTCAAGCAACGCAGAGCCCCTTTCCCCGGACCTCAGCGGTCCGGCCTCCGCCGTCCTCGTCGCGCTTGCCGGTGCGGCCATCGTTGCTGCCGGCTTACTTCTGCTCGGTGCCTGAGGAGCAAAGGCTGCTCGCTCAAATGCAACGGGCGGCGAAGGAAAAAGACCCTCGCCGCCCGTTACTTGTACTGTGGATGCGAGTCTAAAGGACTTCAAGCGACACCGGCGCAACTCCGGCACCTGTCATCCCGATCACCTGCGCCGCGCCGCGCGAGAGGTCGATAACGCGGCCGCGAATGAATGGCCCGCGGTCATTGATGGTGACCACGACAGAGCGTCCATTGCGCTTGTTCGTCACCCGAACCTTGGTGCCAAATGGCAGCGAGCGATGGGCAGCGGTCATTGCGCTGGGATTGAAGCGGGCGCCAGAAGCCGTCCTTTGACCCTGCCAATAGTAAGAAGCGAGCCCCGATCCGGCAGACCGGCCAGCGCCGGTGGACCCCAATGATGCGCTGCGCGTCCGCTTACGGGACGAATTCGAGCGCTTGCTTGCACTGCGACGGCCGGACCGTTTTGCGTAAGCGCGATCATTTGAGCGGTAACTGCGGGTGGAGCCGGTTGTTGTTGACTTTGAAGAGCTGCACGCAACTTCTGCGCCCATGCACTTCCAGTACGTTGCTGCACTGGCGGGAGCCAGCGTAAGCAAGCCAAAAATCACCACCGTCAAAGCGGAATAGATATACGTCCGCATGCCTATACTCCTCTTTGCAGCGACAGTGCCCGTGCCCAACACTCAATCCCCAAACCAGGTCATCTCAAGCGGACGAACTGGTGCCTTCTCCTTGATGGATGCAGCTATTTTTGGTGGGAGGGGATTGGTTTGTGGCGTATGGACCGTAGCGAAATCCAGAACCCGTCCTGTCGCTTTCGAAAAAGGGGGCGTACCCCGTTCTGGCGCCGGCTACGGAGCACCGGTAAATGTGGCGGTCAACCATGTCATCTGAACGTCATTCGTCGCAAAACGCGCCAATGACCTGATTCTCAAAGATATTGTTGCGTCGCACTAGTGCAGCGCCGCGACGGCAGGTCGCAGATGCGAGATGGCGCGCGCACGATCTCAATGGTGCAAGCACGTTGGTGAGAGGAGGCAGGCATGGGGAAGGCAAATGTTGCGCAGAGCTCGGAGGCGCCGAGCTTCTCCACCTCACTTAGAGTTTGGGCGCGGATCGGCTTGTTATCGTTCGGCGGACCGGCCGCACAGATCGCGCTGATGCATCGCATTCTTGTTGATGAGCGCAGGTGGCTCGATGAGCGCCAGTATCTGTCCGCGCTAAGCTTTTGCATGTTGCTGCCGGGCCCGGAGGCGATGCAGCTTGCAACCTATTCGGGCTGGCGGCTTCATGGTGTCAAAGGCGGCTTGGCCGCCGGTCTGCTGTTTGTTGCACCGGGCGCCCTTCTTGTACTCGCACTCTCCATTCTCTATGGGGCGTTTGGGAAGACGCCACCGGTCGAAGCATTGTTTGCCGGTGTTAAGGCCGCTGTCCTTGCTATCGTGCTGGAGGCGCTTTGGCGGGTTGCGCAACGCGCGCTTCAGGGCTGGTTTGACTGGCTTGTTGCCGCGGCAGCATTCGTTGCCATTTTCTTTCTCGACCTTCCCTTTCCTTTGGTCGTTGCTGCCGCGGCATTGTTTGGATATTTGCGCGTGTCGAGCCCCACTGACGCTTCGGCCATGCACGCGTCAGCACCGGCCGTAAGACCCTCACAAACGGCACGCACTCTCGTGCTCTGGCTAGCGATCTGGATTGGCCCGCTGCTGGCGGTCGCCGCCCTTTTTGGCAGCGATCACGTATTGGCGCAGCTTGCGTGGTTCTTCTCCAAGCTGGCCGTTGTTACGTTTGGCGGTGCCTACGCGGTCTTGGCCTACATGGTGCAGGAGGCGGTTCAAGGTTACGGCTGGCTGTCCCCTGGCGAGATGCTCGACGGGCTCGGTCTTGCCGAGACGACGCCGGGTCCGCTCATCCTCGTAACGGAGTTTGTCGGCTATATCGCAGCTTTGCGTTTTGGTAGCGGTGAGTCTATCGCGATGGGCTTGCTCGGCACGCTGGTCACCTTGTGGGCCACTTTCGCGCCCTGCTTCCTTTGGATCTTCGTGGGTGCGCCCTACATTGAATGGCTCACCGCCGCCCCGCGATTGGCGTCCGCCCTGCGCACCGTGATCGCAGCCGTGGTCGGCGTCATCCTCAACCTTTCGGTCTGGTTCGCGCTCCACGTCCTCTTCGCTGATGTGAGCGAACAAGTACTTGGTTCTATCCGGCTCTTTGTTCCCAAGTTGGTGACCGTCGACTGGTTGACGCTATTTCTGTCGGGTCTGGCCGTTGTGCTTTTGGTCGTTCTGCGCCGTGGCATCGCTATGACGCTCGGCATCTGTGCCGGCTTGGCGCTCATATCGTTCTTTGTCTCTTCTGGTTAGAGCCAACCTTTGCGCCGGAAATATAGGAACGGAATGAGGGCGGCGATAAACATAAGAATGAGCGCCATTGGATACCCGAGGAGCCAATCGAGTTCGGGCATGTACTTGAAGTTCATGCCATAGATCGAGGCAACCAGTGTCGGCGGCAATAGAATGACTGCCATGACCGAGAACAACTTGATGATCTGGCTTTGCTCGGTGCTGATCATGCCCAACGTTGCTTCCAGCAAAAAAGCGATGCGCGATGAGAGAAAGCGAGCGTGATCCATCAAGGAACTGATGTCGCGCTGGGCGGCCTTGATGCGCTGGCGCGTGCGCGAGTCATCACCGCGCTCGCGGGCAACTTGCAAGAAATAATGGAACATGCGGCTGAGCGACGTGGCGCTATCCTCTGCGCGCGCGGTGATGTCGCCCGCCTTGCCCGTGCCTCTCAGCAACACATCATAGCGCCGGCTGCGTGTTTGCTGGCCTCCTTTGACGCTGAAGATGCCTTGTGCAAGCCGGTCGACCTCGTCCTGAATCCGCTCAATGAGGTCTGCCATGCGATGGATTAGTGCTTCGAGCAGCCCGATCATGATAGCGCTGCCGTCACCGCAAGGTGCGTCCCCCTTTTGCACGCGCTGAAGGTATAGCGGAACGGCTTTCGGTTCGGCATGGCGCACCGTGACCAGCCGGCTACCCGACAGAATAAACGTGAAGGCAGAGGTCAGGGGAACGGGTTCTTCGATGTTGTAGACAATGAACGCCGTCATGAAGTAGGCGCCGTTCTCCAGATAGAAACGATTGGAGGGCTCAATTTCGCGCATTTCCGCGCGCGTAGGAATCTCGATGGCAAGTTCCTTCTCGACGAATGCGATCTCCTTTCGCGTGGGCTTAAGGAGATCGATCCAAATGCAGTCATCTGTAAGGGGGCTCGGCTCGGGCCGTGGCGCCAGGTTCTCACCATCGGACTTATAGATTGTAAGCATAGCCTTTCCCCTGCCGCTTGATCTTGGCGCGTACAAGCACGCTTCGCCAGTTCTCCTATACCATTGGCGCTCATGGCGCACGTGACACGTGGCCGTATCGTAACTTGTGCGGCGGCGCTGCGTTCCGGCCCGCCGTCATAAGCAGGATGGTTTGTGCAATCAAGCGTGGGAGATTTTGGGGCGGGCTTGTCTAACGGGTGCGCGACGGGGCCGGTCAAGGCTATCGATTTGCAGGTGCCACAGCCGCATGGCGCCATCTTCGCTTCTCAGGACAGCGATGACGCGTGCACGCCCCGTGGCAAATTTGCCGACGAAGGTTATTGTAACCGTCTTGCTCAGCATCTCCGAGAGGATCTCGGCAGCTCGCGATGGCGAGGTCATTTGCCCGAGTGCTTCTTGTGTCCAGCGCGAGCTAACGGTGACGTCGTCGGCGTATCGCAGCGCGCCCAGCCCCTTCAGAACATCCAGCGATTGTTTGGCTTCGGGCCGGCTGAGGTTGGGGGCGATCGACTTGGCATAGTAGGGCTTGATGTCGCCAATCGACCAGTTTTGGGACAGTTCACCCGTGATTTTGATCGCGAGTGCTTCGTTGGCAGCTGCCTCGCGATCGATCACGAGCGCGAGATTGGCGAGGAAGCTCGCGCAGAACACAATGAGGGCGGCAAACAGCACGCCGAGTATAAAGAAAAATGAGCGGATCATAGCTGCCCCGTCTCGGTTCCTTGGCCGCAAGTTCAACCCTCCCGTCCTCAAGGCGGGCAGGGATCGCATTTCGTCCTGGC
>CAYOPW010000015.1:0-24034 GCA_964405975.1 uncultured Hyphomicrobium sp.
CCGTGATTCGTATTTTGCTGTCTTTGCAATTGGCGAATATGACAGCCTGTCACAAAGTGACGTGGCGCAGTCACAACTCGAGCATTCAAAGGTTTGAGATGCAATGATGCGTTGCCGGCTCATATGGCCGAGAGTCAACCCCGGCGTCATGCTCGCCCAGCAATCCTTTTGAGCACAAAAACCAGAAGTGCCGCCCTGGGGTACAGGACGGCTCTTCCGGTTTCGGGAGTAGTGATAGATTTTAGAAATAGATCACTGCACCAGTCATCCAGACGTCAAAGTCATCGAGAGGTTCCGAAGACTGAATAACGCCGGTGCCATCGGCGAGCGATAAACCGAAGTCATAGTGGCGATAGAGGCTATAGAGCTTCATCTCGGCGGCATCGATCTTCTGCATGACGCCTACGCCCCAAAAATCAACCTCGCTGCTTGCGATAATCGCATCCGCAGCGAAGCTATTGATCGGATCGGCGCCATCAATAGTCTGATTAATGCCACCACCCTCGTATTGATAATACTGCCCGAAGATGGTGGTCGAACCCAGCGGATGCCACTTTTGCTGAATGCCAGCCTCTACCGCCCAGAACCAATAATCATCGTCGACGCTGACACCTGCGAAATTGGCATTGGAACGAACTGTGTCATCCCACATTTTGCCGGCAGCAGCCTGAGCATACAAACCGTGATGCGTGTCTATGATTGCGACCGAGCCGCCAAGCCCTTGGCAATCCGCGTCGTGCACGCCGGCGACCCCTGGGTTTTCGCCGGGACAGCCGTGTAGGTCCGAAGCATCTTCATTCGAGGTGTTCTGCTGATAGGCGATACCGGCCTTAATTTTCACGGACCCAAACTTATTGTTGTAAAGAGCACCGACACCCCACGCATCATCGCCACCCCACACGCCGGCAATCTGGAAACCGTGCCATGACGGCGTGTAGTACGTGACTGCGTCAATACGATCGCCCTCTCCGGGGGAGGTTCCCGTGCGCGCAATCAAACGGCGCCATTGGGTGCCATCGATAGAGACAGGTTGATTCTGTGCGCGGAGGAAAAACCCACCGCCGTAGTCTTCGGCGTCCGAATACTTACCGACATCACCAGTACCGGCCACATTCAGCTTGGTAATATCCTTTGTAATGTTCTTTTGAAGACCAACGCCAAGTTTGCCCCAAGTCTTGCTTTTCACATACCACTCGGAAACTCGAAGATCGAGACCATCTGAACCAATAGGGTCGAATTGATTAGAACGTTTTGAATTAGCGCTTCGAATGCCCACTTCGATTTTGAAGCCGGCAGACCAGTCGTCACTAATTTTCGCCTTTCCTTTGAAGCCGAAACGCGAACGCGAAGAATCGTTAGTGACAACATAAGCATTCTGCTCGGCACCATCGTCCCAGAACATGACGGCCTCGTTCACCTTTCCATAAACGGTGAGTGAAACCTTGCGATTCCCCTTGCGTGCCGTTGTGGCCTCAAGCTCAGCGATCCGCTCTTCCAGATCGGCGCAGCAATCACCGCCAAGATCGGCGGCCTGAGCCGTCATGCTACCTGCGAGGACAAATCCCCCAGCGAGAAGGGAGATCAATCCCGCCGACTTTCCTACTCCCCCGAACATCCTCTTACTCCTTCGAAGTACGCCTCAACTCGGCCTTCGATCAACGCAACTTGTTACTAAGTTTCGCGATCACGCCGCTCCGCCCGATATTGCGGTGCAACAGACCGCTTCTCGAAGCTTCGCTGGAAACAGCTCTAGCCCAGTGATTCAGGGGCCGTAAACGCCCAAAGCCCGTATGACACTTTGTGACAAAGCGCGCGTGGCCGACCTGACACGAAGGTGTTGCTTACAAAAGGCGATTTGCACTGAACACGTGAAACGCTGGTACGATTGGGTGTCATGAAGAACGCCGTTCAGCACGACGTGGCCGTTGTAGGTGGCGGGCCTGCCGGCTTCGCAGCCGCCTTGAGCATCGCCCAAGCGAGTTTGAGCGTTGCGGTTTTGGCGCCTCCGCCCGCGCGAACCGACAACCGGACGGCGGCGCTGTTTATCGCGTCGGTGCGCCTTCTGGAGAATCTTGGCGTTTGGACGGCCTGCCGTGATGCCGCCGAGCCCCTTAGTGCCATCCGCATCGTCGATGACACCGGCGGTTTATGGCGCGCGCCAGAAGTTGTGTTTTCAGCCCAAGAGGTTGGCCTAGATGCGTTTGGCTTTAACGTGCCAAACCTCTCACTGCTAGACGCCCTGCGTGCTCGCTCTGCGGCAACCAAAACGCTCACGGTGATAGAAACGGCAAGCGTGCGTGACCTCGCTATCGGCGACGGCCAGGTTAATCTTACGCTGGCCGAAGGCCCTCAGGTCGCGGCACGCCTGGTCGTGGGCGCCGACGGCCGCAACTCGCTCAGCCGACGAGCGGCCGGAATCGTTACTCGGACGTGGACCTACGACCAAAGCGCGCTGACCTGCGCCTTTAGGCATCAGCGCTCCCACGATGGCGTGTCGACCGAGTTTCACCGCACGGGCGGACCTTTGACCGTCGTACCAGCACCCAGCCGTTCGTCGAACCTTGTTTGGGTTGAGCGCCCCGCCGTGGCTCGGCGTCTGGCAGACCTCAATGATGCAGCATTTCGCGATGCGCTCGAGGCACGTCTACAGGGGCTTCTTGGCCCTGTTGAAGAGGTGAGTACACGTGGTCTCTTTCCCCTCTCCGGCCTAACGGTCGACGCCGCCGGCCAAAACCGCGTAGCCCTCGTCGGCGAAGCGGCGCACGTCTTACCACCTATCGGTGCACAGGGCCTCAATCTTGGGCTGCGCGACGCGGCTATCCTCGCCGATTGCATCGCCGACGCGCTGAAACAAGGCTGTGACATTGGCGGGCCCGACACACTCTCCGCTTTCACACGCGCGCGTGCACTGGACGTCGCCACGCGGACTTGGTCGATTGATATCCTCAATCGCAGCTTGATCTCCGGGTTCCTCCCGGTTCAATTGATCCGCGGCCTCGGCCTGCATGCCCTCAAAGCCATAGGGCCCTTGCGCAGGATGGCGATCCGCGAAGGGCTTGCACCCTCCTTTGTAACGCCCAGCCTGATGATCTCCGAAGGGGGGTCAACAGCACACACATCTTGACGAGCAAGGGTGCGGTTGGCATCACCCCAAGCTGCTAGCTCAATAGATTCCGTTGATTACTCCGAACACCTTCGCGATGAAAACCATTCTCCGTCTGCAGGATCTGCGGTACCGGCTCGAATATGTGGGGCTCCGCCTCGTGGCGGGGATATTTCGCGCTTTGCCGCTCAACGTGGCAACGCGCTTTTCTGCATCTGCCTGGCGCCGTCTGGCGCCCCTCATCAATCCGAAACGGCATAAGCGCGCGCTCGACAACCTTGCCATCGCCTTCCCCGAAAAGAGCGAAGAAGAGCGCTTGGCCATAGCGCTAGCCCACTGGGAGAACCTTGGCCGCGTCATGGCCGAGACTATGCGCATTGACCGCTTTCTGGCCGAACCTGAGCGCATCGATATCGTCAGCCAGAACATCTTCTCACGCTATAAGGACAAGCTCGGCGCGGCCGTCGGCGTCAGCCTGCATATGGGCAATTGGGAGCTGGCAATCCTGCCCTTTACTTGGGCGGGTGCGAATCCGGCAGCCGTCTACCGATCCGTCAACAACCCTTATGTCGATCAGTACCTGCGCGACCAGCGCAAGGACCTCTACCCCGACGGACTCTTTGGCCGTGGCAGGGTAGGCGAGCATAGCGACGAACAGAAAACAGCCCGCGCTATCATGGATTTTGTTCGGCGCGGCGGCAGGCTCGGTCTTGTTTGCGATCTTTATGACCGCAACGGCATCCCTGTGCCATTTTTCGGCAAGGACGCCAGAACGCAGGCAATCGCCGCGATGATCGCGCGCCGCGTGGGGGCTCGAATCTGGCTATCCCGCTGCAAGCGCATTGGCACCGAAAGTCGTTTTGAGATTGAACTCAAGGAGTTGCGCGTGCCGCGTACGGCCAATCAGGCCGAAGACATCCGCTGGACCATGACCCACATGCAAAAACAGTTCGAGGCCTGGATCCGCGAGGCGCCTGAGCAGTGGATGTGGAGCAACAGGCGCTGGAGCTGAATGAGCCCTTAGGCAAGGTTTCCACCGATCAGTTGCACCATCACCGCTGCGATGTGAACACATGTCGTGGTATGCATCCTCCGTCGCCGCTAGCTATGCGAGGGGGAGGCTAAGTTGACTGATTCAACTGGCAATAGGCCATCGAACGCACCGAAACGGTCGCTCTTCGCGCGTTACGCCATTCCCATTGGGACGATGGGTGCCGCACTGACTCTCATGACCGTTGTCTACCTCGGCTACGATTTGGCCAAAGGTGAGTTGGCGCCATGCGAGTCGATCTTCCAGCAAACCTCGGTCGGACTGACGACCAGCATCAAGTTTTTGAAAACTGAAGGCGAGCTGCAAATCGGCCGCGAGCAACTGACCGAGCTCGACGAACGCGCTCAGATGGCTGCGCTCAATCTCAAAACATGCTGCACGGTCCTTGACGCAGGCAGGCTTGACCCGGAGCAATTCCTGCAATGTAAGGGAAAGGCGCGCGCCTATGAATCGCGCATTGGGGACATCGTCGATCTCGTGCGAACCGCGGTAAGGGAAGAGATCATGACGGGATCAATCGCTGCAAACGCGGCGTCTGCACCTCCGGCTGCGCCGGCACAAAGCAAACCGAAGATCAACGCTTCGGTTAAGACGGAGATCACCAAGGAAGTCGAAGCCGCACGTAACATTTCGCGCGAGTTCAACAAGCAGGTGGTCCAGGTCGCGAAGGAACGGGCTCTACAAACGCTCAAAGCGACGCCGCCGCGCAATATTGCCATCGAAGCCCAAGAAAGTGAGCCCAACAACGACATACTCACCACAAACGAACTGACGCTGGGCAAATGGGTCACTGGCTCGGTTGGCGAACCGAAGGATGCTGACTTTTATACCTTCACGACGCCGGAGACATATCGTGATTGGATCCGCATCGAGTTGCAGAACCGCTCCACAACTCTGGAGCCGCGGCTGATGTTGTACAGCGCTCAGAAAGCGCATCTTGGAACGCAGCTCAACAAGACGCACGGAGCCGACGTTACCTATCGCTTCGTTGGAGCACCCAACACCAAGTACATCGTGCGCGCCAGCAACTACTATGGTGAGACCGTTGGCGTGTACCTGATCCGCGTTGTCCCCGCGAACGCCTACGACGAATACGAACCGAATGGCGACATCTTGAAAGCTAAGAAGATTGATGTCGGCTCGACGGTGGAGGCCAGCGTCATGGATAATCACGACATGGACTTCTACGTGATTAAGACCGGCAACGATGAAGCCAACGTACGCATTGAAATAGAAAACCGTTCCACGACCTTGCGTCCTGAGATTGGCCTCTACGACGCCAACAAGACTTGGCTTGGCCACCAGATCAACAAGACCGGGGGCGGAGACGCGAGTTACACCTTTAAGGCCCCGCCAAACTCGAAGTATTACATCCGTATACGGGACTATTATGGGGAAGCAGCAGGCGACTACACAATGAACTTGAGCGCGGAACCGCTTAAGAACGGTTAGGGCGCCAGCTCTAAGGTCGTCGTGCACCTGTCAGTTTGATGCTGTGCCCCCCCGCGGGCCCTGAAGCGATCTTGCGGCGGTATTGCCGCACTGCGTTGACTCCCGCCTACCTGACAATAGAGTGCGCCGCGCCGCAACTCAGGGAGCCCAATTCGATGGCCGCAACTCGCACGCCTGCAAAGTTCTATAGCCCCCTCGCCATCGGCGCGCCGGAACCGTTCCGCGCACTGCCGGTACGTATCGAGCGCATGATCCATTTCGTTCCGCCGCACAATGAGAAAATCCGCGCGAAAATAAACAGCATTGCTGCACAAGTGGACATCGTGCTGGGCAATCTGGAAGACGCGATTCCAGCCGACCAGAAGGAAGCCGCGCGCCAAGGCTTTATTACAATGGCGCGTGAGGCAGACCTGGGTACGACAGGGCTATGGACGCGTATCAACTGCCTCAACAGCCCTTGGATGCTGGACGATATCTGCGAGATTGTTGCCAATGTGGGTGACAAGCTTGACGTGGTCATGCTTCCTAAGGTTGAAGGACCCTGGGACATTCACTACCTGGACCAACTGCTTGCACAGCTTGAGGCTAAACACAGCGTTCAAAAACCAATCCTTATCCACGCCATCCTGGAGACGGCCGAAGGTGTGAACAATGTCGAGGCCATCGCGGGCGCTTCACCGCGCATGCACGGCATGAGTTTGGGCCCAGCGGACCTTGCGGCTTCACGCGGCATGAAGACGACCCGGGTCGGGGGCGGCCATCCCGATTACTCCGTGTTGGCCGACCAGACCGAGGACGGGACTGACCGCGGACGGTTCCAACAGGACTTGTGGCACTATACCGTCGGCAAGATGGTGGATGCCTGCCTCGCCTACGGTCTAAAGCCATTTTACGGGCCTTTTGGCGACTTTTCCGACCCTGCTGCCTGCGAAGCGCAATTTCGAAACGCCTTTTTGCAGGGCTGCCTTGGCGCCTGGTCACTGCACCCCAGCCAGATTGACATCGCCAAGCGAGTGTTTTCGCCCGACGTTAACGAAGTTGCATTCGCAAAGCGCATCCTGGAAGCCATGCCGGATGGCACCGGCGCGGTCATGATTGACGGAAAAATGCAGGACGATGCCACCTGGAAACAGGCCAAAGTCATCGTCGATCTGGCCAAGCTTGTTTCCGCCAAGGATCCTGAACGCGCCGCCGCATACGGCCTATAACGCGGCTCATCGGCCACGAGTCGTAATAATGCGTGAACCGAAATCGATAAGCTGGATTGACACGGGCGCCGACCTCCCATGGAATAGCTAGTATGGCAGAGATGGCGATTCCAATGGGTGGAACAGGTCAGGTCAGGCAGGCGAAGTTCACGGTCGGACAGGTCGTGCGCCATCGCTTTTACCCTTTTCGGGGCGTGGTCTTCGACGTCGATCCGGAGTTTGACAACACCGAGGAATGGTGGCTGTCAATACCCGAGGATATTCGCCCGGATAAAGATCAGCCCTATTATCACCTGCTTGCTGAAAACGAGGACACTGAGTACGTCGCGTACGTCTCTGAGCAGAACTTGCTGCCCGACGAGACCGGCCAACCCTTGCGGCACCCGCAGGTCTTGGAGCTATTTACTGAGGACGAGCGAGGCGGTTACCGCGCGCTTTACCTTCAGTCGCACTAACGCCAACCAATTCGACAAACAGAAAACCGCCCGGCGTGTTTTCCGGGCGGTTTTATTTTGAACGACTGCCGTCGAAGAATAACGCAGCCTACTACTTCTTCGGCGGCGCGTCTTTCACTGTAGCGCCCGTGCCGGGTTGCGGCGGCAGCAGTTTCATCTTCTCGGCCTTGGCTTTCTCCATGGCCTCAACCTGCCGCTGGCGGATCTGCGCCATTAGCTGACCACGCGCCTTGGCATATTCCCTGTTGTCGACAGGCTTGCCGCTGTGAGCCGCGGTGAAACCAGCTAGAGGCACCGGAAACCCGACAGGCTTAGCAGCTGCATTCATGGCGATCACCATGATGCCGCCACCGGTTTTCATCTGTTCGAGGATCTCTTTCGTGGCAATTGTCTCAGCCGTGCAGCCTGCCGCGTGACAGAGCGAAAACTTTAGCGTGACCGGCTTAAGAGTCTTCTCATCGATCTTTTCGTTCTTTGCGGCCTTTGCCCACTGATCCTTTGTGTAGACGGCGGCACGAATGCCGGGCGGAATAGCCATGCCCAGCGGCACCATGATCATGAGGCTCTTTTTGTCTGAGCCCTCGACCTCACGAATTGCAGCAGACACCAAGACCGCACCCGTATTGCCGTCCAGGCGCTCGTGATGGGTGAGGCAGATATTCTTCTCCTCTTTGACGTCTTTACCGTCTTTGCCCCTGTGGTTGAGCGAAGCTTTTTCGCACAGCTTGACCCACGCGCTCTTCGCTTTCTGGTCTGTGGTTACCGAAGCGGTGGGAGGGGCGCCCTTTTTGGCAGCCGCCTTGTCCTGCGCCAATGCCGGTGCGCTAGCCATGAGGGTCGCCAAACCAACGGACGCACAAACAACAGCGATACGTTGGCTCCCCCGCCCGGTGGCTGATGGGTGCGAAACTGAATTTGCCATGGAATACATCAACCTCTCTCAAAGAGCTGGCCCCGCCAGCTCAACCCCTCGTTTGGCGCATTTCAATAGCGCCCGCTCACAGGCGCCCAGCAGCGCCTATCGAACGCGCACTAAAGCCGCGATTGCGGCAATCCCGTGGCCAATAGATCGGGGGCCCTCTAATCCCCAAATTCGTTAGTCACAAACGTGGTATTAGCGCTACGCCGCCCCTAGATCCGCGACGATCCGCAGCGGCCAGGGGAAGCCGCGCTGGGATGTGGTAGGGACCGAATTACAGGCCGTTGCTCCATCGGTACGGGCTGGAATTTCGGGGGCGAGTTGTTTGGCAGGAAAGGCTTTGGCCCGGATGACGCGTGCTTTTGTGATTGCCCTGTCTGCAGTGCTGGCGCTCACAGCGAGTGCACCGTCATCGCACGCCGAACCGGCCCATGGCATCGCCATGCACGGCACGCCCAAGCAGCCGGCCGACTTCACGCACTATTCGTATGTCAATCCGGAGGCGCCTAAGGGCGGGCGGGTCGTACTCAGTACTTATGGCTCTTTTGACAGCCTCAACCCTTTGATCATTAGAGGGGAGCCGGTCGCCGGCATCCGCGAGTATGTGTACGAGAGCTTGATGGCGCGGGGTCTCGACGAGCCATTCACTCTCTATGGCCTCGTTGCCGAAAGCATAGAGGTCACCGACGATCGCAGTTCAATCACCTTCCACATCAACCCGAAAGCGCGGTTTTCCGACGGCAGGCCCGTCACAGCAGACGACGTATTGTTTACATGGGAGCTATTGAAGGAAAAGGGCAGGCCCAACCATCGTACTTACTACAGCAAGGTGGACAATGCAGAGCGGTTATCCGACCACGCCGTGCGGTTTACGTTCGCTGCGGATGGCGATAGGGAAATTCCCTTGATCCTTGGACTTATGCCGGTTCTGCCACGCCACGCCATCGATCCCGAAACATTCGAGGCAACGACCCTGCAGGCCCCCGTGGGATCAGGCCCCTATCGCGTGACCAAGGTCGATCCTGGACGCTCCATCACCTATCAACGCAATCCTGACTATTGGGGCAAGGATCTCGCGGTCAACCGGGGCCGCTTCAATTTCGACGAGATCCGTTTCGACTACTTCCGAGAAAGCTCAGTCATGTTTGAAGCCTTCAAAACAGGGCAGCTCAATATTTGGCCTGAGGAAGATCCGCGCCGCTGGGCCAACGGCTATGATTTTTCCGCTGTGAAAGACGGCCGCGTTGTGAAGCAAACGTTCGATATCGGTCTACCTGCGGGCATGACGGCTCTTGTGTTCAACACGCGCCGAGAGGTGTTCGCCGACCCGCGCGTGCGTCAGGCACTCATTCTCTTGTTCGATTTCGAGTGGATTAACCGCACGCTTTATGCAGGCCTGTTCAAGCGTACGCAGAGTTATTTTGAGCGCTCAGCCCTCTCCTCGGCCGGGCGAGCGGCAGATAAAACCGAGCGCCAACTCCTTTCACCCTACGCCGATCTCGTAAAGCCAGAAATCATGGAAGGGACCTACCAGTTCCCCCAGAGCAGCGGCAGCGGACGCAACCGCAAAAACCAAATCACAGCCTTCAAACTTCTAAAGGAGGCTGGCTACGAGCTGAGTGGCGGCAAACTGATCAACAAGAAGACCGGACGCCAGCTCGAATTTGAGATCCTTGCCGCGTCTACAGCTCAAGAAGGACTCTTGCTGAGTTTTGCCCGCGACGTGGAGCGGCTGGGCATCAAGGTCAACATACGTGTCGTCGACAGCGCGCAATACCAGTCGCGGCTCACAAACTATGACTACGACATGATCCAGAGCACCTGGGCGTCGTCTCTCTCACCGGGGAACGAACAACTGTTCCGCTGGTCGTCGAAGGCCGCAAAGACGCCTGGCACCTATAACTTTGCAGGCGTGGAGAACCCGGCCGCTGACGCGATGATCAGTGCGCTTCTCGAAGCAAAGAGCGAAGAAGAATTCGTTTCTGCCGTGCGCGCTCTTGATCGCGTGCTCTTGTCAGGCGATTACGTGATACCCCTATTTCACGTGCCGAAGCAGTGGCTAGCCTATTGGACGCACCTGAAGTATCCAGAAAAGACCCCACTCTTTGGCTACAACCTCGACAGCTGGTGGTCGGCAGAGGGCCGATAACACGGGCAGCTTCACAACGCATGACATCCGGCACCGCGAAAGAAACACCGCCAGATCGCTTTAACATGGCGGCCTACTGTATTGGGCGGGCGGCAGCGACACGACCAAACGCCCGTGCACTTGTCGTTGTGGATGATGCTGCAGCCTCGGCTCCGGCCGAAGTTTGGACGTTTGCGCAGCTTGAAGAGGCGGTCTTGCGCATCGCCAGCGGCCTGAAGGCCTCAGGAATTGCGCCGGGCGGGCGCATTCTCATTCGGTTGGAAAACACTAGCACCTACGCGCTGCTTTTCTTCGGCGCGATTGCGGGCGGGTTTGTGCCGCAGCCCACATCGCCCCAGCTAACCGAGCCCGAGGTACGCTTTCTGCTCAACGACTCTGGCGCGGAGGCAATTGCTGTGGAGGAGGGTCTCGGCCTCAAAACTTTGCCCGGCGGGGTGCGTGCAATTGCGGGTGACGAGATTGCCGCCATGATCAGGCGAGGTAAGCGCGCAGCCTGGGCCGACACGCTGGCCAATGACCCTGCCTTTTTGATCTACACGTCGGGAACGACGGCCCGCCCCAAGGGTGTCTTGCACGCCCAGCGCTCCGCCTTCGGGCGGCGGCCCATGTATCAGGGCTGGTATGGCATCGGCCCAGATGATCGCATGCTACGCGCCGGCGCCTTCAACTGGACCTACACGTTGGGAACCGGCCTCACGGACCCGTGGGCCAATGGGGCAACCGCCGTTATCTATACCGGCCAGAACGATCCCGCGCTGTGGCCCCGTATCATCGCGAAAACGGGCGCAACGCTATTTGCCGCAACTCCCGGCCTCTATCGCCAAATCCTGAAGTATGCGCAGCCGACACGCGCCAGCCTCGGCCATTTACGCCACGGGCTTGTCGCCGGCGAGACGCCACCGCCCGGCTTTTTCGAGGAGTGGACGGGGCAGACGGAGACCGAGATTTACGAAGCGCTCGGTATGAGTGAAATCTCCACATACATTTCGTCTTCGCCGAGCGTGCCGCGCAAGCCCGGCACCGTCGGCAAGCCGCAACCAGGCCGCCGCATCGCTATCCTTCCCCTCGAAGGCGGCACTGAAGAACTCGGCCCCGGCGAACAAGGCCTGCTCGCCGTGCATCGTTCTGACCTCGGGCTCATGCTGGGGTATTGGAACCGACCGGAGGAAGAGGCCGCCGTCTATCGCGGCGAATGGTTTGTGGGCGGTGATCTCGCAATGATGGACGACGAGGGCTACGTAACGCATCTCGGCCGCGCTAATGACCTAATGAACGCGCTCGGCTATCGCGTCTCCCCAAAGGAAGTGGAGGCCGTGTTAGGCGAGCACCCCAACATAAGCGAAGTGGCTTGCGCGGAGGTTGCCGTGCGCGGCGATGTGAACGTGATCGCCGCGTTTATCGTTCCGGCTGCCGGAGTGAAGCCCGATATCACCCAAATCCAGCGATTCGCTGCCGAACGACTGGCCCCTTACAAGTGCCCGCGCGAATACGTGGTTGTGGATTCGTTGCCCCGCACCGCCAACGGAAAGCTGATGCGTTCCGCGCTAACGCTCCCAGGGCGGCCTGAGAGCGCGAAGACCTAGTTGCCTCACGCCGCCTTGCGCGCCTCAGCGGCAAGTCCGCCCAACTTGGTGATGAGCGCGCGCACGCCTTTCAATCGTTCTTCGGGCAAATCCCACTCGCCTTTAAAGACCACTTTCTGATCAGGCTGTACTTTGACGTGCCCGCGTGAGGCCTGCACCAGCGCAATAAGACCTTCGGGATTGGCAAACTCGTTCTTGTGGAAGCCTATGACGGCGCCCTTCGGTCCGGCATCCACTTGCGCGATACCGGCTTGGCGGCATAGCCCCTTAATCTCCATGACATCGAGCAGATGTCCAACCTCCTCGGGTAATTCACCGAAGCGGTCGACCAATTCGGCGGCAAACGCATCGAGGTCGGCACGCGTCTCTAGAGACGACAGGCGCCGGTAAAGGCCCAACCTGAGCTGTAGGTCCGCTACGTATGTCTCTGGTATGAGAACCGCGGTCCCGAGCGAAATTGTGGGGCTCCATTGCTCAGCCTCGCCTTCCGCCTCACCGCCCTTCATTGATGCGACCGCCTCTTCCAGCATCGACTGGTAAAGCTCGAAGCCGACTTCGCGAATGTGGCCCGACTGCTCTTCGCCCAGCAGATTTCCAGCACCGCGGATGTCGAGATCATGCGAGGCCAACGAGAACCCGGCGCCAAGCGTGTCGAGCGATTGCAGAACTTTGAGGCGCTTCTCCGCCGCTTCCGTTAAGCGCTGTCCGAGCGGGATCGTGAAGTAGGCGTACGCGCGCGTCTTGGACCGGCCTACCCGGCCCCGCAGCTGATAGAGCTGGGCTAACCCGAACATATCAGCGCGATGCACGATCAAGGTGTTGGCGTTGGGCAGATCCAGACCAGACTCCACGATCGCCGTCGACAAAAGAATATCATAGCGGCCTTCATAGAAGGCGGTCATGACGTCCTCCAGTTCGCCGGACGGCATCTGGCCCGTCGCACGCGCGAACGTGAGCTCCGGTACTGTTTCGCGCAAGAACTCAGCCACCTCATCGAGGTCGGAAATACGCGGTGCCACATAGAACGACTGACCGCCGCGATAGCGCTCGCGACGTAGGGCATCGCGCACAATAACCGGGTCAAAGGGTGAGATATAGGTTCTCACTGCCAGCCTATCGATCGGCGGCGTGGTGATCAGCGATAGCTCGCGCACGCCCGACAAGGCGAGCTGTAGCGTGCGCGGGATGGGCGTTGCTGACAGCGTGAGGACGTGCACATCCTCTCTCAGGCGCTTGATGCGCTCTTTGTGTGTGACGCCAAAATGCTGCTCCTCGTCGATGATCAGAAGGCCAAGCCGCCCAAAAGTCACGGTTTTTCCGAGCAGCGCGTGCGTGCCGATGACGATATCGATCGCGCCGCTCTTGAGACCCTCTTTCACCTGCGCCAGTGCATTAGACCCGACCAGCCGGGAAGCTTGCGCAATTTTGATCGGCAATCCCTGGAAGCGGTCAGTGAACGTTTTGAAGTGCTGGCGGGCGAGTAGCGTCGTCGGTACGACCACAGCGACCTGGAAACCATTCATCGCGGCGACAAGTGCGGCGCGCAAAGCGACCTCCGTCTTACCGAAGCCGACGTCGCCGCACACTAAGCGGTCCATGGGACGGCCCGAGTTGAGATCGCCTAGCACCGCGTCGATGGATGTGTCCTGATCTTCCGTTTCCTCATAGGGGAAGCGTGCCACGAACTCATCATAGGCCCCTTCCGGCGCGGCCATTGCCGGCGCTTCCTTGAGCTGGCGCAACGCTGCGATTTTGATGAGTTCGGAGGCGATTTCGCGCAGGCGTTTCTTGAGGCGCGACTTGCGCGACTGCCAGGCGACGCCGCCCAACCGGTCGAGCTGCGCGTCCGCCTCGTCTGCTCCATAACGTGAGAGAAGCTCGATGTTCTCGACGGGCAGGAACAGCTTGTCGCCGCCGGCGTACTGCAGTTCAAGACAATCGTGCGGGGCATCCAGCACGGTGATGGTCTTGAGGCCGGAAAAGCGTCCGATTCCGTGATCGGCGTGCACCACGAGATCACCAATCGACAGGCTTGTTGCTTCAGTCAGTACGTCAACGGCGCTGCGCGCCTTGCGCCGGGGCCGCACGAGGCGGTCGCCTAGAATGTCCTGTTCGCCGATGATGGCGAACTGGGGCGTCTCAAACCCCTGCTCCAGTCCAAGAACGGCCAGAGCCGTCGTTGTTCCCGGCAGCGCCAGCGCCTCAGCGTAGTTCTCCACTTTTTCTGCATTGCCAAGCCCGTGGTCGGCCAGAAGCGAGCCCAACCGCTCACGCGCGCCCGCGGTCCACGCGGCGATGATGACGCGCTTTTTGTCGCTTTGGACTTTGCGGACATGGCCGGCAACCGCATCAAACACGTTGACATCGCCCTGCTGGCGCTCGGCTGCGAACGAGCGCCCGCCCCGGCCGTGCCAAGAATGCACATTGGGCGCTTCGACCTCTTCGAAAGGCGTCAGACGATAGATGGGGTGTGTACCAAGGGCTCCGGCCCATCCAGGCCCATCAAGAAACATGCGTTCTGGTGGAATTGGCTTGTAGGGCGGTGCGCCAAATGTGTTCTCTTCGAGCGACTCCAGCCGCGCATCGTAGTGCTCGGCAATCTGCTCAAAACGGCGCTCGACCGCCTCATCGGCCAGATGATCAAAACTCACACCAACACCGGGGAGATAATCAAACAGCGTCTCCAGGTTATCGTGGAAGAGCGGCAGCCAATGCTCCTGGCCGGGATAGCGCTGACCCGCGCTGACGGCCTCATAGAGCGGGTCGTCGCCCGTCGCGCCCCCAAACAGCTCGACATAGCGCCTGCGAAAGAGTTTTTCTGCCTCCTCGCCGAAAGCGAGCTCGCTGACCGGGATCAGTGCAAGCTTGCGCACCGTCTTGATCGTACGCTGGGTTTGCACCTCAAAGGCCTTGATCGTCTCGAGTGTGTCGCCGAAGAAGTCGAGACGAACTGGACTTGAGCGACCCGGCGGAAACAGATCAACAATGCCTCCTCGCACTGCATACTCGCCCGGTTCCATGACCGTGCCCGTGCGCACGTAGCCCATGAGTGCCAACCGCTGTGTCAGCCGTCCCATATCAATACGCTGGCCGGGCGCAACATGCTTCAGCGCTTGCTTGAGGAATGCGCGCGGGGGCACACGCTGCAAAATCGCATTGACTGTAGTGAGAACCACCGTGGGATGTTTGCGCGAGCTGAGGCTGAGTTTCGCAAGCGCGGTGATGCGCCTGGCGACTATCTCTGCGTTGGGCCCTATGCGATCATAGGGGACCGTATCCCACGCCGGGAACGGAATGACGCGCACATCCGGGGCAAAGAACGACAGCGCCTGCTCAAGTGCATCAAGACGCCGGTCGTCGCGCGCAACATGTAGCATCGTGCCTGGCGCTTTGGCGCTTCCCGCATCATTCACCAGATGGGCGATAACGAGCGCGTCAAGCCCCTCGGGCACACCCGCAATAATGCGATCGCTGGAAACGGCACTGTTTTTGTCAGGCGCGTTCATTCACTCTCTTCCGTCGTACCGGCAGAGGATTGCCCCAAGCCATGAAACGCGCGGATCGCAGCGATCAATTGGGCGAATTCAGGATCCGGTGGCGCCGCATCCTGCGAAAACCACTGGCTGAGCACTGGGTCGGGCAGAGCAATAAATCGCTCAAAGCCGGCCATCTTCTCCACGCCAAGGCCTTCCAGGTAGGCATTTGCAAACCGCCCAAGGATCAAATCCATCTCCTTGGTGCCGCGATGCGACGCACGATAGGCCGCCCGGCGGCGGCGCATTTCCAGTTCATCATTCATCGCCCGAACCCGCTCTCTTGGATAACCCGGGCCAAAGGCTTGACGCCATGGGGCGAGCCCGCCACCCTCGCGCCGGATTGGCCGTTGATATAGCGCTCGTGCCGGCCTGCGCAAAGGGACGATCGTGCCACGCGTAACTATGCCTCGATCGACACAACGCTAAAAGCGCACGGCCGCTATCAATCTCTTGGATTTTGTCGAGCCTATGCGGCCTAACGAGCTCTCGCCCCTCTTTGCTTCCCTTCAGGCGCTGACCGGAATCGGCCCGCGGCTGATCATACTGCTTAAGAAGTGTCTCGATCTGCCGCCGGGCGTCACCGAGCCCCGCGTGCTCGATCTGCTATGGCATTTGCCCAATGGCGTCATCGATCGGCGTGCGGAGCCAAAAGTGGCGGGCGCCGTTCCAGGCAGCATTGCAACGCTCAAAGTTCGCGTCTTGAAGCATAAGGCGCCCCCGCGCGGAAACCGCCGCGCACCTTACAAGGTTCTAACCGAGGACGAAACCGGACGGCTTGAGCTCGTATTTTTCCATGCGGAGCGCAAATTTATCGAACGCCAGCTTCCTGTTGGTGAGGAGCGCTATGTCTCCGGCCGCGTTGAGCGCTACGCCGATACGCTCCAGATGTCACATCCCGATTACATCGTGCAGCCAGATGCCCGCGATGATCTGCCGTTGTTGGAACCAGTCTACCCACTGACGGCGGGGCTATCCGGCAAGGTGGTCCAGAAGGCGACGCGCCAAGCTCTTGAGCGGATTCGCCCGCCGACGGAATGGCAGGACGAGACATGGCTCAAAGCGCGCGCTTGGCCCAGCTTCGCCGAAGCCTTGCACAGGCTGCACCGTCCCATAGAGGCAAGCGACGTTTCGCCCGGCAGCGCACCTTGGCAGCGGCTCGCCTACGATGAGCTGCTGGCAGGCCAACTGGCCCTCGGTCTCGTGCGCCAGTCCATAAAGGCCCAGCGAGGTCGCATTGTAAAAGGTACCGGCGATATCCGCGCGCGCATCGCTGATGCCCTGCCCTTCTCGCTGACAAATTCTCAACGTGAGGCGATCCGGGAGATCGAGTCTGACATGGCCGCTGCCCAGCGCATGTTGCGATTACTTCAAGGCGACGTAGGCTCGGGCAAGACGGTGGTCGCCTTAATGGCAATGGCCATCGCAGTGGAAGCAGGTTCTCAAGCCGCCTTTATGGCGCCTACTGAGGTGCTCGCGCGCCAGCATTTGGAAACCATTGCTCCCTTGGCAGAAAAGGCGGGCCTGCGCGTCGCCCTGTTAACTGGCCGTGAAAAGGGCCGCTCGCGCAACGACATTCTCGATCGGCTTGCGGCCAAAGAGATCGATATTCTCATCGGCACACACGCACTGTTTCAAGCCGACGTCGTGTTTCATGACCTCGCCTTCGCGGTCATTGACGAGCAGCACCGCTTTGGTGTGCACCAGCGGCTATCCCTGCAATCAAAGGGCAAGGGCGCGGCAACCGACGTCCTGGTCATGACGGCGACACCCATCCCCCGCACGCTGTTGATGACCCATTACGGTGACCTTGACGTATCGAAGCTCACCGAGAAGCCGCCAGGGCGCAAAGCCGTCATTACAACCAAATCGTCGCTCGATCGCATTGAAGATGTCGTCGACGCCATCCGCCGCACGCTGCAGCAGGGTGTGCAGATCTATTGGGTCTGCCCGCTGATCGAAAGTTCGGACGTCTCCGAACTTGCTGCCGCCGAAGAACGCCATGCGCATTTGTCCCAGATCTTCGGGAAGGAGACGGTGGGCCTTCTGCATGGCGGCATGTCGGCGAAAGCGAAGGACGCCGCCATGGAGGGCTTCGCAGAGGGGCAACTAAAGATCTTGGTGGCGACGACAGTTATCGAGGTTGGGGTCGACGTGCCCAATGCAACGATCATGGTAATCGAGCACGCTGAACGCTTTGGACTGGCCCAGTTACATCAGCTGCGCGGGCGCGTTGGGCGCGGTGAGCGTCAATCCTATTGCATGTTGCTCTATAAGCCGCCGCTCGGCGAGACGGCACAGGCCCGGCTCGACATGATGCGCGAGACGGAAGACGGCTTTCTTATCGCCGAGAAGGATTTAGAACTGCGCGGGGGCGGCGAGGTTCTCGGCGCGCGCCAAAGCGGGACGCCCGGCTTCCGCGTCGCGGAGGTGCCAAACTTCGAAACGCTCTTGAGCGCTGCGCGCGACGACGCAAAACTCATTATCGCCAACGATCGTCAACTGGCCACCCCCCGCGGCGAGGCGCTGCGCACTCTGCTTTACATATTCGAATGCGATGAGGCCGTGCGCCTCTTCCGCGCCGCCTAGGCTTGTAGCTGCTAAGGTGTCTTTTCAGGATCGGAGGGCTTCGGCCCTTCGCGCTTGGCCTGCTCGGCCAATTCCTTCAGCTTGGACTGCGACTCCGGCGTCACCATGCCAGCAGAGATAATCACCTTGGCGGCGTCCTCGATATTCATGTCGAGGACGATAACGCTCTTGCGCGGCAGGAAACACACAAACCCCGTGGGCGGCACCACGCCCGTCGGCATAAAAACGGTGACCAAGTCTTCCTCGCCGCCAGGTTTCACAAGCCCGACTTCGCCAGTCGTATCTCCCGTGACAAATACGATCGACCATAGGCCCTTGGACGGGAATTCAATGAGCCCGACTTTCTGAAAGGCCTGGCCGGGACCGGTGGCGGTGACAACGGATTCAAAAATTTGCTTCAAGGCCCGGTAGACGTTGCGCACGATAGGCATGCCGCTCAGCATTAACTCGCCAAAACTTATGAGCGTGCGTCCGAGCAGGTTGGCCGCCAGCGCGCCGATGATCGTCAGCAGCGCAATGGCGATGATGAGCCCGATTCCCGGCACGGCGAATGGCAGGTAGGTGTCGGGCAGATAGGCGCTTGGCACGAACGGCTTGATCCAAGCGTCCAAGGCGTGGATGAACCACCAAGCAATGTAAATGGTGATGGTGACGGGCCCGACGACGACCAACCCGGTGAGGAAATAGTTCCTTAGCCGCGCGCCAAGATGCCATTCACCCGTTTCTTCCCCGTGTGTGAGGCGCTCCAGTCCGGCCCTCAGCCCGGTCGAACCGCCTCGCGAAGCGATATCTTTGGGCCTAGGCGTGGTCTTTCTCATGGGATGCCCCCCGGTAAAAGCTCTTGGGCAGCCGCGCCGGCCACCCAGCGCATGCCACACGACCTTCCCACGTATTGAAGCTGAGCAGAAGCGCACACACTGCGCTGCGCACAAGATCGCTGCTTACGCCGTATTGGCGACGACTTGGCCCTATTTCGTTACGACGAGGCAGTCGAATCCGCTGGTGCGCAATGTACCGCATAATTGCTGCGGCTCCTTGGCATTGGCATATGGCCCAACCCTGACGCGATAGAACGTTCCCATACTGCCGATCACCGCCTCGTCGACAACGGGCCGGCGCGGTCCAAGCTTGCCACCGTACTTTTGCATGAGGCTGGCCGCCACCGCCTCCGCTTCGCTGCGTGAACGGACGGCGGCGACCTGCAAACGATATTTGCCCGATGGAACGCTTGCGGCCTTGGGTTTGCTCGGCTTTGCGGCAACAGCCGACTGCGGCGCGGCTGCTACCTGGGTGGCAAACGGCGTCGTGACCTGAGGGGGTTTCTTGGGCTTCACCGGCGGCGGCGCAGCAGCCACCTGTGTAGAAAACGGTGTTGAGACCTGTGCAGGCTTCTTCAGCTTTGCAGGCGGCGCGGCAGCGACCTGCGTTGATTGATTCCAGCTCGACGTTTCGGGCTTCGCTGGAATTGAGGCTGTCGTAACCGACTCTTTGGGCTCGCTGGGCTTAGACGCACTCGATGAGCTGCTACCCCCAGTAAACAGGCTTGTGATGCTGCTGAAGAATCCACCGCCCGAGCTTTCTGTCTTAGCCGCGTTCGTGCTGGAGTTGTTTGCTGGTGCGACGGCCGCTTTTGGCGCCTGAGACACCGAAGATGTATTTGTGGCGGGCGACGCAGCCGTACCCAACGTTGCTGTTTCCCATGCGCTGAAGCTCGGCTCGGCCGCAACGACGACCGATTCCGACGCTGCGGGCGCATTGCTGATGCCGGCTTCGCGGTAGGCCGCATTGCGGTTACTCAAAGCGTCAGACCTTTCCGTCGGGGTCAGGCCTTCCTTGAGCCAATATGCGCTTGTTAAATCCGAGATCGCCTGACCTGGCTTGCCCTTTTTGCGAAATGCGAGGCCGCGATAGTAGAGCGCCTTGGCGACCTGAGACTTTTGCAGACCGCCGGCACGAATGGCCGCACCCAGATGTTTGATCGCCTCGACGTGGTTTCCCGCCTCGTACGCCTTAATTCCTGCATTATAGAGCTTCTCGGTCGGCGACGCGGTCTTGGGCTTGGCGGTGTCTTTGGCTGCCGGGCTCGCCGCCGAGCCAGGGGCCGGCGCGGCTTTTTTCCCGCCTGTCGATTGCGTCGGCCCATCGAACGCGGCCGCCGGACAAACCCCAACCGCGATCAAAAGCGCAGTGTAAGCCAGAATTCGCAACCCGTTCCCCCTTGAATTGTTCAGAGATTTCCGAGGGCTCCACCACCGGACTCACTGGCGGCGGACGTTAAGTCAACCAGCACTTAGAGGCAAATCCGCGACCGGCCCGAATTTGGCGTTTTCCCGCCTATTCCACGGTTACCGATTTGGCCAAATTGCGCGGCTGATCCACATCTGTGCCCATAATAACCGCCGTATGATAGGCAAGAAGTTGCACCGGCACGGCGCTTATTAGGGGATTAGTGAAGGCAGATGCCGCTGGCATTGCGATATGCGCGGCCAGCTTGCAGCCGACCTTTTCAGGGGCGGCGTCGGAAACCAAAATGATCTGCCCGCCGCGCGCGGCCACCTCCTGCAGGTTGGAGACCGTCTTGTCGAACAGGTCGTCATGCGGCGCTACCACGATAACCGGCACGTTCTCGTCAATCAGTGCTATGGGCCCGTGCTTCAGCTCGCCAGCCGCGTAGCCTTCGGCGTGGATGTAGGAAATCTCCTTGAGTTTCAGAGCGCCCTCCAGCGCCAGCGGATAGCTGGTGCCGCGGCCGAGATAGAGGACATCGCGGGCCTTGGATAGATCGTGCGCGATCGCCTCGTACTGTTCCTCCTTGCCGAGGATTGTCGACATATGCCGCGGGACTTCGATCAAGGCTTGGACAAGAACGCGCTCGGCCTCGGCCGTGATAACACCCCGCGCCTTACCAAGCGCGATTGCTAGGCAGGCAAGCACGGAGAGTTGACAAGTGAATGCCTTTGTTGAGGCGACCCCAATCTCCGGCCCAGCGAGCGTGGGCAGCACGGCATCGGATTCACGGGCAATCGTAGACGTGCGCACATTGACTACAGAGGCGATGCGTTCACCTGTGCCCTTAGCATGACGCAGTGTCGCCAGCGTGTCGGCAGTCTCACCTGACTGCGAGACGAAAACCGAAAGGCCGCCAGAGCCCATAGGCGGCTCGCGGTAGCGCATTTCTGAAGCAATATCGATTTCAACGGGTACGCGCGCGTAGCGCTCGATCCAATACTTGGCAACAAGCCCTGCGTAGTAGGCGGTGCCACAGGCCGAGAGCGTAATCCGCGGAACCTTGGCCAGATCAATACCAAGATCGGGGAAGACCACGGTGCCCGTATTCATGTCAATATAGTTGGCAAGCGTGTCGCTGACGACTTCCGGCTGCTCGTGGATTTCTTTCGCCATGAAGTGGCGGTGGTTGCCCTTATCCACCAGCAGCGAGCTGGCCACAGACTTCACAAGCGGTCGCTTCACGGGCGCCCCAGAGCGATCATAAACCTGCACGCCATCCCTGCGTAGCACCGCCCAATCGCCATCCTCCAGGTACGTGATCACATCAGTGAAAGGGGCCAGCGCAATCGCGTCTGATCCCAGATACATTTCACCTTCGCCATGTCCGATGGCGAGCGGGCTGCCTTGGCGCGCAGCGAACATAAGCTCGTCGTGGCCAGCAAAAATAATGGCAAGCGCAAATGCACCATGCAGCCGCGAAAGCGTATTCTTGACAGCCTGCTCTAATGTCGCACCCTGGTCGAGTTCTTCGGTAATGACGTGGACGATAGCTTCAGTGTCCGTGTCCGTCTCGAACACGTACCCCTTTGGCTCGAGCGCGGCCTTGAGCTCGCGAAAATTCTCAATGATTCCATTGTGAACCACCGAAACCTTGCCATTCATGTGCGGATGTGCGTTGCGTTCGGTCGGGCGGCCGTGCGTCGCCCAGCGCGTATGCCCAATGCCCGTGCGGCCTTGCAGGGGCTCGCTCAAGAGCCGGCTTTCGAGATTGCGCAGCTTGCCTTCAGCGCGACGGCGCTCAAGATGCCCGTTCTCAATCGTGGCGATACCCGCTGAGTCATAGCCGCGATATTCCAGTCGCCGCAATGCATCGACGATATCTGCAGCAACGCCCTTTTCACCAATAATTCCGACAATGCCGCACATGCTGTTCAGTCCTCGAATCTTGTCACGCGCATTAGGGCTAGCGGTAGGTTAAGTCGGCATTCAAATCACACTGTGTTTCTTTGGTGCTCGCACACTCGCACGCGCACCCAATCACCCGGCCCTCGCCTTGCGCTTCATAATGAATGCGCGGAATTTTGCGGCCCACCCCGGCCGCTCCTCCTGTGTGGGACGCGTCAGCGCCAGAGCATCGGCAGAAACGTTTTTCGTAATCACACTGCCGGCACCGACATAGGCACCTTCGCCAATTTTCACAGGAGCAACGAGCGAGGCGTTCGAACCGACAAACACGCCGGGTCCAAGCACGGTGCGGTGCTTTTCGAAACCATCATAGTTGCAGAAGATTGTGCCGGCACCAATGTTGGACCCCGCACCCACGTCTCCATCGCCCACGTACGAGAGGTGGTTCGCCTTGGCGCCATCGCCCAGCACTGAGTTTTTTACCTCTACAAAATTACCGATGCGCACGCGTTCGCCCAGTTCTGCGCCCGGGCGAAAACGCGCGAAAGGTCCCACGCGCGAACCGGCCCCAATACGTGATTCTTCAAAGTGGCAGTTGGCCAAGATCTCAACGTTGTCTTCGATCATCACACCTGGACCGAAAAACACGTTTGGTTGGATAACAACGTCACGTCCGATTTTTGTATCGTAAGAGAACCAGACAGTCTCTGGCGCGATAAGCGTGGCCCCTTCGCGCATGACCGCCAGCCTCGCATGTCTTTGATAGAGCGCCTCGGCTAGGGCAAGCTGATCACGCGAGTTGATGCCCATGACCTCTTCTTCGGCGCAGACCACCACACCAGCGCGCGCGCCATCACTGCGCGCAATCTCAACGGCATCTGTCAGATAAAACTCTCCCTTAGCGTTAGCATTGCCGATGCGGTCCAGCACACCCAACAGATCGCCCAAGCGAAAGGCCATGACACCGGAATTGCATAACCTGATGCGGCGCTCCTCATCACTGGCGTCCTTGTGTTCGCGAATAGCTTGCAGCGTGCCATCCGCGCCGGTGATCAATCGGCCATAGCCGGAAGGATCTGACGCCTCGAAACCCAGTACGGCAAGGCCCGTTTCATCGTCGAGCCGATCGCGCAGCCGCTCCAATGTGCCAGCCGTCAGAAGCGGTGTGTCCGCATATTGGACAAGCACATCGCCCTTGTGGTTTTCGATGGCCTCGCGGGCTGCGAGCACGGCGCCCGCGGTGCCATCTTGGCGCTCTTGGAGATAGACGCGGGCGCCGGGCATTTGTTGCAAGGCCGCCGCTCGAACATCCTCCATGTCGGGACCGATCACTACGGCGGTGGTTTCCGCCCCGAGCTCCTGGCAGGCATTCAACGCGTGGCCAAGCATGGAGCGGCCGGCGATCGCATGCATCACCTTGGGCATCGCTGACTTCATGCGGGTGCCCTGGCCGGCAGCGAGAACGATGATGAGTAAGGGTCGGCGCGTCATCCGGTCTCTAAAGCTGAAAAGTCTGGGTAAATTCAAGGGCCATCTCTAGCGTCTCAGACCCCGCGAATCGCATATTGATCAATGCAAGCTTCATACCGCCCGAAGCACACCGCGAACAGGGCTAAGCCCCGCGAATGTGCCGTCCCGTCGCGGCGGGGCCGTGTTGCATTCCAAACACAATCCATCTAGCTCGGCCTTTAGGCCCGTTAAATGTGCACTGCACGATATCCTCGTCCACAAGTGCTGCAGCCTTATGGCGTCCGCCGCGTTGCCCTCCAGCAGGGACTCAACCACCATCGTCATTGATTCTATTCCAAGTCCGCGCGCTGACAGCGTCTGTGAATGCCCAACTCTCGGATGCCCAACC
>CAYOPW010000015.1:24134-44026 GCA_964405975.1 uncultured Hyphomicrobium sp.
TCCAAGTCCGCGCGCTGACAGCGTCTGTGAATGCCCAACTCTCGGATGCCCAACCTTTTGGATGCCCAACCATTTGGATGCCAAGAATGCCCTTGCCGCAACCTCCCAGACCCGCGAAACGCAAGACCCTGACCCCCTATGTCTCTGTGTGGGTTGTCCTTGGTGGTTTTGCCTTGGCCTATCTCACGCTGCTTGGCTTGCGCCCCGACGCACTTGGCAGATTTAGTTCTGCCACTGATGGAGCCGATCAGGAAGCCGTCACTTTGCAGCGTAATGTTGAGCGCGCTCTCGCCGATCTCGATCCGCTCCGGAATTCGCTGGGTGAGATGAAGTTGGACGTGGCCAACCTGAAAGCGCGGATGGAAACAACAGCCGAGCGCAACTCGCAATTGGAAAATCAGCTTGCTAGTCTGCAGAAGTCGGCATCCAAGACGCCGGCAGGCCCCCAGCTGCTCAACGGGAGACAAGAGCAAGCCGATCCTATCGATACGGCGAGTGTTTCGCGGCCGGCTATTGCGATGGCGGCGGCCCAGTCCTCCGCCGTCTCGACCCCGGCCGCAAGACCGAAATCCGTAGAGAAGAAAGCGCCGGTCAAGGCACCCGCCAAAAAAGTAGCGGCCAAAAAGACGCCGGCCAAGAAAAAGGCTCCGACCAAGGAACAACCGAAATCGGTGGGGGTGCAGCTGGCAACAGGTCCGTCTGTCGCCTCGCTCCAGCTCAACTGGAGCGTTTTGGCCGATCGCAACAAGGATGCCTTAGGTCACTTGCAGCCGCGTTACACCACACGCGGCCAGTCGAGCAAACGAACCTACGACCTCGTAGCAGGTCCGCTGGGCAGCAAGCAGCAGGCCGAGATCGTCTGCAAAGTGCTGGGGCAAAGAGGCCATTCGTGCAAAGTCGGCACCTACGGCGGCAACGTACTGCCCCCGACGTAAGACCGGGAAAGCCATCATTTAGAGACTTGGCGTCCTGAACGTATTGCAGGTGCTCATGTCGTCGCCATGCTCCAAGCCGCGCATAAACCAGCGGGTGCGCTGCTCCGAAGTGCCGTGAATTGAGAGGCGGGACGATCGATTGGCGCTGAACTGACCGCCAAGGCTTTCGTCACCTATCGTCTTGAACGCCGCCATGAGGTCCAATCTAAAGCGTCCGGATTTGCTCCAAGCTTTACTTGCACGGATCCATACGCCTGCCAGACAATCAGCCTCAAGCTCGAAGCGGCGTATTGCTTCGATCATGTTTTCGGGATCAGACCGGATCACACCCTTCAAAAACCGGAACCTGCCATGCAAGTTTTGAATGTGGTGGCCAATCTCGTGACCAACGAGAAAGGTGATGCCAGCGCCACCGTGCGGCCCTAGCTTGACCAACAAACGGTCGGCGGCCTCCGTGCCGACAAAGACCGTCAGATTGCCGCTGCAGTAGACCGGACCATCTCCCGCGTAGAGCCCATAGCAATTCATCGGCGATACGCGTCGCACAAACCTCAGATGGACTGCATCAATTTCCGATGCTCGGGGCCTGATAAGGCCTTTCCACGTCGCAATCGCGTCTTCCCAGGCATGAGATACGACTGCCCGCAATCGGAGATCTCGTGGACGTATACCGCTTTCCGCTTCAGGACCGGCAGGCACAACAATTGGTGCAGATGCGTTGTCGTCAGCTTTCGAGCGCACAGAATTGCCCGCAGCCATCACACTCACGATGGCCGCGAAGATGACGCTGTTTACTGTGGTCCTCTGTCTCATGACACGGCCCGCCTGACTGGGAGCTTTGCGCTCGCCCCCGATTCTTCGGTTGAGGCCTGTGCGGCCTGTTTCGCTCAAAGAGTGCTCGTATTGAACGTATCACAGGTGCCAATTTCGCCACTTTCAAGGCCTTTGCGAAACCAGCGAACACGTTGTGCAGCGCTGCCATGCGTAAATGCATCAGGAACGACACGCCCTTGAGTGCGCCTTTGCATCATATCATCGCCGATCTGGCTGGCAGCGTTCAATCCTTCCTCAACATCGCCTGGCTCTAGCCTGTCCTTTATCTGATCGTTGAGATGGGCCCACACGCCAGCAAGGCAATCGGCCTGCAACTCCATGCGCACTTGCAGCGCATTGGCGCTACTCGTGTCCATGGAACCTTTTAGCTCTTGCACCTTGTCGGCAATGCCAAGCAACTTTTGCACATGGTGGCCAACCTCATGCGCGATCACATAGGCCTGCGCAAAATCGCCCGGTGCGTCGAACCGCCGTTTAAGCTCATCATAAAACACAAGATCGACGTAAATCCGTCGATCGATCGGGCAATAGAAAGGCCCCATCGCGGAGACACCTACACCGCACGCCGTGCGCGTAGCACCAGAAAACAAAACCATGCGCGGCTCCGTATAACTGCGCCCGAAGCCGCGAAACACCCGCTTCCAAACATCCTCCGTGTCGGCAAGAACTTGCGAGACGAACCGCTTCATGTCGTCCGCGCTTTGCGTTGTCTGCCGTCCGCCGGGAAGACCTGGGATCTCTGAATATGGACGCCCAGGCTGATTGCCCGTCGGCCGCGGTTCAGAGCGCGGCAATTGCGGCACTTCCGAATAGCGGCCCGAACCCGGGCTAAACAGGTCCAGCGGGTTAACACCAAAAAGCAGCAAAAGGCCGCCGATGATCAGCAACGATGTGAGGCTGATGCCTTTACCGCCAATCGGAATTCGCAAGGGTCGTCCTCTGCGGCCGCCCATTGGAAAGCGAAAAATCGGTCCGCGTTGACCACGGCGGTCCTCAACGTTGCCGCTTTCACGGTCGTCCTGTCCGTAACGCATACGCCGCTCCCGGTTTGCCCAAGACCGTCGGCTCAGGCCTCGCTCCGCATACGCCATAGTGCACGGGATGCCGGCGTCGTGGCAAGAGCGCGACCAGCATGATGGGTAAACGACATTCCAAGGACAAAGAAATTGCCAATTCGCAGAGGCGCGTGAGGGGACGGGGGCTGCTTTCGACTTTTGTCCTAAGCGGACCCAGAACCCGTGACCAATTCATATGTCAGCACGCGCCGCGAACGGATCCATGGGTCGGTCATGACACGAAACTCAGCATAGTGGGGCAGCTCGCGATGGGCTTGATAGGCGGCTTCGTCAGCGAATACTTCGTAAAGCAGAAAAGCCGGCGCTTCCACGGGGTCCAGGCAAACGTCGTAACGCTTGCAACCGGCCTCACGTTCCAAACTGTTCAGGGCATGCTGCAACAACGCGCGGCGCAGTGCGTCTTGACGGCCGGTTTCGGCCTCTAAGAATACGACCACCACAATCATGCAATGCCTTCCGACCTTTGGCGAAAGCGTCGCCTGCCCGTGAATTCCGTGAGCCCGAAGGTGGATCTCCCTTAACCATTCGTAAACGCCTTTGACTAACATTGCATTAACCACCCTTGAGAGCGATCCATGGATGCATGCCTAAGCCCTAACCGCCCGGCTTCCAGCCTTGATGACGCGTGCAATGACACCGGCCGCACGGCATTCTGCGGGCCCTATGTCCTGGCGGCCATCACAGGCTTCCCCATCAGCAAGATCGAGGACGTGATCCGGGAGGCGCGCAATTCAAGGCGCAAAACGATCGTCAAGGGCACAGGCGCCGACGAGGTCGAAGCCGCCCTCGCCGCGTTTGGCTACACCATGACGCTCAAAGAAAACTTCATGAATCGGCCAAGGAAAGAGCGCCCGACACTGTGGAGCTGGATGCAGAAGCCGCGCAACGTGTGGGCCCACTACATCCTGGCGGTGCACAAGGGCAAGGAAGGACACTGGATCCTCGTGAAGGGCGTCAAGATGTGTGACACGTTCACGGAAGGGCGGTGGACATTCGTGGTCGACGGACCCCATCGCGGAGCGCGAATCATGGAAATTTTCGAGGTGCGCAGGTCCCTCGCTGCGTGAGGAGACGGCAACGCTGTGGTCACAGCGTGATGCGATCCGCTTCTTGCTGCAACCACGCGTAATGAGCGTGCTTGCCCTCACTCCTCACAAACTGTAAGCAGCGAGGGGAGATACTCTTTACACCGCCGTGCAGATTGCGGGGCTTGCCATGGTGTTCTCGATAGTCGTGATGGTCCTGATGGTTCTCGCCGTCACCGCCATGTTGCCCATTTGGCCCTGGAGCCGCAGCTGGGGATATGGAAACGCCACCGCTCTCGCCTTGATCACATGCGTGGTCTTGATCAACGCAGCGCTGACCCGCTATGTCGTCTAAACTGGCTTAATCCTTGGCACGCTCGACGTAAGACCCGTCCGCTGTCATGACGACGACGCGGGTCCCGGCAGAGATATGCGGCGGCACCATAATCTTCACGCCATTCGATAGCACCGCCGGCTTGTAGGACGACGATGCTGTTTGACCTTTGACGACAGGATCAGCCTCCACAATCTCCAGCGACACGCGTTGTGGTAGTTCCACGGCAATAGGGTTGCCCTCGTGCATAGAGATCGTCACCGCCATACCTTCCTGAAGGTAGACGGCAGAGTCACCGATGACATCCTTGGGCACAGGAATCTGGTCGTAAGTCTCCGGGTGCATGAAGGTGTAGCCGGTGTCATCTTCGTAGAGGTAGTTGTACTCTTTCTCATCAAGGTAGGCGCGTTCGACCTGGTCCGTGGTGCGGTAGCGCTCAGACACCTTCACGCCGTCGGAGATGCGCCGCATCTCCAGATGCGTGACAGGCGTGCCCTTACCGGGATGAATGTTTTCTGCGTTGAGGACGACGGCGAGCTTGCCATCGAGATCGAGGACATTGCCCTTGCGCACCGAGCTGGCGATAACTTTTGGCACTAAACGTTCTCCATTCGTGTGGGACCGGCGCGAAGCACGTGGCGCATTGGCGCAGTCGAAAGGCGGGGAATCTTAGGGGTTCTCTTACTCTATTCGAGTGCGAAACGCCAAGCATGAGGGTGAAAGTGGCAACTCCCTGTGCTCCAATCGCTTTTATGGATCGAATGTCGAAACAAAAACCTTGGTGGAGCCGGGACTCACATGACGACCGGCAGCCGTTTTTGAGGACGCGCGGGCGGATCAGGGCGGGTGTACGCGCTTGGTTTGAAGCACAGGGCTTCACCGAGGTGGAGACTGCTTGCCTGCAGACCTCACCGGGCAACGAAGCGCATCTGCACGCCTTCCGGACCGAGCTCATTGGCAACGATCTGAGCCGGCAACGTCTCTACCTCCACACGTCACCAGAGCTTGCCTGCAAGAAGTTGTTGGCCGCCGGCGAAAAGAAGATCTTCTCGTTGGGACCAGTCTTCCGCAACCGCGAGCGCGGCCCCTTGCACGCGCCCGAATTTACGATGCTTGAGTGGTATCGCGCGGATGCACCCTATGACAACGTAATGGCAGATTGCCTTACCCTGCTTGAGATTGCCGCCGATGTCGCTGAGACGAGTGTATGGCATTGGCGTACGGTTCCGTGCGATCCCCGCCACGAACCGCAGCGCATAACGGTTGCGGAGGCCTTCGAACAACTTGCTGGAATTGATTTACTTGCCACGCTTTCGACAGATGAGCCGGATCGCGACGTCCTCGCCACGCAAGCGGCGGCCGCCGGGATCAACGTAAGGAACGTTGATACCTGGCCGGATATCTTCTCGCGCGTCATTGCGGCGATTGAGCCGCGATTGGGCGTTGGTTCACCAGCCCTTCTTACCGAATACCCAACAGTAGAGGCCGCGTTAGCGCGCGCCTGCGCGCATGATGCTCGCGTTGCCGAACGCTTTGAGCTCTATTGCTGCGGGATTGAATTGGCGAACGGATTCGGCGAACTGACAGACGCAGACGAGCAGCGTCGCCGGCTCAATGCTGAGATGGTAAAAAAGGAAGCCCGTTATGGCGAACGCTACCCGCTGGACGAAGACTTTCTCTCTGCGCTTTCACACATGCCGCCAGCCTCAGGCTGCGCCCTGGGCTTTGATCGTCTAGTCATGCTGGCGACGGGCGCTACGCGTATTGATCAGGTGCTTTGGACGCCGCTTCCAGACATTTGATCTGCGTTGTCCCCCATCGCATGCATCTCCATGTCGTTGGGAAGCGCGGGGCGCGTGTCGTCCCTAGCGATCGCCTCTATGTGGGCGCGTCTGCTCAAGCGGCCGCTTGAAGTAAGCTGGAAGATAACGCTCGGCTTTGAGTAACCAACCGTGGAGCCGCCTATTGCCTGCCCGAGCGTCCTTCACGGCTTTTCTCGCTGTCGCACTTCCCGCCAATATGAGGCCGGAGGCCGCGATGAGGAGCGGAATGCCAAAGGGCGTCGGCAGCGGGAGAAAGATTAGACCCGCAACCGCACAAAAGATGCCACCCGTCACCAAAAGTAAATTGCACATGCGAATACGCTGCCCATGCTTGGTCCTACGCGAGACCCCTCGTACCTATGCGAAGTAAATGACAATTCGTTGCCCAAGTTTCGAATGGTGGCCCCCCATTGTGGACACCGCAGCCCAAAACAGGCCAATAGGGGTCCATGACGGCTTTCAGCCAGACCTTAAAGACGGCAAGCGACCTGGTTGACGCTGGGCTTGTCGAGGACCATGCGGCCGCTGAAGCTGCGCGCGTTGCTGAGCGTTATGCGGTTGCAGTCCCGCCCGCCATGGCCGCCCTCATCGACCCGGCTGACGCAAACGACCCAATCGCGCGCCAGTTCATCCCCGATGCGCGCGAGCTTGATCGGCATCCTTTAGAAGATGCAGACCCTATTGGCGATGGTGTGAAGAGCCCGGTGTCCGGCATCGTCCACCGTTATCCCGACCGTGTTCTGCTCAAGCTCGTCAGTGTATGCCCCGTCTACTGCCGATTCTGCTTTCGCCGCGAGATGGTGGGGCCAGGAAAGCGTTCGGCGCTTTCCGACACCGAGTTAAAGACGGCCCTCAACTATATCCACCAGCACGCACAAATCTGGGAAGTGATCCTCACCGGCGGCGATCCATTCGTACTGTCGCCACGCCGTATTGCCGAAGTTACAAATGCGCTCAGTGACATCCCCCACGTGAAGGTACTTCGTTGGCACACGCGCGTACCGGTCGTAGTGCCTGAGTGCGTTTCCAATGCACTAACCGATGCACTGCGCTCACCCACAAAGACTGTTTACGTGGCGCTCCACGCCAACCACCCGCGCGAGATGACGGCGATAGCCCGCGCCGCGTGCGCGCGCATCATCGATGCCGGGATCGCTATGGTGAGCCAGACCGTGCTGCTCAAAGGCGTCAACGATGATGCGGGCACGCTCGAAGCGCTGATGCGCGCGTTTGTCGAGGCGCGCGTGAAGCCCTATTACCTGCACCACGGCGATCTCGCACCGGGTACCGCCCACTTCCGCACCACCATTGCCGAAGGCCAAGCATTGATGCGCGCTTTGCGCGCAAGGCTGTCCGGCATCGCCCTGCCGGCCTACGTCCTTGACATTCCCGGAGCACACGGAAAGGTGCCAATAGGGCCAGAGTATTTATCGAAGAGCCCCACATCTTCCACCCATATGGTGCAAGATTCACAAGGCCAGCCCCACACTTATGAGGATTGTTGCGCTGCGCCTGCGCATTCCCCCGAGTACGATTGAGCTGCCTTGCGTGCGCCACTGACCTAGGTCAGACTGCCGCACTCCAAAAAAGCAAGGCCCCTCAACGGCCGGCACGGGAGGTAACGCGATGAACGAGCAGCTTAAGCGCAAGACGTTTTTCGGCGGATGTCCCCACGACTGCCCCGACACCTGCTCCATGATTTATGAGGTCGCCGACGGCAAGCTCGTGGACGTGTCGGGCAATAAAGAGCATCCGATGACGCAGGGGGTGCTTTGCGTGAAGCTCAAGGATTATCACTCGCACCACTACAATCCTGATCGCGTTCTCCATCCCCTAAAGCGGACAGGGCCAAAGGGTTCCAAGCAATACGAGCGCATCTCTTGGGAAGATGCCATCAAAGAGATCTGCGACCGTTGGCGCGATATCATCGCCAAATACGGTGCGCAGGCCATCATGCCCTACAGCTATCTGGGCAACGAGGGCTTAGTACAGGGCCTCAGCTCCGGCGACGCCTTCTTCAATCGCCTCGGCGCCACAGTGAACGAGAAAACATTTTGCGCATCCGGCTCGTCGACGGCTTGGCTATTGACCGTCGGCCCAACCGGCGGCGTCGACCCAGAAAGCTTCGTGCATTCGCGCTATATCGTTCTGTGGGCGTGCAACACGATCTCAACCAACTTGCACCACTGGCCGTTCATCCTTGAGGCGCAAAAGCGCGGCGCCAAGCTGATGGTCATCGATTCCTATCGTTCGCGCACTGCCAAGCAGGCGGACTGGCACATCATGCCGAAGCCCGGCACCGACGGCGCGCTCGCCATGGGCTTCATCAATGCGATCATCAGCCAGGGACTCGTCGATCACGAGTGGGTCGATGCGCATACGGTGGGCTATCCTGAGCTGAAGGAGCGCGCTTCGGACTTCACACCCGAGTACGTCGAAGAGGTAACAGGCGTTCCGGCAGCCGACGTTGCGAAATTTGCAACGGAGTTCGCGACGGTCCAGCCGTCGGTTATTCGCATGGGCGTCGCGCTTGAACGCCATTATGGCGGCGGACAGGCGATCCGCGCAGCATGCGCCATCCCAGCATTGACCGGCTCATGGCGCCACGTAGGTGGTGGCCTTTTGCAAATGCCGTTGTGGGAGTTCCCCGTCAATTGGGGCAACGTCTCGCGGCCTGACTTCATCAAGCCCGACACCCGCGTTGTGAACAACCTTCAGCTTGGTGCAGCGCTCACCGGCGAGATGAAACTCGACCCACCGATCATGGGGCTTTACGTCTACAACACCAATCCTGTCAGCCAGGCGCCTGAGACCAACAAGATCGTCAAAGGCTTGGGGCGCGAGGATTTATTCTTCGTGACGGCAGAGCACTTCATCACCGACACGGCCAAGTACGCCGATATCGTTCTGCCCGCCACCATGGCAGGCGAGCACGAGGACATGATGTTCTCGTGGGGGCACTTCTATCTCACGCTCAATGAGAAAGCGATTGAGCCGCGCGGCGAAACAAAATCAAACTCTGAAATCTTCAGGCTCTTGGCTGAAGGGATGGGCCTTGAGGACGAGCAATTCAAGAAGAGTGACAGCGAACTCATTGAGCACTACGTGCAATGGGATGCTCCGCAGATGGCCGGCAAGGACATGGAGTATTTCCGCAAGCACGGCTACTTCCATCTGAACGTAGGAACGCCCGATGATCGTCTACCGCATGCCAAGGGCCACTTCCCGACTCCGTCAGGCAAGGTGGAATTCCTGGTCAAGGATGCGAAAAACTTCGTCGCCCCGCCGTTCCGTCAAATGTACGAGGGCATGCAGTCCGGCGAGGATGTTGATCCGCTACCCGGTTATGTGCCCCCGCGCGAAAGCGCTGAAACCAACGAGGAACTTGCCAAGAAGTACCCGCTTTCCATCATTTCCCCGAAAAGCCATGGCTTCTTGAATTCCTGCTATGCCAATGAGCCGCACAAGATTAGGGGTCAGGGCGAACAATTCGTGCTCATCAATCCGAAGGATGCCGCTGATCGCAACATTCGCGACGGCGATCCTGTTCGCGTATTCAACGATCGTGGCGATTTCCAGGGTCTCGCCGAGGTCACCGACGATGTACGCGACGGCGTTATAGTTTCAACTTTGGGCTACTGGCGATCACTCAACCGCTCAGATGGGTCTGTGAACTGCATCTCGTCGGATGCGTTGTGCGGGCTTGGCAACGCGCCGACGTTCTCCGATAACCTCGTGCAGGTCACGCGCGTCAACTAAGCACACCCGTCTTCGATGCTTATGGGTGGACCTCAACATGCCGCCTGCCTTGGAGGTCAAACACCAAAGAAGGTCCCAATTGGTATGGACGACGCGAGCGAGCGCGTCATCTTAGTCGACGACAATGATCGCGAGACCGGCACCGCGCCGAAACTCTTGGCACACGAGCGCGGCGATCTCCATCGCGCGTTCTCCGTCATGATTCACGATCGCGTCGGGCGCCAGCTTCTACAAAAGCGACATTTGGGCAAGTACCACTCCGGCGGCTTGTGGTCTAACGCCTGTTGCGGGCACCCGCGGCCCGGCGAGGATGTAAAGGACGCGGCAAGCAGGCGGCTCCAAGAAGAGATGGGGTTTAGCTGCGCGCTAACACCGCTTGGCACCATCACCTATCGCGCCCAGGTCGGGGGCAATTTGATCGAGCACGAGCTGGTGCACATTCTTGCCGGCCTTTATGAGGGCACTGTGCACCCCGACCCGCAGGAAGCCGACGACATCGCTTGGCGTTCACTCGCCGAGATTCGCCAAGGGGCCGCTGCTGCGCCGGAAACCTACACGGCCTGGTTTCGCACGTATTTGGACCACGAATGGCCCTTCTGCGGCATCACGGACCTACCACAGTGATTTTGGAGCTATTTCGTCAAGGTGCGACCAATAACGCGACCGGCGTTGACCGCCTGCGACCATATCCGCCGCCAACTTGCTTGATTGCCCGCAGCTGCGAGAACGCGAACGATACGCGCGCCGTGCGCCTCAGGCATGACGTCCAGCATTTTCGCCCACAAGACATCCACGTTGTAGTGCCCGCGCTTGTCATCGAGGCACACCGGCACCACGGATTGGACCGGCGCGCCGAGTTCGGCCGCAACCACCTGCACCGCCTCACTTATGGAAATGGCCTTCGCGTTGTCTTTGTCCAGGAGGTCATAGGGCGGGTTCCACTCCTGGGACGGGCGCAACTGATCGATGTGAGTCACGACAACCAGCACCGGCGGCTCGCGGCGCTCCAGGCGCGCAGCCAAATGGCTGCGCAACGCATCGAGCGATTTGCAGTCGACGTCACGGTCCGGCCGCGTCGCAGAGCTCACCCAGAGAATGAGATCGCTGTCGTCAGCCTCCTCTAATAGTTCAAGAATGTCAGCCGCATCCGCGCTGAGACCTGGACCGTCGATCAGCAGCGCCTCCGGCGACCCTTCGCGTTTGAACTCATAGGCCGTATAGCCTCGCGTTACCGGCAGCACGTCCACCCCAGCCTCTATTCCTTGCGACAGCGCATTCACCAGGCTCGACTTTCCGGCATTTACCTGCCCCAGGATGAGAATCCGCAGCGGCTCTGCCAAAACCTGAGCGGACCGATCCTCGCGCGTCGCTTCCGTTACCGTAGCCGCCATCGCCTCAGGCGAAACACGCAAACGTCCGCCGTAAAGATCAATCGCTGCGCGCCCGACTTCACGCACGTAGGCGGATGCCAGCCGCCGTGCCAGCTCATCGCGTCCCCAGTCGTAAATTTGACGCGTCACTTTCTCGCGCATTTCCTGCGTAACCGCCGACACTGGATTCATAAGGCGGATGATGCGCCAGAGGTCGAAGGCTGATTCCGCCAGCCCGATTATTGAACGCCAGCGGTAGATCGCCATGACCTGGCCGACCGTCAGGCGGTCGCCAAGCGGAATGTTCTCGCGCACGAAGGGACCAAGCTCACCGCTAACGCGCTCCACCAGCGCCAGCGCCTCGGGCACGGTAAACTTCCACAACGGGTCCTTCTCGCCAGGGTGCATCTGCCGCGCAACCGCATCGATCGTGCGCGTACCCAGAGCAAGAATGGCATCGCGGCTATTGAGCTTGGCTGGATCAATATCGTTTGCGATGGTCTGAACCGCATTCCAAGCTCCCCTCTCTCGCCCGGTCCAACCAGGATCAGGCGCTTCGACCAGATCTGTTGCTACTTTCGCGCTGGCAACTGTTTCGCGCAGCAGCCACCGTTCCACAGCGTAGACAGACGCCACGATGAAGCACGCGCCGATCGCCCAATAGAGAACGTACCCGTTTTCCCAAAGCCAGAGCGAGCCGAGCAAAACGAGCGACAGCACCGGCAGCGCCAAAGCAATGATCAGCATCGCTGTGCGAAGGTATGCGAGGGCCCGCGTTGCCCTTTTCATTCGTTGTTTCTCGACCTTGGATTGGTGAAGCCCCGCTCCCGTGCCAATTGCAGTGCGGTGCTGAGAGCGTCCTTATAAGCTTGCGCTACACCTGTTGGATCGCTGGCGCCAGATTTGCGCCGGCCAAGAAAGTAGCACGCAGCCATGCCCAGCGCATACGTCGTTGCAAAGCTCATGACGGCAGCGGCCGCCGCCCCAGCTGTCTGACCGTAAAGTGGCACCAGCTTTGCCAACTGGCGCGCGCCAAACCCTGACCCAATTTGTATCAGTGTGGTGGCGCCCAACGCGCCCGCAAATTCTGCAAGTACACGCTTGTTCCACTCCACGCCATAGATCGCAGCCAAAGTATGGATCATCTTGGCTTGTACGGCCGGCACCAACGCGATGCCTGCAACCGGCCAGATATCCGCCGCGCCGGCAGCGGTTGCATAGCCTAAAATGTGGGGTTGCGCGCGTGCGGCCTGGGCGTCGCCCGCACCCCCATGAAGATTGTGCAGCGCGGACGCAGCAGCGGCGGGGGCAACATATTCCAAGGCGGAAAGTAAAGCCTCATAGCCATAGTCGGCCGGCTCCCAACCGTCCTCCGGTAAGGTAAAGTCGATTGGCACGAAAAGTAGTGAGCCCTTTCCGGGAAGCCCCTCAAAGAGTTCTCTTTGACGGGCGAGGGAGCGAATGAGATCAGCGGGAACACCAGCGGCGGCAAGGGCGGCAGGGTCCGGATCTGTAAATGGGTATGGCTTTACGTGTTGGGCACCGGCCGCATAACCCTCATGGAGTGTCGTTTGCGCCACGACAACCGGCCATTCAGGATGCCGCCGACGAATAGCACGCACGGCATCGACGATCGTGTTTTGTTGGGGGTCAAGCGCGCGCATCGTAACGACGAGAAGATGGGCTTGATCTTCACAAAACCGCATATCTTCGGCCGGGTCGTAGCCCGCCTCTCCAACCCCGCGCGTATCAAGAAAGCGAATGAGTGGGGCCTCTTCGGGAAAGTCAAAAACGCGCGCCGTTCTTGTGCAGGCCTTGAACCCATTTCCTACTTCGGCAGCGCTGCACCCGGTCATCACGCGAATGATCGACGTTTTGCCTGACTGCACCTTACCCAAAAGCCAGACCACCGGAGCGAACGCGCGCGCGCGCTCAGCGATTTCCTCGTCAGCCTGCGCAGTGCGCGCAGGAAAAAGCACCGCTTTTAGATTACGTGCTGAATTGGCAAGCCAGCGGCCAACGCCGAGCGTTTGATCCTTCTCGGTCAATCCGCATTGTCCCAATTTGTGTTCATCTTCACAGGAACGAAGATTGGCTTTGTGAGGCAAAAACGCAAATGCCAAGCTTTGGTTGCACGCGCATCGCACTATGCAGCTTTCGCGGACGCCACCACCTAACCCTTCCGATGGTCTACGGTCGCGTTCGAGAAATGCTATGACTGCTTGAAGACCAGCCTGCTGTGCTGGTTAAGACGCCGATTCCTGCGGCGCTGATTTCCCGCGCATGCGGATCTGCTTCATGACGGCATTCATGATTTCCCTATTCATCATGGCCGCCGTTGCCGTCTCAGGATCTATGTCGTTCCTGATTAGAAATTCATACGTCGCCTTCTTTGCGCGCTCTTGCACGTTGGCTTGATCCCCAAAGACAGGTCCAGCTGTTTCATCGTCCAAGGAGGCCGAGCCCTGCGCGCAGGCTCCGATCGAAATGGCCAAGGCGACTACTGCAAATATCCGCATAGCGTTCCCCGCTTTGCGCACCTGATTCGATGGGACGAGTCTCGCCCTAGAGGATCGGTCGAACAACCCTGCCTAATCGTTGGTATGCCGCAACATAGGAGCGGCGGCCCGGCAGCCCTGCCTCAACGCACTGGGCATGTTTAGGGGCTCTGCGCGCGGCCAAGGCGGCATTGTTGTATTAAGTCCTCAGCCATGAGCGCTTGCGATTTATGCACAAGAAGAGGCAGGAGGCACCCATCCTCAGAAAAGCACTCACACCCTGGCAAGCCGGCGCAGTTCTTATAGGCATTGTCGTCGGCATCGGCATATTCAAGACGCCGCAAGTGGTTGCGCAGAACGTTGCAAGCGACACCGCCTATCTTAGTTTGTGGATTATCGGCGGACTTGTGACTCTCATCGGCGCACTTTGCTATGCCGAACTGGGAACGGCGCACCCTCACGTCGGCGGCGAATACCATTTCCTGCAAACGGCCTATGGCCAGGAACTCGGCTTCGTGTTTGCCTGGGGACGCATGGCCGTGATGCAATCTGGGTCCATTGCCGCGGTCGCCTTCGTCTACGGGGACTATGCGTCCTTCCTCGTTCCTGCTCCGCCAGCGGTTCATGCTGCGATAGCCGTTGCCTGCCTTTCTGTACTGCAGCTCATGGGCACGGAGTTGGGCAGCCGCGTCCAGCTCGCCTTCACAGCCGCGACCGTGGCCATCGTTTTGTTTGTTGCCCTTGTCGGCTTGGCTGTCGCTGCGCAATCTGCGCCGGTGCCAACCACACCCAGCAGCGGAGCTGCCGGCCTGGCCATGGTGTTCATTCTGCTCACCTACGGCGGTTGGAGCGAGGCGGCCTATCTCTCAGGAGAGGTTCGCAATGCGCGCCGGGATATTCCACGCGCGTTGCTCTTCGGCACGGCCATCATTACTGCGCTCTACCTATTTGCAAATGCCTCGTACTTAAGAGCGTTTGGGCTTGAAGGACTGAGGCAGTCAGATGTCATTGCAGCCGATCTGGTCGGGTTGGTTCTTGGCGAGATGGGTGCAAGCGTGGTCGCGGGCATTGTATGCGTGACTTCGCTCAGCACGCTCAACGCGACGATCTTAACGGGGGCACGCTCAATGTTCGCCCTCGGCCGAAGCTTTGCCCCATTCGCCTTATTGGGGAGGGCCAGCGCCGGCGGTAACGCCCCACGCAATGCCATCATCGTCCAGGCGGCCATTACGTTAGGGCTAGTCGTGTTCGGAGCCCTTAGCCGCCACGGCTTCCAATCAATGGTCGAGTATACGGCGCCTGTATTCTGGGCCTTCATGTTCCTGGTTGGCCTTTCACTGTTCGTGCTTCGCTGGCGCGACCCGGCAAGGCCAATTCCATTCCGTGTCCCCCTCTATCCCGTGACGCCGCTCCTCTTCTGCGCGACATCGCTTTATTTGCTTTACTCAAGCCTCGTCTACACAGGCCTCGGCGCGCTCATCGGCGTTGCGATATTTCTTGCTGGCATCCCATTGGTCTTCTATGGCCGCAACACGTCCGGCAGGATTTTACAAAAACAGCGCCCGTCGCAAAACGGGCGCTGATAGAGCGCAATAGCATGGACGCCGCTTAGTTGGCGCGAAGCCCCTTAACGCCGACGGCCACGGCAATTCTCCGGCCGTCCTTGGTCGCACTGCCGACCCACTTGCCGTTGGCATCCTTCACCAGTGCTGAAACGTTTGTGTAGCCCAGCTGCATCAAGTGCTGGCGCGCATCTTCCATTGTGAAGGGGCTTCCGATGGCGGCGCTGTTCGTCGCGGCCGCCTGGGGCGCAGCATTTGTAGCCGTATTGTCGGCGATTGCAGGAAAGGATAGACCGGCGACGAGAACTGCGGCCAGTGAAAGTGCACGAGTCATTTGATAACTCCTGATCTGTTCTAGGGATGATTGTCGGACCAAACGCGCAACGGGCGCGACAGGCTCCGATGGTGAGTTTATCGATCGTCTAAGCTGGCGATCACTGCGATCGCCATTCGCTAAACCTCCACTTAGGGAAGACGATCAATCACCACCACTCACATCACCGTGGGGGTCAGCGAGCGAAATTTGATCTGCCGTGATCGGGTTCGCACCTACAGCCGGCCCATCCTAGTGACCGCCGACAGACAGCGGCATTGTTAGTTGGAGGTATCCCGCATCTCCCTCAAGCCGGTTCTTGACGTCGAACTCACGGAAATACTTGAGATTGGCAGCAACTGGGATTTTGCCGAGTTGAAAATTGAGGTTCATCACGGGGCCGATGGCCGCAACCCGCCCCTTGAACGGACCCAGGATGGGGCTGGCTCCTGCTCCACTGTCGCCCGTGACCTGATCGTAAAAATAGCCGTTGACGCCTAAGGCGAAGCGCTTTGAAAAATTCTGCACGGCGGCATATTCGAGATGAAATTCGGTGCCGGTCTTGTAGTCGGTCGCCGGGTTCTCCCAGTTGTACGTGAAGCCGGCCATCGCCGAGAGCTCAAGACCAATTTTGGGATCGAGCCAAGTAAAGGCGGCCGCGTTATCGATCGCCCAGCGATTGAAGCCGATGTTGGCCAGATTGCCTCTTTCCCAGAATCCGACCGGTACGTTGACGAGTGTGTGTGTTTTGAAATGCCAGTTGCCGTGATGCCAGCCCAGCATGAAGCCTGGAACAATGTCACCGAAGTTGGTTTCGTCGTCCTGCAGACTCACGCCACCAATTGGTGGCGTAACCAGGCCAGCTTTGACATCTTTCCAGCCAATGGGGACGAGCATAAGGAAACCAATATTGCCACCCAGCACTTTTCCCGGGGCCACCCACAAGGGCACTGCGATGTTGTAGTAGGCGTTCGCATCCACGCCGCCACTTACAGTCAGTCCTGCGATATCCAAGGTGAAATTTGTGCTGCCCGAGTAGTAGTAATTGTAATCTATGAAGTATGTCCCCGGCGGCGGCAGGATCCCTGCGTTCGTCGTCGTGGACCCGAGAAGATAAAAGCCAACTGCCCCTTCCGCAGCGGTCGCCCGATTCGTAAGCGTGCCGAGAGCGGTGGCCAGAACCAGTACCGAGATTGCGAGCGATTTCTTCAACACAGGCCCATCCACCCTCAAAGTTGGGTTCGTCTTCCAAAACGGTTTATCCGTAGTCGAAGCTAGCCCAGACTGGCGAGTTTGAGAGTGTCACGCTAGCCACATTAGGCGTGTATTCGCAGCGCTAAGCCCGCTCTTATGCCAGCCGCCGCAAGGTCGGCAAACGGTGCGGCATGCAGGCCACGTTGTCGGGCGGTTCGCGGATCAGTTGGCGCCACTCGCGTCACAGCCAAGGCACCACGTAATTCAAAAGCGAATCCATGCGGATCATGACCTTGCGGATGATATGAGTCATGCCGGCACTTTGGGTGTAGATGGCCGCGGTCCCGACCGTTCCGGCCGGTAAGCTGACCGCAGAATCATCGTCATCAAGATCAATGCGCACGAAGAAGGGTTCGGCGGCGACCTGCTGATCTGGCGTTGGAACCGTTCCGCCTATCACCGCCTGCCCCTCTGACGTGACTTGGATAATCGCCTCGACTTTCCCCGCGTAGATCTTTCCGGGCCGAGCCTTGAATGCGATTTCGACCGGCTGACCAACCTTAACGTGACGAATGTAGATCTGATTGATTTGGGCTCCCACCATGTTGCGGGACGTCTCAATGAAGGTCATGGCGGGCTGGAACGGAAAGTTTGTTACGCGCTGGCCCCGTCTTAGTGCCAAATAGGTCACAAACCCATCGCTGGGAGCACGGACAGTGGTCTCCTGAAGGTTCCACTCTGCGGCCTCCAGTTCCGCCGTCAGCTTTCTGACTCTCGCCTCCGTCTCCTCGACCTTAAACCGCGTACCGGCATCGCGGGCCGCAAGCGTTGAATATTGCTCCAGTCGCAGCTTTTGTAATTCGAGTTGGGAACGAGTGGCATCGACGGTTGCCTCGTATGTCGTGGGATCAATCTTGAAGAGGACGTCGCCTTCTTTGACGGGAACGTTGGGCTTCACGGGCACCTCGGTTACCTCCCCCGCCACATTGGGAATGATCTGGACCGAGTAAGTCAAAATACGTGCCGGTCCTGCAGGTGCTCCCCATTGCATCGGAATAAAAAGCACAACGAACAGCAGCACCATCCAGATAAGCGTCGACAGCCACGTGATTGCTTTGTTGGGCAGAACCTTCAACCAAACGAGGAGCGCAAGAATGCCGACATACAACAGCGTGAGAAAGGCTATCATCTGGCCCTCCCGCCCTTTGCGGCAAGCTTGGCTTCCAGGTTGCTGATCCGGTTTTTCAGCTTCTTGACGTCTTCACTGCTGGCACCCCCTCCCCCTTCTGAAGCCGTTTGCGGCTTCGTAAAGGCCCAAATCAGCACGAGGGGCCACAGAACAAAGAGAAGCAGCGCACTCACCCACCCGCCTACGTTGATGGCCTCGGCTTGCGGGTGATTTCGGCCTTTGGCGATACGTCCGGGAAGCATGGCCAGGGCGACCCAGATAGCGATCGCGGTCACGAGCAAGATAAGCAAGACAATTGCGGCAAACACATCCAATCCACTCATCGGACGGCTCCTTGATCGTTCATGCCGCATGCCCGCGCTTGCGGCGATATCAAGTCTCTCCGCCAAAGGCTGGCGGCCGTCAGCTCATTGCGAAGAAAGAGGAAACGTAGCTTAGGCCCGAGCAAATAGTGTCGGCAAGGCCGCACGTACTGCGCTTTAGTTCTAGTCAGCTCCGCAGACGACCTTCACTTACGGCTCGGGTGCCGCGCGCAACGGCCGCACACAAGATGCTCGTCCATTTAATGGGACGCTTCGTCATTTGGCGCGATCGTCTGTCGCGGCAGCGCTTTGCGGAATTGGTAATCCCAACTGATGCCGGTCGCTGCAGCGCTCGCATCGGGGAAATTGGCCCAAATTTGCGGTCTGATTCGACGCTTTGGGTCCAGACTATGCACGTATGCGCCTGGGGATAAGCGGGCGATAGTCGGGGAAGTGGCAGGAATGCGACAGAAATCGTTCGCGAGGATTGCTAACGATCGCATTCAGTACACGGCGTGATGCGTAGTGGGGCTGTAACTATAAGAGGGCGCGTTCACTGTACGCGTAGATGCATATGTCAAAGTCTTGGAAGTCAGTAGCTATAGCGGTTGTGATGGCTGGGGGGGTGAGTAGCGTCGCCATCGCGGACGGTTATGAGTACGAGTATGAGCCCGTGGGCAAGAGTTTTGCCCCTCCTCCGGTTTTCGCGTGGACCGGCTGGTATGCTGGCATGAATGCCGGCTGGATCCGAGCGCAGAGGGATTCAATACTCACAAACACAACTGGCGTTCTTGCAATCCCTGCGTTCGGTGATCTTCTGCCCGGCAGTTTGAGTAATGACCAGGACGGATTTCTTGCCGGTCTCACGCTCGGCTATAATCAAAAGATGGGTGCGGGGTTTGTTGCAGGCATCGAGGCCGACATCGCCTATACGGACATCGACGGTAGTCGAACCGGAACGGTCACCATACCCCCCGGCGGGTTCCCCGCCCCGGACACGGGAACGGTGACGCTGTCTCACGAAATGGATTGGTTTGGAACGGCGCGCGTGCGCGCTGGATGGTTGGCCTCGCAGCAAATGTTGCTCTACGTCACCGGTGGTCTGGCCTACGCGGATCTTGAGACGCGTGGCAGCGGAAGCATTTCTAGCAACGGCATCGTCCTTGGAACAGGCTCTGGTAAGAGCGAGGACTGGAAAGCCGGATGGACCGTGGGTGGCGGCTTGGAGTGGTTGCTAGGCAACAAGACGACCTTCAAGGGTGAGTATCTCTATTACGACCTTAATGATACTTCTGTCACCGGGACGACCGCGGCCGGTGGCTCCGCGACCTACAAAAACGAGAACACGGGTCACATCGTTCGGGCGGGTCTCAACGTGGCACTCTATTAGTGCGCGCGCCGCTCTGAAAAAGTGAACTGAGCGGGTTGACCAAAGCCAATACAGCGGGGGGTTTACGTCGGGGATTTCCATGTCCCCGGCGTAAAACTCGATGAGGCCTCCGCACGACGCGCATACGGCACGACCGCCATACGGGCTCGCGCGCCTATCTGTACGGGCTAAGCTCGTGCATAATCTTCGGGGCGACGTCTGCGGCGGGCGTGCCGGTCAGAGACGGCGTGAAAACGATCAGCACGAAGCACAGCCCCGCAAATGACAGGCTCAATACGTCGCCACGTC
>CAYOPW010000016.1:0-43374 GCA_964405975.1 uncultured Hyphomicrobium sp.
ATGACCCGGCCGTCAACTGGTCGACGGGTGTCGATCTTGATCCCAAGAGCAAGACATATGGCCGTCCGGCAGTCGTGGCCGCCAAGTCGACGTTCCTAAACGGTCCAGACGTCAACACGACCGACATCTGCCCAGCTGCTCTTGGTACCAAGGACCAACAGCCTGCTGCCTACTCACCGCTGACAGGTCTCTTCTACGTGCCGACGAACCACGTCTGCATGGACTATGAGCCCTTCAAAGTTGAGTACACAGCCGGTCAGCCTTACGTTGGCGCCACGCTGTCCATGTATCCGCCGAAGGGCGAGAGCCACATGGGCAACTTCATTGCGTGGGATGCCGCCAATGGTAAGATCGTCTGGTCGAACAAGGAGCAGTTCTCGGTGTGGTCGGGTGTTCTGACCACGGCTGGCGGCATTGCCTGCGTTGGCACGCTTGAGGGCTACTTCAAGTGCGTCGATCAGAAGGATGGCAAGGAGCTGCTGAAGAACCGCACTCCGTCCGGCATCATCGGCAACGCGTTCACCTATGGACACAAGGGCAAGCAGTACATCGGCATCTTCTCAGGCGTTGGTGGCTGGGCCGGCATCGGTCTGGCAGCTGGCCTGACAAACCCGACCGATGGTCTGGGTGCTGTTGGTGGCTACGCTGGTCTGCGTAACTACACCGCTCTTGGTGGTTCGCTGACCGTGTGGTCGCTGCCATAGTCGGAACTGCACGCATAGAACGAGGACCGGCGCGGGAATTTCCCGCGCCGGTCTGTTTGTGGGACTGGCGTTGTTGGCTAATAAATGTGATCTAGAAGAACGGGACGTCCGTTCTTAGACCAGGTATGAAAGGCTTGGCAGGTACGCCCCTGTAGCAACATGACAAACAGGTAATCCTGTTTGCTGTTGCAGTCTTGCTCGAAGCCGCCCAAATGAGCAATGATGCGGTCGTAGCAACCAATAACCAGATAGGGGAAACGCGTGGGACGGATCAGTTTTTCGCTGCTTGTGGCAGCAATAGCTCTCGGTGGATTTGGCATGTCGGCGAAGGCTGAGGATACACCCGACATCCCTCCGATGGTGGAGCTTCCCGACGGTTCTAAGACGCAAAAAGGCGCCAAGAATGAGGATGGGAAGTGGGTGCTGCCAGATGGCTCGACAACCTACCGGGTAAAGAAAGATGGTGGCCTCGACTGGTACTCTTATTCCGGGTTCAAAAGGTATCATGACGTCGGCGGCTGCACACAATGCCACGGTCCGGCCGGCCAAGGCTCGACCTACGCACCAGAACTCGTGAAGTCCTTGAAGACGATGGACTATGGCACCTTCTTGGGCATTGTCTCGAGCGGACGCATTCGGATGCAAGGGGCTACCGAATACGTGATGCCGGCGCTTGGCGATAATAAGAACGTCATGTGCTACATTGAAGATATATACGCCTATTTGAGAGGGCGGTCGCAGGGCGCTATTAATCAGTTCCGGCCTGATGCCAGAACCAGGGACCCAAAGCCTGAGCAGGCTAAAATTTACGAGAAGGAGTGCTTTGAGTGAAAAGACCGCTCAGTGTCGCGATCTGTGCATGTATCGTCGGCAGTCTGGGAATAGTTGGCGCTCAAGCGGTTGAAGGTTACCGATCAGATCTTGTGAACCGCAAGGTGCTGCGCGTTTGCTCAGACCCCGCCAACATGCCTTTTTCGAACACGAAACAAGAAGGGTTCGAGAACAAGATTGCCAATATCATTGCAGACGAACTTGGTGTGCCCGTTGAGTACACATGGTTTCCGCAGGCAATGGCCTTTGCGCGCAATACGCTATTGGCAAAGCGATGCGACCTGATCATTGGCACGGGGCAGGGCGATAAGGAGGTTCTCAATACGAACCACCTGTATCGCTCTGCGTATGCTCTCGTTTATCGCCCCAACAATGGCCTCGACGGTGTCGATAGCCTTCGCGATCCGCGCCTCAAAGACAAGCGGGTAGGCGTAGTGATCTCCACACCGCCAGCGACCCTCGTCGCCAAGGCAGGGTTAATGGGCAATGCGAAGCCGTATCGATTGATGGTTGATCGCCGTTATGACTCGCCCGCCGAGGAGATGACGAAGAATATTCGCGAAGGTGAGATCGACGCCGGCGTGCTTTGGGGTCCCATTGCCGGCTATTTTGCCAACAGGGACGGTGAGAAGCTCGTCGTCGTGCCCCTGGTAAAGGACGAAAAGGACGGCAGGGTTGAGTTCCGCGTCACAATGGGTGTGCGCCACACCGATCACGCGTGGAAGCGGAAGCTCAACGACGTGATCCGCAAACGCCAGGCGGATATTGAACGTGTGCTCCTGGAGTACAGCGTGCCGCTGATCGACGAGGATAACAAGCCGATCACAGAACCGCGGGGGTGAGGCATAAGTGCCCATCGTGAGGTGCGGAAACCTACTCGCAGTCCTGTGCCTGCTTTCATTATGTGTGCTGGCGCCCATTGCTAGAGCGGGCGAGGTCGTGCCTGAGCCCGCCCACTACCGTACTGATGCGTATCTAAGCCCCGTCCCGTCCACGCTGCGCGGCGCCAAGGTCCTCACAAATGAGGAAGCTGCCGACCTTTGGAACGAGAACGGCGCTATTTTTGTTGATGTTTACCCGCGCGCGCCCAAGCCCAAGAACCTTCCGGCCGGCACGTTTTGGCGGGATCCCGTTCACCGGAGCATCGACGGGGCTTATTGGTTGCCCAATGTCGGCTACGGCGGCCTGTCCGACAAAGTCGAAACATACTTCCGCACAGCGCTTGATCGCCTAACCGGCGGCGACCGCGAAAAGGCGGTCGTGCTCTTTTGCGTTAAGAACTGCTGGATGTCTTGGAACGCAGCCAAGCGCGCGCTGGAGTTGGGTTACCGCAACGTCCTCTGGTTTAAGGATGGCACCGACGCTTGGCAGGAGCTGGGCTATCCGCTCGTACAGGTAAAGCCCGAGCCACAATGAACGCGGCAGGCGGCATGCGCTGCAGCGTTCAACTGGTCATCTGCGCGCGGATCAGCCGCCCGATCTCGTAGACACGCTGTTCAATCAAGACCGGGATCTCGCACGCCATCGTCAAATTCTGCTCACGCTCGCGGAAAATGCGCGCATCCCACTGGTATTTCTCCTGCTCTGGCGTCAGCGTCAGCATCGTGTCCATTTGTTGTTGCGCTGGGATCGCCTGCTTCTTTTCTTCAAGCTCGCGCCCCTGCCGCTCCAGCGCCAGGGCGCGCGCTTTCTGGCGCTTTTGGTACTTCACGATTTGCCTGAGGACGAATTGGCGATCCTTATTTGTCTTGTTGAGCAGGCTGGCAAAAAGCAGCGTAAGCTTCTCGTCGCGCTGATCGGCTGGCTGCTTCTCAGCAAACGTCTTTATGGCTTTCTCGGCGTCTTCCAGGGGCACACGACGGCTCTCTAGCAAGTCGGTCAGCTCTCGGACCTCCTCGTCATCCTCCCACCCTTTCAGCTCCTCGGTGGGAGGGCCATCCCAGATCTGTACTGACGTCAAGGTCGTCACCTTGCGCTGAATGCACGGCCATTCCGGGTCTACGGGTTGTGCCGCCGCCTGAGCCGGCAGGCCGAGACACACGGCCAGCATGGCCGCCGCACACGTCGGTTTAACAAAGCGCTGAAGGGGTCTTGTGGACTGCATTGTTTCTTAGCTTCCTCCTGGTCCGCCACGCCGGGCGATCAAGCCCTTTGAGGGGTTGTAGGCGTAGATTGCGCCGCCAAGGAACACCGTTGTGAACGCGACCACAACAGCGAGTGAGGTCCAGTCAACCTGTCCATAGAGTGCAAATCGGACCAGTTCGACGGCATGTGTGAAGGGGTTGAATTGGCAGATCTGGTAGAGCAGCACGCTGGACTCTTTGACGCGCCATAATGGATATAGTGCCGAAGATGCAAAAAACATCGGGAAGATGACAAAGTTCATCACGCCGGCGAAGTTCTCGAGTTGCCGAATGACCGACGACATGAATAGTGCCATCGAGCCCAACATCAGACCCGACAGAATGAGTGCCGGCAAGACGGTTAGATAGCCGTAAAGCGGGGGCTCAATTTCCCAGAAATAGGCCACCAGCAGAAAGGCATAGACCTGCAGCAGCGAGACCGACACGCCGCCCACAAGTTTCGATAGCAAGAGAAAAGACCGCGGGAAGGGGCTCACCAGAAGCGTACGCATGGCGCCCGTCTCGCGGTCATAAACCATCGACAGGGACGACTGCATGGCATTGAAAAGTTGGATCATGCCAATCAACCCTGGTGTGATGAACACCTCATACAGGACGTAGGTCTGGTAGGGGGGGATGATCGAGACGCCAAGCGTCTGGCGAAAGCCGGCGGCAAAAATGAACAACCAGACGAGTGGCCGCACCAATGCCGAGAGGAAGCGCTCGCGCTGGTGGAGATATCGCAGCACCTCACGCCATACGATGCCGCTGAAGCATGTGAAGTAAGCGCGGCCGCCAAGTGGGGGAGGTGCCGTGCCCCAGGAGCTGCCCGGTTCTTGGCCCGCGCGTTGCAGGCTACCGTTCGCCTCGGTGGCGCTGCCAACACTCATGCCGCAAACTCCATATCGGTTGTGCCCGTGATGGCCCTGAAGGCGTCGCTGACGGTCTTGGTGCCGGTTTTGTCCAAGAACTCGGGAACGGTACCGGTAAAGAGTATGCGGCCCTTGTGCAGGATGACCAAATGATCAGTCGGTTGAACCTCGTCGAACAGATGCGTGGCCCATAGTACGCCGAGGCCTTCAGCGGCAACGAGCGATCGAACGATCTCAAGAACGCTCTCTCGTGAATCGATATCCAGCCCCACGGTCGGTTCGTCGAGCAGAAGGAGGGTGGGGCGATGCAGCAGCGATCGCGCAATTTCTACGCGCCGCGCTTGCCCGCCAGACAGGTTGCGCACCTTTTCGTTGGCTCGGTCGGCCAGTCCAACAAATTCCAAAGCTTGCTTAGTACGCGCTCGTGCCTCACGTCCGCGGATGCCGTGTAGGGAACAGTGGTAAAGCAGATTTTGCTTGAGGCTGAGATCGAGGTCCAATGTGCGGCCCTGAAAGACCACGCCGAGGCGCTGGAGGGCAGCGGACGCACGGCGGCGTACGTCGTGGCCTAGAATGCGGATCTCGCCGGTTACGTTGTCGTAGAGCCGCGTGATGAGCGCGAACAGCGTGGATTTGCCGGCGCCATTGAGACCCAGCAGCACGACAAACGCCCCGCGCGGCACTTGGAGAGAGACATCATCCAGCGCAAGCGTTTCGCCGAAGCGATGGCTTACATTATTGACGACGAGGGCGGGGGCAGCCTCGGCTTCGACGTTTGGCTCAGACACCATATTCATTACTTAGCGACGATTTTCCCGGAGCGCTCTTGTTTTTCAAGCCTTTGTAATCACGAATATTTTAGCCCGGCTCTTTGCATGCGAGCGATCTACCGCCGTCTTTGCACCAGTACTACCGTCACTGGCACTCCGGACAAGCGTTTTTTTGACGCTGTGGCGGCATGCGGGCGCATTGAGGGACCCTCAAACGCCTAGAATGGGGCAACGGCAACGCCCCACGGGTAGCGGCCCGTGCGGATCGACTTGATCACCTTTTCTCTTTCGACGTCGATGACGGAGACGTCGTTCGAGGTGCCGTTTGTTGTGAACAAGAGCTTGCCGTCGGGCGTGAAGCCAAGTTGCCAGACGCGCTGGCCCACGAGCAGGTACTTTTCAACCTCAAATGTTTCAGTATTGACAATAGCGACGCGATTGGCGGGCCCGAGCGCTACGAACGCCTTTTTGCCATCCTTCGTAATGCGCACTCCGACCGGCTGGATCGCCTCTTTGTTAATGCCGGGGATCTTGAAGCTCACCTTGCCGATGACTTTGCGATCGGCGGGATTGATCACAGTGACGGTGCCACCGATCTCCGAGCTCACCCAGAGTTGCGTTCCTGCCTTGTTGAAGATCGCAACACGGGGACGGCTGTCGACAAGCACGTTATCGAAGGTCTTGTGAGTCTCGGTACTTATGAAGTGGGCCATGTTTGTCGTTTCCGACGTATTGACCAGCACCTTGCCATCGGGGCTCATGCCCATACCTTCGGGCTCCACACCGACGGGGATGTCGGTGAGGATCTTGCCCTGTTCTATGTCAACCACGGTTACGAGATTGTCGTCCTCATTTGCAACATAGAGCGGGTTGCCGGACGGATGAAGGATCAAGAGCTCAGGATCGGGTCCGGACGGTAGCGACCTGATGAATTTATGGGTGCGCGCGTCGTAGACCTGGATGAGGTTATCGTCGCTAGCGCAAATAATCAGCCACTTGGCATCCTTGGACAAAATGATGCCGCGCGGGCGGTGTCCCACCTTGAATGTATTGATCACCTCCAGCTTTTCAGTGTCGATAACCGAAACGGTGTTGTCCTTCTCGTTGGTGACAAACGCGGTATAGGCCAGGGCCGAGGGCGTTGAAACCGTGAAAGCGGCGCAGACGCCGAGCATCCAAGCAAAGCCTACCTTGAAGCGCATTAGGCGTTATCCTCCAAATATCTCAATTGGTTATAGCAAGCGCCACCTAGCAAGCCAGTCATTGAGTGTACGCTTTACATTTTGTTTCGGGTTTGTCGACGCCGAGCGTGTCGAGCTCGGTGAATTGGTGCAGGAATCCCGGCTGCGGCGAGACGCTGACCAGGAGTTTAGGCGAAAAAATAGGCACGGGCTGGCGCAACTGGCCGTTCCAGTCGCGCAAGGTGAGCCGGACACCCTTGAAGGCCGAAAGCGTAAACTCCGGCGACTTGATGAATGGGGCTAGATCGGCAAACTCGCCCGAATTCTTGCGTGTCGCTGCTTCCCCGATAATGCGCGCGGCCATCCAGGCGTTGTAGTCGAGGGGGCGCATGTTGCGATTGACCAGCCGCTTGAAGCGGTTCTGGAATTGTGTTCCGCCCCACGCCTCGATGGCAGGGTGCCAGCTGGTCGCGATCAGACCGGCCGTGCCTGCGACAGGTCTTGGGTCCCAGGTTCGATAGGGCAGGTAGTCTCCAAAAAGGTTTCCCTCGTCGGCTACGACGAGCACATCGTAGTCCGGGGCATCTTGAGTGAATGTTGGGATTTGCTGCTGAATTTGTTCGAACCCACCGTCGGCGCGCCTGTTACCAGTCTCATACTTGAAGACACGTTCCTCAACGATCTTCGCGCCAAACCGTTTGGCCGCTCTGCGCAGGTCGTTGGCGAACAACTTGTCATCCTCATTGGGCCCAAGCACGAGGAACCAGCGGCGCCATTTCTTCCATACGAGGTACTGTGCCAGTGCATCGGCTAGCATGGCGCGCGTGGGGGCGGTATGCATGACGTGTGGGCGGCAATTCTCCTCGCGCAGGCTATCGTCGGCCGCTCCATAGTTGATCAGCAACGCCTCTTTGCCGCCGATGGTGTCTGCGAGCTTTAGCAGCGTTTCAGGCGCGACATCGGTAAGGATGAAGTGTGCGCCGCCGTCCACCTTGGCGACCACTTCCTTTATCAAATTATCCGGATCCGAATCCTCGACCACATCCAAGATAAACTTCTGGTTCATGAATTGGCCGGTCGTGTTGTTGTCCTTTATGCCGAGCTTGGCGCCTGCAATGCCATCGTCGTCAGGAGGTAGGTCGAGAAGGGACAGCGGCAGCGGCTTGTCGCGCTTCTCGCGCGCAAGAATGAGAGGGATCGTCAGCATATCCTTTTTAGACGCAACAGTTTCCTTGCCGGCACCGGCCGCATCCTCAGCAATACTGCGCGTCGAACCGGTAAGCCAAAATGCTGCGACAAGAACCGCTAGGGCGAGGCCCCAACGGATCATCCTCTGACTCGGGGCAGCGCTTGTTTTGTTTGCCGCTATGGTTATCGCCATGGAGGCCAACTCCTCTCGAAGACACCGCCAATCTTCCACCACTGCGCGCGGTGTGATGTCTCTACACACGTGATGTGTTACTTTGTACCATTAGAAGGGGATTGAGGGGGTGGCTTGTCAAGGTCCGCCCCCGGCACTCGCGCACTTGTGACCACACCTGATACGACTGGCCGCCACAAGCCCCTTGCAAATCCATTAGTGATTGGCACACGTAACCTCATAACACAACAACACTCCATTAGCAGGAGCGCGCGCGTTCCAGAGGAAGCGACTTGACTAAGACCCGTACCGTTATTTTGGCGCTTGGGCTGATGCTTTTCCCGGCGGCGGCCCTTGCTGAGCAAAAGGCCATCATTTTCCCGTTTGGACTGATTGACATCACTCAGCAGTTCGAGATCGGGATTATGCCGAAGGGCATCGATCCGGAAGAGAAGAGGCGGCTTGCTCTCATCACAGACGAGCTTACCAAACTTATCACGGAGACAGACCGCTACGACATTCTGGATCCTGAGCCGATCGCCGAAGACATCGAAAAAGCCGCGCCGATATTCAAATGCAACGGCTGCGAGGACGACCTCGCCAAGAAGGTGGGAGCGGACGTTGCCTTTATCGGGACGGTTCGTAAGGCTTCCGATGTACTGTTCACGGTAAGCGTCTATATTCGTGACGTGAACAGCGGTCAGGTTACGCGTCAAGCGTCGAGCGAAATATTTGGCAATACCGATGCCATGTGGCTACGCTCTGTTCGCTATTTGATGGACCGGCGCCTGTTTCCCAAAGGAGCCACACAATGATTAATCGCCGTGGCGTTCTTGTTGCCGGCGGGGCGCTATTTGCAAGCGCTGCAATTCCAAGCGCAAGCTTCGCCTCTGTGGGGACATTGCGCGTTGCCGCGCTCAGGTTTGGCTCGTTGAATTGGCTTCTGGAAACAATTCGGGCAGAGGGCTTTGCCGAGAAGGCCGGATTAAAGTTAGAGATCATTACGATTGCTACAAATCAAGCAGGCCCAGTGGCGCTGCTCTCGGGAGATGCTGATGTCATCGTCAGCGATTGGACTTGGGCTCTAAGGCAGCGCGCGCTTGGCGAAAACTTGAAGTTTGCTCCTTATTCGTCTGCGCTTGGCGCGGTGATGGTGCCGGAGGGCTCCTCGATTGCAAAGCTTGCCGATTTGGAGGGCAAAAAGCTTGGCGTCGCAGGCAGCGCCATCGACAAGAGTTGGCTTTTGCTCAGGGCCTATTCCCGTAAAACGACGGGCAAAGACGTTAACGAAGTGGCCGAGCCGGTATTTGGCGCTGCACCGCTGCTGACGGAGGAAATCCGCAACGGACGCATCGACGCGGTGCTCAACTTCTGGACTTATGCGGCACGGCTTTCTGGCAGCGGCTTTCGCCAGCTTGTCACCATGGACGAGATCCTCAATACGCTCGGTGTTAATCCTACACCGCCGCTTGTCGGCTTTATTTGGCGGGAGGAGACAGAAACCAGCAAGGCGAACGCAATTGCCGCCTTTCTGGATGTCGTTGTGAAGGCGAATGAGATCCTTGCTACGTCGGACACGGCGTGGGAGAGGATAAGGGGGCTAGTCAAGCCAAGGAGTGACGCGGAATTCGCTGCGATTAAGACCTTCTATCGCGAAGGTATTCCGCAACCATGGGGCGCAGCCGAGACAAGGTCGGCTGAAAAGCTCACTCACGTCCTCACCGACGTCGGCGCGGCTAGGCTTATGGGCGGCGACACCAAATTCGATCCGAAGCTATTCCATGCTGCAGGCAGTTAAGGCGCCGACACAACAACGATTCAAGCTGGGGCGCATCGGCTGGTCTCTCATCTCGCTTCTGGCGCTCGTGGCCCTTTGGGAGATTGCCGCTCTTATCGCTCAGAGTCGCTACCTGCCCGGTCCTTGGGCGGTGGTGGAGGTGATGATCCGCGAGGCGCAAGCCGGTGAGCTATGGGCCAACATTGCAGCCACTTTGATCCGGGTCGCATTCAGCTTCGTCATCGCCATGTTCATTGGATCGGCAATCGGCTTGGCGCTGGGGCGGTTCCAAAGTGCCGATCGCTTCTTTGATAGCTGGTTGATTTTCTTCTTAAATTTGCCGGCTCTGGTGATCATCGTTCTTTGCTACATTTGGTTTGGTCTCACCGAGCTGGCCGCTGTTACAGCGGTTGCCGTCAACAAAATCCCCAACGTTGCGGTGACGATGCGCGAAGGCGCACGTAACCTCTCGAAGGATTTGGAAGAGATGGCGCGTGTCTACCGTATTGGCTGGTGGAAAACGATGCGCCACGTCACGGTGCCCCAGCTCGCACCGTTTTTTGCCGCCGCTGCGCGCTCCGGTCTGGCACTTGTTTGGAAGATCGTCCTCGTCGTCGAGGCGTTCGGCCGTTCCGACGGTGTTGGTCATCAGCTTAACATAGCGTTCCAGCTTTTCGATGTGCCAATGATTTTGGCTTATGCGCTGGCCTTCATCATCGTGGTTCAAATCATTGAGATGGCAATTGTACAGCCGCTGTCGGCGAGGGCGGGCATATGGCGCCGCTGACGCATCCACTCTCCATTCGTATCGATCAGAAGATCTTTCCGGCTGTCGGTGGCCGGGAGGAACACTTGGTCTTGAAGGGCATTACTTTCGATGTGGAGCCTGGGTCGTTTGTTGTCATTACGGGCCCGTCGGGTTGCGGCAAATCGACGATGCTCAACATTATTGCAGGGCTCGATGAAGATTATGAAGGAGCGATAAACTTCGGCGTCGACGGCGATCCCCGCGTAGCTTACGTTTTTCAGACACCGCGCTTGCTACCCTGGCGGACGGTTTACGAAAACATCGCCTTGGTACTGCCCAAGGGAGATCCGCGCGTCGCCAACATTCCCGAATTGCTTCAGCGCGTTGGCCTGAGTTCTGCGGCCGCCGCCTACCCGGAGATGATTTCGCTCGGAATGCAGCGCCGCGTCGCTTTGGCCCGGGCCTTTGTGCTGGAGCCGGAATTTCTGCTCATGGACGAGCCGTTCGTCTCTCTCGACGACCCCACTGCACAGGCTCTGCGTGAGCTTCTCGTTACACTATGGAACAGCCGGCCGACGACGGTGCTTTTCGTGACCCACGATCGCGCTGAATCGGTGATGCTCGCCACTCGCATCTTGCGCCTCTCCGAAGGCTCTGCGAATATCGCCCAAGACGTGGCGGTGCCGTTGTCGGTCGCCGACCGCTCAGACCGAGCGAAGGTGCTGGCTGAGCAGTATCGCATCTTCGGTGACGGATAACTCTCAATATGAAACAGCGTTGCCGGCCGGTGAGCTTCCTCGCCAGTGTGACGAGTGAAGCCGAAGCGCGAACGTGTGTTGCGCTCGGAGCCGACATTATCGATGCTAAGAATCCTGCTACTGGGGCACTTGGTGCATTGCCGGTGGCGACAGTCCGCGCAGTCTGCGAAAGCGTGTCCAAACGAGCACCGGTCAGCGCAACCATCGGTGATCTGCCAGCCGAGCCTGAACTTGTTTCTGATGCGGTTCGCGCAATGGCGGCGACAGGCGTTGACATCGTGAAAATTGGGTTCTGGCCGGGCGGAGATGTGCAGGCGACGTTACAGGGGTTGAGCAGTCTTGCATTTGGACGCGTACGCCTTGTGGGCGTTCTTTTCGCCGATCAGGGCGCAGACACGGCCAATATTGGTCCGATGGCTGAGGCGGGCTTTGCCGGTGTGATGCTCGATACCATCGCAAAGGCCTCAGGCGCACTTCCTGACATTCTTTCGGCCGCGGCACTCACTCGGTTTATCGAGAAGGCCCACGAGGTTGGCATGTTCGCCGGGCTCGCGGGATCTTTGCGAGTGCGGCACGTTCCCGATTTGCTCGAGCTGGGTGCGGATCTGCTGGGCTTCCGTGGTGGGCTGTGCCGTGGGGGGCAAAGGTCGGGCATAATTGACGCCGATGCAGTGCGTCAGGTGCGAGATGCCATACCTCTGGCAGAGTTAACACTTACGCAGACTTGCTTCCGGGTCGGTGACGATGTTATTGCGCCGACGCAACTGGAGCGCGCGCATTGACAAACCAACGCAACATTGGCGGCCAACGAGGAGCCCAACGCCCGCTCGATCTGGGTGCGCGCGACCGCATATTTGTACGCGGGCTCGTGCTCCCGATTGCCGTCGGTGTCTATGACGAGGAGCAAGGCGTCAAACAGAAGGTGAGTTTCACGGTGGAGGCGAGCGTGGCGCCGACCGTTGCCGTAAAGGGCGATGAGATATCTGAAGTGCCATCCTATGACGATCTTGCCGGTGCAGTTCGCGCAGTCGTGAGCGCGGGCCACATCAATCTTGTCGAGACGTTGGCTGAGCGCATAGCCGAACATTGCCTCAAGGACGAGCGGATTGTTTCGGTGCTGGTGCGAGTAGAAAAACTCGAGCGCGGCCCAGCGTCCGTTGGCGTTGAAATCGTTCGTCCGCGAAGGGCGGTGCCTGGCATTGAGCTGCGGCAGATCAAAAGCTAGCGCCGGGCCGGCAAAGCCGATCGTCGTGAAACTCGGCGGGAGCCTTGCTGAGAGCGGTCGGCTCCGATTTATCCTGGACATTGTAGGACGGGCGCATGTGCCGATCGTGATCGTGCCAGGGGGAGGATCGTTTGCTGATGCGGTACGCAACGCGCAAGCCGCCCTTCATTTCACTGATGCTGTGGCGCATCAGATGGCGCTACTTGCTATGCACCAAACGGGTTTGATGTTGACGGCGCTTCACCCCAGGCTCACGCCCTTCGAGACGCTGGCGGAGTTGCGGCGTGCGCTTGCCCGCGACCTAATTCCTGTTTGGCTGCCGTTAAAGCTTGTACAACGCGATGCGCGTATTACAGCGAACTGGTCTACGACGTCGGATGGCCTTGCGGCCCGATTAGCCGAACGAATTGGCCGGGTGCCTGTCGTGCTCGTCAAATCATGCCGCGTTGCTTGCGGGACATCGCTTGCCGCGCTCGTCAGGTCGCGAGTGGTCGATCCGACCTTCGCAACGATCGTTGACCGGGCGCGGCTGCAATGGCGCGTTGTCGGAGACGGTGACGCAAAAGACCTGGCAGAGCTCGTTGAGGCGCATACCCGGACTGCTTATCGTCGCCGCAGCAGACCGCGCGATGCCAGTCGACGGGCGGCCCCAGGCCGTGCTATCGCCCGGCACAGATGAAACAGAACGACGTTAAGACACCGCGTTTCGGCTGGGCGCTCACGGGATCGGGGCACTTCTTCAAAGAGTGTCTGGCGATCATGCGAGAGCTTGCCGATCTCGACGTATTTGTTTCGCGGGCCGCGGCAGAGGTGGTGCGTATGTACCGCCAGGACCTGGCGCTGCCGCCCTCGACGCGCATCTACAAGGATACGACCGCAAGCGCCGCTCCCGTCGGCAACTTTTACTATGGGGTCTATCACACGTTGATCGTGGCGCCTGCGACGTCCAATACCGTTGCCAAATGTGTTTACGGAATCTCGGACAACCTTGCGACGAATGTGTTTGCCCAGGCAGGAAAGTGCAGGGTTCCGGCCATCGTTTTTGCGTGTGATACGGCGCCTGAACTCGATACTGAGGCCCCGAAAGGGATGGTCAAGGTGTATCCTCGCCGGATCGATCTTGAGAACACTGAGCGGCTGAAGAGTTTTGAGGACACGATTGTGGTCGAGAGCATGGCCGAGCTTGAGGCGGCAGTCGAGGCGCGGCTGAAATGGCTAAAAAGCTACTCTTCCTGACCGGACGATTGGCGGAGTCGCGGCTCAAGGACACTGTTGTCGCGCTGGGTCTGCCGAATGGATCGTGGCGTATCACCAACCTAGGAATCAAGGTTGCCGCGCTGATGACGGAGTCGATCGTGCGCAATCGTCTCAAGGAGCCGCTCGATGCGGATCGTGTGATCGTCCCGGGACGCAGCCGCATGGACCTTGGCAGCCTTGCAAAGCACTACGGTGTTCCATTTGAACGCGGTCCCGATGAAATCATCGATCTACCGCAATACTTCGGCAAAGAGGGCGGCCCGCCTGACCTTTCCAGGCACAATGTGCGCATCTTTGCTGAGATTGTCGACGCGCCAGCCTTTAGCCTTGATCAGTTGGTGGCACGCGCGAAAGAACTAAAAGCCAAGGGCGCTGACGTCATCGATATTGGCTGTCAACCGGACGCGCCGTTTCCCCATCTTGAGGAGACGGTTGCGGCGTTGGTCAAGTTAGACATGACCGTCAGCATTGATTCCGGCGATGTCGACGAATTGCGTCGCGGCGCTCGGGCAGGTGCGCATTTCGTTCTTAGTCTCGACGAAACGACGCTTGATGCCATTGAAGGCACGAAAGCAGTGCCGATCTTGTTACCCAATCCGCATGGCGATCTGGCATCACTTCTTCGCGCCATCGATCGCGCCAAGGAGTTGGGGATCGAGCACATCGCAGATCCTGTTCTCGATCCCATCCATTTTGGTTTCACGCAATCGCTCGAGCGATATGCGGAACTACGGCGCGCGCGCCCCGACGTCGAGATCCTCATGGGCACCGGCAATCTGACCGAACTGACGGATGTCGACAGCCAAGGCGTGACTGCGATGCTGCTTGGCATCTGCTCCGAACTCCGGATTCATAACGTGCTTGTCGTTCAGGTCTCACCGCATACGCGCCGCACGGTGGAGGAGCACGATGCGGTGCGGCGCATGATGTACCGGTCACGAGAGGATGAAAACCTCCCCAAGGGGTATGGAAATCACTTGCTCTCGCTGCACGATTTGCGGCCCTATCCCGATACGGCTGAGCAGATTGCGGCCATGGCCGAAGCCGTGCGAGACCTGAACTTTCGCATTGAAGTGGCCGAGGACGGTATTCACATCTACAACCGTGACGGCCACCACGTGTCTCAAGATCCATTTGAGCTGTTTGATAAGCTCGGTGTCGAAAAGGACGGTTCGCACGCCTTCTATTTGGGGTACGAGCTGGCGAAGGCGGAAATCGCGCGCGCGCTGGCAAAGCGCTATGCCCAGGATAATCCTCTTGATTGGGGCGTTGCCGCTGACCGTAAGGCAGAGGATCTCACGCGCCACGCCCCGGAAGGTGCAACACTCAGAGCTGCCCGCAAGGAGAAAGCTGATGCCGCGAATCGTCGAGACGATCGTGACGACGATGAACGCGACGGGTGAGACGCATATCGCACCGCTCGGGCTGATTGAGGAAGGCGATGCGTGGCTGATTGCGCCGTTCCGGCCTTCGCGAACGCTCGACAATCTGCGTCAGGTGCCTTTCGCCGTGGCAAGTCACACCGATGACGTGCGCGTGTTCGCCGGTTGTCTCACAGGGCGCAAGACCTGGCCGACGCGCCCCGCAGAGAAGGTGACGGGTGTCGTGCTCGATTGCGCCGTTTCGCACTGGGAGCTTGCTGTAGATGGTTTCAGCGAGGACGACGTTCGCCCGCGTTTTTCCTGCCGCTTGGTTCACACGGTGAGCCACAAGCCCTGGGGCGGGTTTAACCGCGCGCAGGCGGCAGTGCTAGAGTGTGCCGTCTTGGTATCGCGGCTCAAAATGTTGCCGCCGGAGAAGATTGAAACTGAACTGAAGTACCTGGAGATCGCCATCTCCAAGACGGCAGGCCCGCGCGAGGATGAAGCCTGGGGCTGGCTCATGGAACGTGTCGGGGCTTGGCGGGCGGAAGGCGGGCAGACGGTTTAGTCGTTCGCTGCGGCAAGCAAGGCGACCGCAACGGCGGGGGCACAGCGCGTTGCCCAAAGACGGCAGTCGTCTGTGGTGTCGGCAAGGCTGCCAAAGGAGCAACACGGACGCGTAAGGTTGCCCGCAAGTGTATCGATGAGCGGCGCCCCAATTCCTGCTGCGATGACGGTAGCGGCGTGTGGAAGAGGCGTTGCGGCGAGCACCTGAGAACACGCGTCGTAAATAACGCGCATCTGCTGATCGGCAATATCACGCGCGGCAACCCGCCAGTCGTCGAGTGTTGTCTCCGCGCTATCGTGGCCCAAGCTGCGTGCAAAGCGCGCCACGCTCTCATCAAACGATTTACCGCGATGATCAGCCGTGTCGTGGTTGTCGGTGTCGTGAGGTAACTCCCCAAGGATGCGGCGAACATCAGCCATCGAGGCGAAGTTGCCGGCGGCCAGACGCTGCGTGCGGCCTTTGAAGGTTGTGTACCGCGCGATCGTAGCAACATCTGAACGTGTAAGACCCGTATAGACCAGTTCACCCGTGGCGAGACGCGCGCCGTCCGTTAGACCGCGCGGGCAGGGGCGGTTCGCACTAACCGGGATGATGTCGGTCGTGGTTGAGCCCATGTCGATGAGGAGACCATAGCCAAGACGCTTTGCCACGAGTGTGGCGGTTGCCAGAAAGTTGGTTGATGCCACGAAGTCAGGATCATCATGTGCTTGCTGGGCAGTGCCAAAGCCGCGCGTGCCCATCCAGATCCGCGTTTCAGGTCCAAGAAACGTAGTGAGGCGATCGACCAGCGTTTGTACGCCAATGCGAGGGTCGGGGAACAGCTCACACATTTCACCGGTCATGGTCGCGGCAAAGCGTTCAGCGCGCGCTGTCAGGGGAGCAGCTTCGGCAAATGCCGCATCGAGCCGGTCAAGACCTTGCCAAAGCGGGCAGGGGATCTGTTTGACGGCAATGGTGCGGCCGGCTTCGGCCAGCGCCACCTTGAGGTGGGCTCCGCCAACGTCATATCCGGCCGTGACGGCCATTGTGGGATCTCCAGATTTGGCTGCGCCCAACTTGATCGCGTGCTGCGCCGGGCCGTGATACACGAGGCGGGCGCGGAGGCAAGCTGATGGATGTCATTCCCGTAATCGATGTGCAACATGGGATCGCCGTACGTGCGACGGGTGGCCGGCGCGCAGATTACCAACCGCTAACAACACCGCTTGCAGAAGACAACGATCCCGTTGCCGTCGCGTTGGGCCTAAGAACACTTTACCCGTTTGCATTGCTTTACGTCGCGGACCTTGACGGTATTGAAGGGCGCGGGCGCAATGAGGACTTACCAAAGAGGCTGTCCGAAGCGCTTCCGGGCATCGAAGTATGGATAGATGATGGGGCTACTGCGTGTGATTTCGCATCACGTACGGCCGCCGAACCCAATACGACGATCGTCATCGGTACAGAGGGTCTCAACGAGCTGAGAGCTACAGCGCTGCAAGGCATGCCCATGGAACGCTGCGTTCTCTCGCTCGACTTCGAGGGCGACCGCCTTGTGGGACCGCCTTCGGTGTTGGAGAATTCGCAATACTGGCCGGACCGCGTCATCGTAATGTCCCTTGCGCGTGTGGGCAGCGAGAAGGGCCCCGACCTGGACCGCATTGCAAGCATTGTTGCGCACGCAGATACCCGGCGCGTTTACGCCGCCGGTGGTGTCCGTGGGCCTTCCGATATCGAGACATTGCGCGCTGCGGGTGCGTCCGGCGCGCTTGTGGCGACTGCTTTGCATACTGGAAAGATTACGGCCGGCGATCTGGAAAGGATCGCCGGCCGTTAATGTCTTCTCGCTTGCGCGGAAGGCTTGAGCAGATTGAGTTGCCGGCTCTATCCCTTCCATCGGCCTGAAAGCAGTTTACCCAATCGCTGCAGCAGACCCCCCTTCATCGGAGGGGCATCATCCTGCTGTGGACGGTTTCCGCTTCAAGTCTTCGCACTGAACGGATGCTGCGCTGAGTTGCGCTGTGCGGTGGCCTCGGCGGCCGTCGGCTTGCCTTCGATGGCGCGCGCAATAGATTCCTTGACGGCTTTATAGTTGTAGTCCTGGATCTTTGCGTCGTCGGCTGCTTCCCAGTGAATGAACACGCCACAGGTGATGTATATGTCATCTGCTTCGGAAGCCGGGATCACGCCTTCAGCAACCGAGTCCTGTACCGCCTTAGCAACGGCATACTGAGCCGGGCCAAACATCTGAACCGCCTGACGGGCATCCTTGATGGTGACCTTGTTGTAAAGGATTGTGTTCGGCTTACAGGGGAGGTTCGGTGCGAGGACGGCGAGCAGCGTGGTAAAGCCGTCCTTGTTGTTGGTGAGCGCGTTGCAGAATGCCGTCTCGGCAGCGCTGCCGCGCGGACCCATCATAAGATCAACGTGCGCTACTTCATTGCCGTCGCCGACGAGCGACTCGCCGACCATTACTTTATTGACCTTGGCCATTTCGGGGTTTCCTCCCATAGCTAAAAACACCACGAGCACCAACACAACCCCGCCGTAGCCAGGTTCAGCCGATTCTGCTCGATCTCTAGCTATCCCTGTTTGCTGCGATCGGCGACAACTCGTCCCCGAACCGGTTGCCCGGATAGCGGTGCGCCTGAGCACCGCCTCTTATTAACGCCAGGAACCCTCTTTCGACAAGGGGTTAGAGGCGTTTTGGCGGACTCAATCGGTCGCAGATGTCCGCGGCAAAAAGCGTGGTGACCACAAAGTCGGCTGTGGTGCCGGGATTTAATTGACGAGCTTTCAGTTCTGCGTCGAAACGCTCGAGATCTCCGAGCGCATCCGCGCGCACAACCGGTTGCCAATGCGACTTGAGACCAAGAGCCGCCGCGCGAACTTCCTCTGCAATGGAGCCCCCGAACTTGCGCGCGATATGGCTATCGGCGAACGCGGAGAGATAGGCCATATGGAGCGTCGTGACTGCGAACGATCGATCAGCAGCCTGACGGCATATAAGCTCAAACTTCGGCAGCCCGAATTCGAATACCTCTGCAAAGTCGTTAACGTAAGCCTGGGCGATACGATCCCGCTCAGCGGCCAGCGACATGGCCTTGCGCAATCCAACCGTCGGCGCTGAGGCTACATCTTGGTCCGGAACAGATCCCAGCCCGCCAGGACTGGCAAGCCGGATGGCGTCAAATACGCAGGCGGCGTCCGCGTCGTCGGTAGCGGCGAGAACGTCCTTAAGCCGGTCGCGAAGCCCAGCGGGCTTGTCCTTTTCAGCCGCGGCCGCCAAAGGTCCCGCAAGTAGCAGAATGCCCAGGTTTGTGTTGCACTCCGCAGCGGCAAGCGAGGCTTCAACCGCGCGATAGATGCGTTCTCCAACTGCCATGGATGCATTCGCGATCCAGGGAGCTGCGGCCCTGGCGCTTGCAGCGAACTGCTCTGCCTCCATGCCGTGACCGGCCGAATGGACGTGCACGTTGCCGGGTTTGAGCGCTTCAAGCTCGGCGCGACAGGCGGCGATAAAAAGGGCGCCTACTTCATTTTGCGTCAAGCCGGACATGTTCGCAGCCCGAGGTGTTCGCGCACAGCGAACAAGAAATCCTCAACCACGGCATCCGCAATGTCGATGTCGGCGACGCGTTGCAGTCCTTTCCAGGAGGGATTGCTGTTGACCTCGAGCACCAGTAGGCGGCCATCGGCCGTGCGAATGAGATCTATACCCGCATAATCCGCCCCAACGGCGGTAAGGGCCGCACGCGCAAGCTGCTGCATCTCTGTGCTTGGCTCATGGGGCATCGGCCCACCGCCCTGAAACACGTTGGTGATCCACTTGCCGGCCTTACGGGCCATTGCCGCGACCACCCGGTTCTTGGTGACGACGACGCGCCAGTCCTCAAACATTGCGCCGGCCGGCGGCACGAAGTCCTGCAGGTAGTACATATTGTCCGCGGTCTCAGCATCCGGCAGGTCCTCAGGACCTTCAATGCGGACGAGCCCTTTGCCCTGTGAGCCGAACAGCGGCTTGAAAATAAGTGAACGGCGGGCTTGCGACACATGGGCGCTCGCCGGGGCGGCACCTTCCACGGTGCGCGTGCTTGGCGTCGCGATGCCAGCCTTGTGCAACAGAAACGTCGTCATTGATTTGTCGACGCAGCGTTCAATGGCACGGGCGTCATTCCAAACGCGCACACCACTTTCGCGCAAGGCATGCAAGATGCCGAGCCGGAACGTAATTTGCTCTAACGTGCCGGCCGAGATCGCGCGCACGAACACGCCATCCGGCAGCTCGCCGTTAAAGCCCGGAATATCTATTCCGCTTGGCGCTTCAGTGTCGAAGGCACAACGAGGCAAAGAGGTAACCACGACAAACGCGCCGCGCCGGCGCATGGCTTCGGCGAGGCGGCGCACGTGCCAGCTGCCGCTCTCCTCTTCGAGGAAGAGCGCTATGTGCGGTCTGTGGCCCTGGAAGGCCTCAGCGGAAGCTTGCATCGACGATTTCTGGAGCAAGTTCGCCAGCGTGGAATGAAGACCCGGTGTCGAGATTGGAGACGGTCACCTGGGCGGGACTGAAGAGCATGGGATCGATCTTATAAAAGTCGCCATCGACGGCGGCGAAAATCTCAGCGAAGGGCTTGCCGTAAGCGGAGCTGCCGCGGCTGGGCAAGTCCTCAGCGAGCTTTTGCGCGGCTTCGTCGCTGCCCTGGACGTAGAGCTGTACCTGACCACCGTAAATGATCGCGTCGTTAGTGCGCCCCATCGCTTTCACGAAGTCGGGGACTGGTGGCGAAAGCGGCGCGGTGCCGACACCATCGACAATGTTCTCGAGGGGGAAGTGGAGTTCATGAGCTTTGTGCAGCGCCACCTCCAACACGCGGGCGACGACCTGCACGGTGCCGGCAAGGCTGCCGGTGGGCGCATAGAGGATTGTGAGATCGCCGACGGCAACGCCGCAGTCGCCAGCAATTCGTTTCACCAATGCCGGCGGGGGCGGCTTGTCGCCTTCTATAACGAGCGACGCCTTGTTGTAATGGTCAGCGTAGCCAAGTTCCTTAAAGAGCTCCTCCTTGCGCGACAAAGCTCGGGCTGGTCCGGATCCAAGGGCAAAGAACCCCGATTCATCGTCGCTCATAGTCCAGCCGCCGTATTGGCTGCCCAAACACGAGATGACCGGATCGGAGGTATGGACGGTCACGCCCAATGGCCAGCGCGCAAGGCCTGAAGCGGTATTGATGGTGACGACACCGAGCCCGCCCATGCAAATTTCAGCAAGCTGGCGCCCCGCCTCCAGGCCTCCTGGCGTCGCCGCGCCAAGATCGATCAGACGTTCGCCTGCCGCTCCGGTACTGACGACGCAACGCAGTGCGCCAGCATTTGCCACGACGGCTTCAACGAGATTGGCCGCTCGCGCTGAAACGCTCGGACCGGGTCCGACATACTTTTGCATTGATACGCTCCCTGTCTCGCGCTCGTCCATATAGCATGTGCGCTAGCTCGTCCAAGCGCTGACGGCATTTTAGCTCTGCTTCTGCGGCCGTGGGGCCGGCACCAAAAGCGGTGGCGATTGGCCGGGCACTAGGGATGCGCGTGCCTGGCCGCGGCCGGTCGGCGACCCAACTGGGCCACGAAAGCCTGTTAATCGTAAGCGGACCTTGATCGGCATAGAGGATAGCGGCGGCACGGGCGCCGGCCACTGGCGCGGCTGGAAGCGCTGCGTTTTCGCCCGCGCAAGCCGCGATATGGGCGAGAAAGAGCGCGCCACTAGCGTCATCGAAAATATCCAGTGTGGCGCTGGGACGCGGATTGACATCCAATAAATACGTTACGCCGTCCGCGAGTATAAAGTCGAACGAGACAAGTCCAACGAGCCCAAGCGCACGCGAAACGGCCTCGACGGCTGCGTACATTCCAGCGTCAATGTTTCCGCCCGGACTGAAAGGGCCGGCTGCGCCGCCATACCGGAACGGTTTCGGCTCGGTATCGGTGCACCACTGGCGGCTGAGGCCCGCAACGTGGACACGGCCGTGTTCCGCGATAGCGAGCACAGAGAGCGCGGCCCCTTCGATGTGGCGCTGGAAGTAGCGGCCCCGGCGTGCGGTTGTTTTGCGCGTGCAACGCGTAATGTGAGCACCTCCGCTGCCGCCTGTGCGCTTGCAAAGCCAGCCGGCCGTGTCGTGCGGTGCCCCCAAGCACGTTTCCGGATGCGGTATCCCAAGTTTCTCAAGAAGGGGGAAAAACGTTGCAGGATCATTAGAACGCGCAATGGCTTCTGCGCCATTACCAATGAGCGGATAACGCTCTGCGAGCTCGGAGACAAGTTCAGGTGCATGCTCGAACCCGGAGCCAAGCACAAGACCAATAACAGGTTGCGCTGCTTCGCGTTGGAGTCCCTCTAATACCGCAAGCAGCGGCCGTTGACGAAAGCCCGTCCGGGTTGCGCTCTCAATACAATGCTGGGCACCCGCGTACGCGCGTGTGTCATCATCACCGAATGCGTCGACGACGAGAGGAACAAGTCCTGCGCGCCGGGCGGCAGCGGCGAGTGGCCGCCCGGACAGTGCAGCAATCAGAACGGACTTGCCGGTCAAGTCGTGTACGTCCGCGCCAACTGAAAGGCATCGCGGAAGTCAAAATGACCGGGTTCTGGCGATTCAATCATGCGTTTGAACAGACCTGATTCCGTTTTGTACTTGATGTCGCCAATAGCAAGCGGGCCGACGCCAAGGGCATCAGTGCCGGGAAGCGGCGCGCCGTCCATGAACAGCTCCATGCCTTCAACGCCTGGCGGTGGTACGGCATTGACGTCGGCGATGACAAGCAAGTCCTTGGCTTGCACCTTATCTTCCGCGCTGATGACGCGAACTCCTGCGGCCGCTGCAGCGAAAATCACCTGCGCGTCGGAAATGATGGCTGTCTTCTGTTCGGGCGTCTCTCCGGGAGCCGGCTCCAGATCGACCCCGAAGCGCTCCTTAGAGACGGCAGCCGACTTGACGACACGCTCCACGCCGCGGTGGGCGACGAGCTTAACCTTGGCGCCTTCAAGTGCGGCGATAATGGAGGAGGCAAAGCCTACGACGCCCGTCGCGCCGAATACTGCGACGCGCGTGTCCTTCCAAGTCCGCCCGAATTTGAGACGCAGCACGCGTTCTACGCACGCGACCATGGCAGCGGCTGTTGTGAAGGATCCAGCAGGGTCGGCAAAGGTTGAAAGGCCGAAGGGCGGCACCAGCGCCTTCTTGGCGGCGTCCATCATGTCGAGCGACAGGATCGCATCCTTCCCGCCAATGAAGATGCCCGTGCGCGCACCGTCGTTGGGTGGGCGCGAAAAGATAGCGTCTTGAGTGAGAGCGGTCACTTCCTCAAGGGTGACGTTGATATAGGGGACAATCACCTTGTATCCGGCGTCCGCGGCCATATTCACGTCAAAGGGGCTTATGTGTTTTTGCGGCGACAACATATGCAAAATAGGGGTCGCGTCGCTCATGTTTCTCCTCCCTCATACATTTCGGATTGTGTTTTCATTATCCGCTCGATAGAAGCGCCCCTGTTGCGGCCGCGCCCAATCAAGATCTCAAGGCCCTCGGCTCTAGCGTCTTCGATCACAGATTCATAGAGGCGATCGGCAATTTCCTGAGTGGGGGCGAATGCAAATCCAGTCGGGCCCCACGAACTCTGGCCGATACCATATGCACCGGCCATTTTGAGCGCCTCGGCAATGCGTCCGACTGCCGCGCTGGTCCAAGACCCACCCTGAGCGGCGGCAAAATGGCCTCCAACGATCGATTGTATTTCGCTGACGGCGCCGCCGAAAATGGCGATGTCGCTCTCGATCAATGCTGGCGCCAACTGCATAAGGACAAGCCGACAGACATGCGCAGCCTCCACGTCCGACAGGGGAGGCAGTGTGGCAAATGCTTCCGTCTCCGCTTCGCCGTGCACGCCAGCTGTGCGTCTGTCGAGTATCAGTAGTATGCGCCACGCATCGGGAAAGGTCGCGCGCATCAGAATGGGTGGCGGCTTAGCTTCGGGGCCTCGTCCCCCATCAACGATAAATCCGCCGTCCTTGAACGAAGCCATGCCGATGGCCGAGCGCGCGCCGCGATCTACGATTTCACCAAGGGCGGTCGGGCTGTGGTCGAACCCTTCCAGCGCGGCGAGTGCAGAACCAACGGCAAGGGCGAGCTGGGTGCCCGAGCCGAGACCGGAATGAGGCGGGATAGCACTTCGAATATCGATCCGGTAGGACGTATCAAGCGAGAGGGCTGCCACAAAACGCTCAAGTGCCGCCAGAGCCCTTTTGCTGTCTGGGCCGTCAGCGCTCGATCTCGGGCTCCGGGCGAGGGTTAGCTCCGTGCGCGGCTGATCGATCGCAAGACCGATACTGCCGAAGCGCCGGCCAAGCCCGCCGTTGAGATCAAGAAAGCCCAGGTGCAGCCGCGCCGGTGCAACCACGCGCACCGCGCCCTCCGTTGCTCGCGCGCGCATCTGCGGGGAGCCTTGGGCCCCGGCGGATGGGGTTTGCGTTGCGTCGGCCAGAGGCATTACGTTGACCCTATGGGAGTGAATGTCCACAAAACATGAGGAGTGAGCAATATGGCGGCGGAGCGCGAAAAACCCATGCCGGATGCCGAGGTGACAGCGTGGCTCCAGCAGAACCTGCCAAAATGGCATCTAGAGAACGGCTGGATCCGCAGAACATACAAGACCAACAGCTGGAAGGGTACGGTCATGGTGATCGGCACTGTGGGCCACCTTGCTGAGGCCGCCTGGCACCATCCCGACATTACAGCCTCCTATGCTTGGGTCGAAGTGCGTCTCATGACACATACGGCCAAAGGGATCACGTCAAAGGACCTGGAGCTGGCAAAAAAGATCGAGGAGGTTATCCAGTGGCAGCCGGGCACGGAAGGCGGCGGGCTGGAAGGTACGCCGGTAAGCGATATGCGCTTCGCCTACGTGAAGTATGACTGATACCGGTTGGATTCGAACTGGAATATGTCCTGGTTTGTGTGGCCCGTGCCTTTGTCCTTGCGGGAAGTGTGACTGGGTTAATGCGGCGTGCCCACTCGAAATAGGGGTGGGCAAAACGAACGAATAAAAATGGTTGGGACCGCGAAAGAAAGCACCGAGGCATTTGATAGTATTATTGCACTGGGCTCTAACCTCGGCGACAAGGCCGGCAACATCGACACAGCGATCAGGCTATTGGGCGAACGTGGTGACGTGCGCCTTGTGCGCCGTTCGCGCAACTTTGCAACGGAACCGTGGGGCAAGACCGATCAGGACAAGTTCGTTAATGCCTGCATTTCGGTGGCGACCAAGCTATCGCCACGTGCTCTCTTAGTGCGCTGCCAAGAAATCGAACGGCACATGGGGCGCGCGCAAACCGAAAAGTGGGGCCCCAGGCTCATCGATCTCGATCTGCTCGTCTTCGGCGATCATACTATACAAGAGCCCGACTTCGTTCTGCCCCACCCGCACATTGCTGAGCGCGCGTTCGTTCTGGCCCCTCTCATGGACATCGCGCCAGATTTGGTGATTTGCGGGCGAAGCGTTCGCACACTCCACGCGGCTATAGATCTCTCAGGCGTAAAGGCGCTGAGGTGACCTAAACGAACAAGCGCCGCGAAGCATGAACTCCGCGGCGCAAATTTTGAATCTGGAATGAGATTTCGAGGCTGGCTACTTCGTGTTGCCCTCGGCATCGAACTGTTCGATGTATGCGAATAGGTCCTCGCGATCAATCTCATCCTTGATGCCTGGGAAAATCATCTTGTTGCCAGGGATCTTCTTCTTTGGACTGGTAACGTATTCAATGAAGGTTGCCTTGTCCCAAGTGATGCCAGAATTCTTCATCGCGTCAGAATATTTGAAGCCTTCAACGGCTCCTGCGGCGCGGCCACTCAGCCCATTAAGCTCAGGACCAACCTTGTTCTTCGCTCCTGGACCAATTGAATGGCAGGGCGCGCACTTCTTGAAGATACCCTTACCGGCGTCCGGGTCCTGCGCCGAAGCAATCCCCGGCAAAGCGACCATTATGCAAGCTGCAACAACCCACCTGAGCATCCCGATTTCCTTCCCTATTTCATTCATCTGACCACCCGTCCATCGCGGACGCGTGATCATCTTATGGTAAGTGGGATTGTGACAAGACTTTTCTGAATTTGGGCTGAACATGTTGCCGCACCCCACATGTGTACATGAGGGGCTTCAAAGGGTTAAGCGTTCAGTCTTTAGGGTCAAACGTCGCTGGTTGCCGGCGTTTTTTGCGTTCCCGGTTTGCGCGAGGCGCCACCGGGGCGGCGATAGACAAACTCAGGCGCGGCCTCGTGTGATTCGACTTCTGCCACTTTTGCCCACCGCTCATGCAGTGGAGACAGGGAGCAGGCCGGGTCCGTATTAGCCGCGTCGCCCGTCAACGCAAATGCCTGACAACGGCAGCCGCCAAAGTCGATCTCACGGCGCGGGCAGGAGCGACAGGGCTCCTTCATCCAATCCGTTCCGCGATATTTTTGGAACGCATCGCCGTTGAGCCAGATCTCTGCTAGCGGCTTATCCTTGATGTTGTCGAACTCTAAATGGGTGATGGATTCCGCCGCGTGGCAGGGAAGGATGCGCCCGGACGGCGTTACATTTATGATGCCGCGTCCCCAGCCGCCCATGCAGGGCTTGGGATATTTTGCGTAGTAATCGGGCACGACGGCGTCGATGACGATGATGCCTTTGAGATCCTCGCGGGCCTTTTCCACGATTTTGGCCGCCTCGTTGAATTGCTCACGTGTTGGCATCAGAGAGGCCCGGTTCATTAAGGCCCAGGCATAATATTGGACGTGAGCGATCTCCACGCGGTCGGCGCCAAGTTCAACTGCATATTTGATGATACCGTCTACGTTATCGACGTTGTGGCGATGGATCGGTGCATTGATGGTAAGCGGAAGGCCAAGCTCTCGGACCCAACCTGCAACTACTTTCTTTTTAGCACTGCCGCCCTTGTAGCCTCCGACGCGATCGGCGTTCTCAGGTCGCGCGTCAGTGTCCTGGATAGAAATCTGCACGTGGTCCAGACCCGCTTCCTTCAACTGCACAAGTTGTTCGCGCTTTAGCAGCACAGCGGCGGTGATGAGGTTCGTATAAAGCCCGCATTCAGAAGCGGTTTTGACGATCTCGACGAGGTCGCGCCGCGCAGTTGGTTCGCCACCAGACAGGTGAATTTGCAAAACTCCAAGAGCTGCGGCCTGGCGCATTACGTCTTGCCACTCTTGCGTCGTCAACTCGGTGTTGACGCGCTCAAGCTCCACCGGGTTTGAGCAATAAGGGCACTGAAGGGGGCAGCGATGGGTCAGCTCAGCCAAGAGGCCAATCGGTGCGCGTGCACATGCCTCATCGGCCATTTCAGTGCTTTCCTTCTCCTCCTCGCCAGGCTGGCGGGCGCCCAAGGGCATCGCCGTTTCCTTGACGTGCGCGGGGCTGTGTTCATTCATACCTTCACCACTCCCTTATCCGCGAGGTCTTGGAGCATTTCGATGATGTCCGCTTTGATATCGGCGACGGGTGCATTGTACTCCTTGGCCAAGTGTTCGGCGATGTCTGCGACCGTGCGCTGGCCATCACAAAGCTTCAAAACCTCGACAGCTATTTCGTCAGGATCAAACAACCGCTCCGGTGCAAGGATGATCCAGCGCCCGCGGCCCGGGTCGTGACGCAACTTGATATGGGCCGGAACGACAGGTCGGGTCTCACTTGCAACGATACCGCGAACCCGCTGAGCACCCTCTGCCATCCTATGCCTCCGGTCGAAAAGCGCCTGGTGGAATGTTGCCTTCCACGTAGGCGTGCTGCAACGCGTCGAGCTGCACCCAAAGAACATTACACTTGAAGCGTACGGCGTCCACGCATGCTTCCTGCTCTTCCCGCGATTTGGCGTTCTCCAAGACATAGTTGAGGGCGAAATTCGCGTCGCGCGGTGCTTGCTGCAACCGGCGCTTAAAGTAGGCCATCACCTTGTCGTCGATGAAGTCGTAGTTCTCAAGCATGCCCGCGATGCGCTCCTTATGGATCTTCGGGGCAAATAGCTCTGTCAGAGAAGAGGCAATGGCAACAGTGATGGGCTGCTCACGTACGAACGTCACGTAGGATTCAACTGCAAAGCGAGTCGCGGGCAGTGCGCCACGCATGGAGACAACATAGTTGCGATCGAGGCCGAGGCCGTCGGTGAGCACAAGCCAACGCTCAATGCCGCCGGGCTCCTCAGGCGGCAGACCGTCATGATCGTGCACGCGGTGCAGCCATTCACGCCGCAACTCACGGTCGTGCAGGCGGCTGATGAGGGCGGCGTCCTTGCGCGGGACGGCTGACTGGTAGCAGTAGCGGTTGAGGGCCCAGGCCTGAACCTGGGACTTATTGAGCTTGCCCCCATGCAGCATGTGATGGAAAGGGTGCTTGTCGTGGTAGCGTTCGGCCCCGACAGCGCGGATCGCTGCTTCGAAGTCCGCAACGCTCATTGGCTCTTCGGTCTTTCGCTCGGTGCTGACGCGCTCCAGGCTTACTGGCTCAGTCATAGGCGTACCTCCAATCCGTCGAATCCAACCTCCCACCCGGCTCCCTCAATCGACTTGCGTGCCGATGAATTCTCGTCGAGCGCTGGGTTCGAGTTGTTTATGTGAACATATATGAGCCTTCCGACCCCCAGTTTCGAGAAGGCGGCGATCGATCCCTCAGGTCCTGACATGTTGATGTGCCCCATGCGGGTGCCGGTTTTGGGCATCAGGCCCTGTTGAAGCATCTCATCGTCGGTGAAGAGGGTGCCATCGAAGAAAACGATGGGAGCCCCCTTGAGACGAGCTGCCAGCGGCTCGTCGATGGCGGCGCATCCTGGAATATAAAAAACGCTCTTCTGCGCCGCCGGGTCGGTAACCTTGAGACCGATCGTGTCGCCTTCCTCGGTCCCGAAGTCGTCGCCAGCGGATGCGTCCTCCAAATAGAGTGCAACCTTACCCGGGACCGGGAACGCTTCCACCGTTAGCCCAAGGTCGACGTCAGCGCCCTTGAGTGGCACTGGCTGATTGAGGGGGAGCGTTATGCGTGGCACCAGCGGCTCAGCCAATACCTGAAACACCGAGTTGGCATTGATAGTGGCGAGTACCCGATCGGTGCCGTAGAGGGTAAAGGGTTGAGCCTCGCGGAGGTTGATGAGCCCGATGATGTGGTCGACGTCGCCATTGGTCAGCACGGCGGCTTTGATGGGGCTATGGCGGTGGCCGTGCTTAGGGTTGGCCCACAGCTCAGGTGTTTGGTTGAGCTGCTGACGTAGATCGGGCGATGCGTTGAGAAGGGCCCAGTTCTCGCTGTCACGACTGATAGCGAGCGAAGACTGCGTACGCGCCTTAAAACCGGGAGTTCCGGCTCGGACGGAGACGCAGTTGCGGCAGTTGCAGTTCCATTGCGGGAAGCCGCCGCCTGCGGCAGACCCCAAGACCTTGATAATCATTGATTTGTCGAGGTTGGGCGGCGCGCCGACGCCGGAAACAACAACGGCGGTCGAGATTTCGACCGCCGCTGCAAGAAACTCACAAGGTTAGTGAGCTAATCGACAGTCGTTAGATGATGTCGATCTCTGCCGGGAGGTAAGAAGTAACCTCAAGACCAACTTCCTGCTCACGAACTGCGGGCTTTGTCCAAACTTTCATAGCTATCCTCCTAAGATCGGCAAGCTGCCTTCCATTTATGGATGACCCCGCCGAGGGTCCACCCACTGGACCGGACACTTTTTTGTGTTTAGTGCCTTACCAGTCGGCGGATCAGGACAAGTCCGGACCGCCGCGACTGCTATACACCACAAAACTTGCGGAAGCGGCAAGTCAAACCGGCTCACAAAAGCGTGTTTCACTCGTTATTGCGGTCGTTAGTTTTCAGCGTGCTGCGCGCACTTCACTGCCCTTAAAATGATCTGTCTGACAAATCTTAAACGCTCGGCATCAAAACCATTCGATAACAGTAAATCAGCTCTCGAAGTAGTTGAGGCGATGCGAGTATGCAGTCAGGTGCGAAGCGAATTGCATCACGGACCTATGGTTGGTTGAGGCATCCGCGGGCCAAATGGCACCAGACTTTGTTTACCTCGAGCCAAGCGGGCGGGGCGGGGCAACGCAAGATTAATGAGTATGGAATACCCCTGCAAAGCGAAAATTAGAAATTCAATGCTTATTTTCGCGCTTTGTGCAAGTGGTAATAGAAAAATCTACTTCTCCGTCTTATAAGAACGGCGCGGTAAACAAAGGGAGATCGTCGGCTGCGCGTGTCCGACTGGTGCGAGCCCTTTTCGTTGTCACTTGCTCGCATGAATTGAAAGGCCTGCCTCTTGAGATATTTCCCGGTCTATCTCGGTCTCGACGGTCGTGAGGTTCTGATCGTTGGCGGTGGCGAGAAGGCGCTCCAGAAGTTGCGGTTGCTTACCAAAACGAGCGCCCGCCTGCGCGTCGTCGCGGAGGAGATTGGCGATGATATCGTGGCGCTAGCACGCGAACACGCCGTGGCCCTGGAGCAGCATCGGTTCAGGCCGTCCGATCTCGCCGATGTCATCATGGTTTTTGCCGCCCAGGACGATGCAGATGTCGATGCCGCGGTTGCCGCAGCCGCCAAGGCGCGCGGCATTTTACATAACGTGGTTGATGGGCCAGGTCAGAGCACGTTCATCATGCCGGCTATCGTCGATCGCGACCCGGTAGTGGTTGCGATTGGTACTGAAGGTTCCGCGCCGATACTCGCTCGCGAGATCAAGTCGAAAATTGAAGCTTGGTTGCCAGCAAATTTCGGGAGCGTCGCAGCACGGGCGATGACGCTGAGACGCCGCATTCAAGAGGCGCTAAGCGATCCCGTCGCCCGGCGTCGCATCTGGGAGCGGCTGCTTCAGGGGCCGTGGCGCTCGGCGGTATTGGCTGGCGATAATGAAGGCGCTAACCTCGAGTTTGACCAGGAGCTGTATGCTGCGCGGTCTCAAAGCGATCTGCCCGGAAGTGTGGCGCTGATTGGCTGCGGGCCGGGGGATCCCGATTTGCTGACCCTTAAGGCTCAGCAACGGTTGCAAGAGGCCGACGTGCTGGTCGTTGATCGGCTCGTCAACCCAGCCATTCTTGAGTATGCGCGCCGCGACGCAGTGCGGATTGATGCTGGAAAGGAGCCCGACGGCCCCTCGGCAATACAGGACGATATCAATCGTATTCTTGTGCGGGAGGCGTTGAAGGGTCAGCGCGTTGCGCGGCTCAAGGGTGGTGATGCCTTCATCTTCGGGCGCGCGGCAGAGGAGGCAGCCGCAGTACGCGCGGCTGGAGTTCCCGTCGAAGTGATCCCTGGAATCACGGCCGCGCACGCTTGCGCCGCAAGTGTGGGCTTGCCGCTGACGCTGCGCCGGAAAGTGCGCCAGTTTGCTGTAGTAACCGGCGCTTCAGCCGATGGTGCATTCGATCTCGACTGGGCCGCTTTGGCTAAAGACGGTCAAGCATTCGCTATCTATATGGGCGTCAGAAGCGCACCGCGTTTCTGCGATGAGCTGTTAGCTGCGGGAGCCAGACCGGAGACGCCGGTCGTCATCGTCGAGAATGGGACGCTTGCCGGCGAGCGGGCCGTCGTTGCTCAGTTGTCGGAGCTACCCGCTGCCATCGCCGCCAAGGGCATAAAGGGACCCGCGATCATATTTGTTGGTCTCGATTGGGCAGAAGCGGGATTAAGCCGTCCTGACAAGCTTGAAGTTTATGAACCGTGTCCCGCAGACGATCGCGTTGCGAGCAGCGCGGAATCTGCGCCGGTTACGCAGGGGTAGTAACGTAAGGATAAGATGCTGAGCCGAAGATCCAATGTTTGGACCAAATTACGGGCCCATGGGAGAGGGACGATGTTAAGGAGGGGGTTCTTGTGACCGCCAAACCATTTCTTCCCAAAACAGCACCGTTCTCGCCGGAGGACATCGAGGTGCTTAATTCCGTTGTGGCGCGCACCACGCCGCTACAACGCAGTTGGCTGGCTGGGTTCTTTGCCGGGTTTGAGGCCGCGCAGGGCGAACAGCCCCAGCAGGCGGCCGCTGCCAAGCCGCGTGTGCCCCTTACGGTCCTCTATGCGAGCGAAAGCGGCAACGCCGAAGCACTTGCCTTGAAGACGAAGAAGCTGGCGCAAAAGAACGGGCTCGACGCCCGCGTCATCGACATGGCCGATACGGACGTCAGCATTCTTAGTAAAGCAAAGAACCTGATTGTGTTTGCCTCGACGTGGGGTGAGGGCGATCCGCCAAGCCGGGCGGTCGACTTCTATGAATCCTTGATGGGTGATGACGCGCCGCAACTTGAGGACGTGCGCTTTGCGGTGTTGGCCTTGGGCGATACGGCTTACGCCCAATTCTGCGCCACGGGTAAGGCGATTGATGCGCGCTTGGAGGCGCTAGGTGGAAAGCGAGTTGCCGATCGCGTCGATCTCGATCTGGATTACGCCAAGCAGGCCGCAGAATGGACGCAAGGTACACTTGCCAAGTTGGCACCACCCGCTGACTCTGCCGACACCGCGACTGTCGTGCACGTCGACTTCAAGGCGCCTGGCTACGTAGCCGACGACGATGAGCCGCTATTCACCCCGGAAAATCCGCTTGAGGCGGAAATCGCAGCGCTTGTAGATCTCAATGGAACGGGCTCCACGCGCGAGACCTGGCATGTGGAACTTATGGCTGATGCGCCCGGGTTCGTTTATGCGCCTGGCGACGCGATTGGCATTCTGCCCGAGAACGATCCCAACCTAGCACTTGAGCTTGCCGAGACGGTGGGGCTCGGCGCTGATGGCAGCGTGGTGCAGAAGTTGCGGGACAGCTACGACATAACAACGCTGTCACGGCCACTGGTTGAGGCCTATGCGAAGCTGACAGGCCGTACGGATGTCGCGCGCATCGCCGATCAAAAGACGTTCGGCGAATTTGCTGCCGACCGCCAGCTCATCGACCTGTTTGAGACCTATCCTGAGACGCTAACGTCTGAACAGCTGTACGGTCTGCTGCGGCCGCTCCCAGGTCGACTCTACTCGGTTGCTTCGAGCCCTGCGGCTCATCCTGGTGAAGCACATTTGCTGGTGGGGGCTGTGCGCTGGGATTCTCACGGCAAGACTCGCAAGGGCGTTGCGTCCACCTATCTCGCCGACCGCCGGAAGATGGGCGACATGGCGCGCATTTACGTCAAGCCTAATCGTCACTTCCGTCTGCCAGACGATCCCGCGCGGCCGATCATCATGATCGGTGCCGGCACGGGTGTTGCGCCTTATCGCGCCTTTGTGGAGGAGCGGGCCGAGCATGGCGCCACCGGCAAGAATTGGCTCGTGTTTGGTGAGCGAAACTACACGTTCGATTTCCTCTACCAGCTTGAGTGGCAGGAATATTTAGATAGCGGCGCGTTGAACCGCATTGATGTTGCCTTCTCGCGCGACCAGCCGGAGAAGATCTACGTGCAACACCGGCTTTGGGGGCAGCGTGCAGAGGTCCTGAAATGGGTTGAGGATGGCGCTCATATCTATGTGTGTGGAGACGAAAAGGGCATGGGACGCGACGTTGACGTTATGCTTGGCCGAATTTTAGCCGATGCGGCGCAAGGTGATGACGAGGCCGGGCGCGCCAAGCTCAAGGAGCTAACAAAGGCCGGGCGTTATCAGCGCGACCTATATTAAGCGGAGGGCCCCGCCCTCTGGAAGGTTTGTGATGCCATGACCGACGACAAGCGCTCAAGGAACGAACTCATTAAGGAGAAGAGCCGCTTCCTGCGCGGTACCATCGCAGAGGGGCTTGCCGATGTCGCCACGGGCGCCATCTCCGAAGACGATTCTCAGCTGACAAAATTCCACGGCACCTATCTGCAGGACGACCGCGACCTGCGGCCAGAGCGCGCCAAGAAGAAGCTGGAGAAGGCATTCAGTTTCATGATCCGCGTTCGCGTTCCAGCTGGTGTGACAACGCCGGAGCAGTGGCTCGCGCTAGACGCCATCGCGGGCACCTATGCCAACGGCACGCTGCGGCTGACCACGCGTCAAGCGTTCCAGTTCCACGGTGTCATAAAGTCGAACATGAAGCGCACCATGCAGGCGATCAACGAATCTCTGCTCGATACGCTGGCCGCCTGTGGTGACGTCAATCGCAACGTAATGGCAGCGGCGAACCCTTATCTATCGAAGACGCACGCCGCAGCTCATGAGCTGGCCGTGAATATCAGCGAGCATTTGTTGCCGCACACCCGTGCCTATCATGAAATTTGGCTCGATGGTGAACGGGTCGAGGACAAGTCTAAGGCGGCGGAAGAAGAAGACGAGCCGATTTACGGCCAGAATTACCTGCCGCGAAAGTTCAAGACGGTTATTGCCGTCCCGCCGTCGAACGACGTCGACATATTCGCCCATGACCTTGGCTACATCGCCATTGTCGAGAAGGGAAAAGTCGCCGGCTACAATGTTACCGTTGGCGGCGGAATGGGCATGACCCACGGCGAACCCGACACCTATCCGCGCACCGCTGATTTCCTTGGCTTCTGCAAACCGGAACAGGCCGTCAAAGTAGCCGAGAGTGTGGTGACCGTTCAGCGCGACTGGGGCGATCGAGAAAATCGCAAACACGCAAGGCTCAAGTACACGATTGAGGATCGCGGCATCAATGCTTTCCGCATGGAGGTAGAGCGCCGCCTAGGGTACAAGCTGGGCAAGCTGCGCGATTTTCACTTTGACTCAACAGGTGACACCATCGGCTGGCAGCAGAGTGCCGACAAGAAGTGGCATGTGACACTTTTTATCGAAAATGGCCGTGTGAAGGACATACCCGGCCATAGCTTGCGCACCGCGCTCCGCGAGATTGCGGAAATGCACACCGGTGTGTTTGTGCTGACGAGCAACCAAAACCTTATCATCGCCAATGTGACGGCTAAGGCGAAGCCGAAGATCAACGCGATCCTCAAGGAGCACGGTATCACGCCATCTGCATCCTCTGGCCTGCGTCGCAACAGTATGGCTTGCGTCGCGTTGCCGACATGCGGGCTTGCATTGGCGGAAAGCGAACGCTTCTTGCCCGGCGTCGTGACGTCGCTGGAAGATGTGCTCGACAAGGCGGGCCTGCGCGATGACGACATCGTTATTCGTATGACAGGCTGCCCCAATGGCTGCGCGCGGCCCTATCTTGCAGAGATAGGTCTCGTTGGGCGCAACCCCGGCCTCTACAACCTTTATCTCGGCGCGGCCTTTGATGGCTCGCGGCTCAACAAGCTCTATGCCGAAGACGTCGACGAGGCACGAATGCTTGCAATTCTGGAGCCGATGCTGGTGCGTTATGCAAAAGAGCGGAAGGACGGCGAACGCTTCGGCGACTTCGTCATTCGCGCGGGCTACGTCAAAGCGACGATTGCCGGCAACCAGTTCCACGCTGACGTGGAACTGGCGAAACTCGCAAGCTAGGGCTTGGCGCTTATACTTTGATAATCAGTGAGTACGCGGCCCAGCAAAGCACGAACGCAAGAACCACTCTTAAGAACCAGTCCGGGACGAGGCCGGTGATGCGTGAGCCGAGCGCTATGCCCGGCACGGAGCCGACCAGGAGAAGGCCGAGGATCTTCAGGTCGACGTTGCCCATCCCGAAGTGTGTTATGCCGGCAAGAAACGTAAGTGGAATGGCATGAACTATGTCGGTGCCGATGAGACGCCGGACCGACAACGAATGATAAAGGACGGTCAAAGCGACGACGCCGATTGCACCGGCGCCAACAGACGTCAGAGCAACGAGAGTGCCAAGGATAAGCCCAAGGATCATGGTCGGGACCTTGCGCACCACAGTAGGTTCATTCGCGTCGGGAGCATGACGCGCATACCGCTTCAGCCAGGGATACAGTGCGATGCCGATCGCGCTGACGATAAGCGCACCGGCCAGTACCTTGCGGATGATTTCGGAAATCGCGTGCGTGTCTGGACCAATAAGGTAGAGCCACGCCAGCATGACGAGTGCTCCTGGTAGGCTTCCCAACGCGAGCCAGCGCACGATCCCCCAATCGACGTTGCCAAGCACGTGGTGCCGCCACGCCGCGCTGGCTTTGGTGATGGATGCAAACAGAAGATCAGTGCCGACTGCCAGCACCGGCGATATTCCGATCCCGGAGATGAGGAAGGGCGTCATCAAGGAACCCGCCCCAACGCCGGTGAGACCGACGAGAAATCCAACGGTAAATCCGCCGACTATGATCACGGGCCATGAGTTCGACAGCAAGAAGTCCATAGAAGTTTGGGCTCCGGATCAGGTTGAAACGTGCGCACCTAATCAGGTTACACGTTCCTGTTATAGCGGATTGTGGTATCGGGGAAGCGGCTGGCTATGCTCTCATGTCTCGAGCTTGACTGGCACGCCGGCCGCGCGAAGAAGCAAAGCCGCCTCGCTGGCACGTCGCTGGAACTCGTCCCGGTCGGCTTTGCTGTCGCTCAAATCGCGGCAAAGCCCGTTTTCAAGAATTTCGCGGGTGAGACGGAAGGTCGAGGCGGCCGGGGCGTCCCCGGCTGCGGTTGCTGCTGAAACAACGCCGCCTGCGAGCGTGGCACCCGTCACCGCATCGACGATTAAGAAGTTGCCGGTTGCCGGGTTATCACCAAAGGCATCGATGGCCACCGGGCGCCCGAGGAGGATGTTTGCAAACGCGATCTCATTAAGGGCACAGGTCTCAGCCGGCTGTGTTGCAAGCGTTTCCAAGTCGAGCAGCGCATTGATTTGAAGCTTGGTTATGGGGACGAGATCGGTCGCCGTGCGCAAAAGGTAACTTGCACGCTCGTCGAAGGGCATTTCCCAAAGCCAGACGAGCCGTGCTGCAAGGTGCGTTGCAACAATTGGTAGGGAACCGGGCACGCCAAGTACGGCACCGCGCGCAACATCGATGTCAGTGTCAAGCTGCAGTGCGACCGCTTGCCCCTGCACAGCGCTTTCAAGATCGCGGCCCATAGTTGCGATCCGCAATACATGAGCGCTTTGTCCGCTAAGCGCATCTGTTACGCGATCACCGATGCACACGCACCCAGATGTTACCGTTCCAGCCAGACCGCGGAAATCGACGCCGTCACGCAACACGGTTTGAACGGCAAGACGGAACGAGCCCGCAGGCGCTGTGTCGCGTGCCGGGATGCGCTCAAGATGATCGAGCAAATTAGGTCCGCTGTACCACGGCATATTTTCGGAGCGGCGAGCCACGTTATCGCCGCCTACGGAACAGACCGGTATCGCGACGACCTCGCGGAACCCGAAACGTACGGTGAGTTCACGAAAGTCGGCCTCGATGGCACGAAAGCGCTCCTGCGACCAATCAGCAAGATCCATCTTGTTGACGACTAGAATGACGCGTTTCACGCCGACAAGGTCGAGGATTGCTGCATGGCGGCGCGTTTGCCGCTTCACGCCATGGCGCGCATCGACAAGCATAATGGCCACATCGGCGTGAGAAGCGCCGCTTGCCATATTGCGTGTGTATTGTTCGTGTCCTGGGCTATCTATGATGACAAAGCGACGGGTCGCGGTATCGAAATAGCGCCAGGCGACGTCGATCGTGATGCCTTGCTCACGCTCTGCAACCAGCCCGTCAACAAGCAGGCTGAAGTCGGGATTGTCGGTGCCACCCGCGGTGCGGCCTGAACGCTCCAGCATCTGACGTTGATCGTCATAAAGGTCGGAGGCGTCCCATAATAGGCGCCCGATCAGCGTCGACTTGCCGTCATCGACAGAGCCGCACGTCAATAGATGAAGAATGCCGTTAAGCTCTTGGGCCAGAGCAGGTGCGGGCTCGGCTGAACGTATGGCTGTTAGCGCCGTCATCAAAAATAGCCTTCGTGCTTCTTGCGCTCCATGGCGCCCGATTGATCGTGGTCGATGAGCCGGCCCTGGCGTTCGGAGGTTCGCGCGGCCAGCGTTTCGGCGACGACGGCTTCAATGTCGGTCGCTGTAGAGGCGACCGCTGCCGTCAACGGCCAGCACCCGAGCGTGCGGAAGCGAACTTGCTTCATTTGGGGTTTTTCGCCAGGTTCCAGCGGCAGACGATCGTCGTCCAGGACGAGTAGCTGGCCGCCACGCTCAATCGTGGGACGGTTTGCAGCAAAGTACAGCGGTACGACGTCGAGACCCTCGTGCGCGATGTAGCGCCACACGTCCTTTTCGGTCCAGTTTGACAGCGGGAAGACACGCACTGTCTCGCCCGTGCCTAAACGACCGTTCAACAGTTGCCACATCTCCGGGCGCTGGCGGCGCGGGTCCCAGCGATGACCTTGGGAGCGAAACGAGAAGATTCGCTCTTTCGCGCGCGAGCCTTCTTCGTCGCGGCGTGCGCCGCCGAAAGCGGCATCAAAGCCGTATTGATCGAGCGCGGCCTTCAAAGGCTGAGTTTTCATCACGTCGGTATAGACAGACGGTGAATGATCGAACGGGTTTATGCCGCGCTCAATGCCTTCGTTGTTCGTGTGAACGATGAGCTCAAGGTCCAAGTCGCGGACGGTCTTATCGCGAAAGTCGATCATATCCTTGAACTTCCACGTCGTGTCGACGTGGAGAAGCGGAAACGGCGGTTTTTGCGGCCAAAATGCTTTGCGCGCGATGTGCAACAGCACGGTGGAGTCTTTGCCGATTGAATAAAGCAGGACCGGTTTGCGGAACTGCGCCGCTGCCTCACGGAAGACGTGGATGGCCTCAGCTTCCAACAGATCGAGATGAGAAAACGCCGCAGTCATGCCGCAGCTCCCTTTTGGGGAGGGCGGTTATGCAGCCCGCATTCCTTTCCATCCTCGTTTTCCCACCACCAACGACCTGCGCGCAAATCCTCTCCGGGTTTGATCGCACGCGTGCAGGGCTGGCATCCGATAGAGGGGAAGCCTTTGGCGTGAAGCGGATTGATCGGCACATTGTTTGCCGCGACGTAGGCCTCCAGCCGTTCCAAGGACCAGTCGGCGATTGGGTTTATTTTTATGAGTTCGTGCTCTCGGTCCCATTCGGCGAATGGTGTTCCTTTACGATCGCTAGACTGGCTGCGCCGCAATCCCGTGATCCAACCTTGCCCACCGGCCAGCGCGCGCTTGAGCGGACGCACCTTGCGCACCTCGCAGCAGGCCTTTCGATTTTCAACCGCCACACGGAAGCCATTGATTCCATCGCGCGCAACGAGAGATTCCACCTCGATCGCGTCGGGGGCGACGACGCGAATCTTGAGACCATAGCGGCGCTCACTTTCATCGAGCGTCTCAAGTGTCTCGGGAAAGTGCCGGCCCGTATCGAGTGTGAACACATCAATGTCCGCACCGCTTGCGGCGATGGCGTGAAGAATGGCCTGGTCTTCAAGACCAAGGCTCGTCGAGAACGTCACACGGCCGAGAATTGTGCCGGTGATCTCTCGCAGGCGATCCTCAAGCTGATCGATTTGGGCGACCCGCCGCTCGAACGCAGACACGTCGTGTATGGGCCCGGGTCCTGGACGCTGCGGGGCGCCCGCGGGCCTTGGCGCAGTTCTCTCGGAGCCAGGCGCCTTGGTGGCGCCGCTCTGGCGTGAAGACTTTATTGACATCGTGATCCCTACCGGCGCAGACCTGCAAAATAGTGGAAACCTGTTCTCATTTAAAGGTCGATTAGCAAATAAGAATAGGATCTCATTTCTCTAAAGGGAATTGACAGAAAATTTTTCCCAGAACCCGCAAATTTGGAACACGGTGTTGCTGTGTGCCGGCTGTCACCAGGTCCCCGTGTTTTTCATTGAGGCCCAGGGCTCGCGCGAGGGGAGCGGGGCGCCCTTTTGCAGCAGTTCGATCGAGATATTGTCCGGCGAGCGCACGAACGCCATGCGCCCGTCGCGCGGCGGCCGGTTAATGGTTACGCCAGCGGATTCGAGACGCTCGCAGACGGCATAAATGTCATCCACTTCGAAGGCCAAATGACCGAAGTTGCGCTCTGAGCCGTAATCTTCCTTGTCCCAATTGTACGTTAGCTCGATGAGTGGAGCTCGCTCTGATTTTGTGCGCTCCTGGTCATGCGGGGCAGCAAGAAAGACCAACGTAAAGCGGCCTGCGCGGCTTTTCATGCGCCGTACCTCAATAAGCCCGAGCAAATCGCAATAGAACGCCAAGCTCCGATCTAGGTCGCCGACGCGGACCATTGTGTGCAGGTAGCGCATGTGACCTCCCTATCCGCCGGTGCCGCGGAAAGCGTGTGGCTTCAGAGCACCAGTTAGCCCCCAAGCCTAGCAAATTGTTCGAACCGTCGAACGACTAGGTCATGGGGACGTTCGGTGGACAAGTTGTGACAAGCTCGCGACGTCCTTGTCGGTTGAAGCCGCTATGTGTCGGGTCCATGAAGGCGAATCAGTTGGCAAGCAATCATTGCTGGTTTGCGCAGTATTTCTGACCACAGGTTCTTGACAGATGTGGTGTCGAAAGGGCCACGCGCGAATGTTGGGGAAGAATCAGCCCAAGAGTTCTTTGAAGCGTTTCAGCGCTTTAAGCATCAGATATTCATGTGGACATTACTGGGAAGCTGCACTCAGCAAGATATAGCCGGAATTAAGTCTCTAGCCGCGACGAGATCAGATGGTATTCTCCGCGCCGTCTCGCACCGGCGGAGCGCACGAAGAGGGCATCTTTCGTGTCGCCAAGACGGGGGACGAGAGTGCAAATGCAACGTAGAGCAGTAGCGGGGTATACAGATGGGGGACTCAAAGCGTCCTGACCTTGAGCAATTTGAAGGTCCGGTCGAAGGCGGCACCGAGCACGCGGACGAGGCCGGCATTGAGGTGTTCGAGGTCGTCGGGTCAATCAAATGGTTTGACGCATCAAAGGGATATGGCTTCATTGTCCCTGACAATGGCTTGGCCGACATTCTACTACACGTCACGTGTCTGAGAGCCGGGGGGTTTCAGACCGCCTATGAGGGAGCGCGAGTTCATTGCGAGGTGCTACGCCGCCCGAAAGGCATGCAAGCCTTCCGCATCCTGAGCATGGACGAGAGCACTGCGATTCACCCATCGCAGTTGCCACAGCGGACGCACGTGGTCGTGGAACCCGAGAGCGACTGGGAACGGGCCATGGTCAAGTGGTTCAACAGGGTGCGCGGGTTCGGGTTCCTGACTCGCGGAGACGGCACTCCGGATGTGTTTGTGCACATGGAGACGCTACGCCGGTTCGGTTTCACCGAGCTTCGCCCCGGACAGATGGTCCAGGTACGCTGGGGGCACGGGTCGAAGGGCTGCATGGCCGCCGAGCTGCGACCGGATGGGGCGTCGGGACTACCGCCCACCCACTAAATGGTCTTCAACAGGCAGACCAAGACATTTCGAGCAGGGCCATCCAGCGGGTGGCCCTGCTTTTTGCTGTCTCCATGCTGATGCTCGTCGGCGCGCCTGCGCTCGAAGCAAAAATGCGCATCGAGCAGCTGTGGCTGATTACGGGCGACGGTCGAGAGCAGCAGATCGAGGTGGAGGTCGCCAATGAGCCGAGAGAGAAGCAAGTCGGGCTCATGTTTCGCACGCACCTTCCCGACGAGAAAGGCATGCTCTTTCCCTACAAGTCGCCGCAGGAAGTGACGATGTGGATGCGCAATACCTATATTCCGCTCGATATGGTTTTCATTCGCGCAGACGGAGTCGTGCATCGCATTGAGAAGCGTGCCGAGCCTATGTCGGAGCGCATCATCGCTTCGGAGGGACCGGTCACGGCGGTGCTCGAACTTGCCGGAGGTGCGGCTGATCGATTTGGATTGAAGGCTGGCGACCGTGTGCGCCATCCGCACTTTGCGGCGGCTTTGCCTTAGCAGGCTTTTGAGCGGCGAGGTCTAATGAGTGGGAACAGAGCCGACCCCGAGTAGCGCAAAACTTTGGCGTCAGCATTCGACAGCCTGATGCGATGTATCGGTGCTATGGTCGTTGTCCGAAGTGAATTCGCGCGCCTTGCTGGCACTCACGAATACACGATGACAATGATACCCGCGCACATCACGGTCAGACCCATGCAGAGTATGAGGCCGCTGCGAATGATTTCGGACATGGCATGTTCCCCTGGGCCATGTGAAATTGAAACGGACACCCACAAATCAATTTAACTCTAGCACCTATGCTCAGCCGACTCTGTAGCAGAGTAGCCACATTCCTGCCCCAATAGTGCCGCGCAGACCCAAAAACCCTCTCCGCCGAAATCGAGACGTTTGGTGCGCGGGCCGCTTGGGTCGTCGCGGCACTGTTGGGGTCTGGTGTGCTGCTGCTCCTCGTTGTCACAGGCGCTCAACTGAACGTCGACAGCGCCTATCAGCAGCGTTTTGTGGTGAAGTTTCTTCTGGTCGTTGCACTTCTGTCGATCGCTGCCTGGAACAAGTTGCGCCTGACGCCGCTCTTAAGGCGCGATCCTCAATCCGGAGCCCAGCGACTGCGCGCATCCATAAGACTGGAGATGGCCGTGGCGTTGTCAATCCTCGCAGCAACGGCCTGGATGACGAGCACGGCCCCAGACGCCTGATGCGGCATTGGCTTCGAAGACGCCCCCCTTCAATGGTTTTTGCGGCGATCGGCCGTCCGTCGTGCAGTTCCGATTCGTTGTGCTATCGGTTAGCGTCCCGATAAATGCGAGGAACACTCGGGAAGGCTCAAATTGAACCGCCATGAATAAGACGCAAGAACCGGCTCCACAGCCTATCAATCTGCGTGACTACGAGCAGTCGGCGAAAGAGCGTATGACGGCGATGGCCTTCGGCTACTACGCAAGCGGGGCAAAGGACGAGATCACCGTCGCGGCGAACCAGCAAGCCTATAACGAGATCTTTTTGCGCTACCGTGTTCTTCGCGGCGTAGGCACGCGCGATACCGCGACAACGGTGCTCGGCCAAGACGTCGCCCTGCCGATCTTAGTGGCGCCGTGCGCCTTTAACCGCTTGGCGCACCCGCTTGGCGAACTGGCGACGGCGCGCGGAGCCAAGGCAGCCGGCACAATCTATGTCATGAGCACCATGTCAAATATCTCAATGGAGGACGTTGCCAAGGACAGCCACGGTGCGCGCTGGTTCCAACTTTACATTTACAAGGATCGCGGGGTCACCAAGTCGCTAGTTGAGCGCGCCGAGGCGGCTGGCTACACAGCGCTCGTTCTAACGGTCGATGCGCCCCTGCTCGGCCACCGCGAGGCAGACGTGCGCAATCATTTCCATCTGCCCGACGGCTTGATTGCGGCGAATCTAAGGGATCCAAAGCTAGGCGAGATACCTCAGGTCGCGGGCGCTTCCGGCATCGCTGACTACTTTGCCAATCTGCTCGACGACAACCTGACGTGGCGCGACGTGGAATGGCTGCGTTCGCTCACGCGGTTGCCCATTGTGATCAAGGGCATCGACCGCGGCGATGATGCCCAGCACGCGATCGACACTGGCGCTGCAGCGATCATCTGCTCAAATCACGGCGGCCGGCAGCTCGATACCGCACGGCCAACCATTCACGCATTGCCCGAAGTGATTGACGCCGTCGATGGCCGTGTTGAGGTGATGGTTGATGGTGGCGTCCGGCGCGGGACTGATGTGCTGAAGGCGCTCGCATTCGGGGCGAGGGCTGTCCTTCTGGGCCGCCCAGTTCTGTGGGGCCTCGCTGTCGACGGTGAGGCCGGCGTGCGCCGTGTTCTCAAATTGCTGCACGCCGAGTTTGATCAGGCGATGGGGCTTTGCGGCTGCCGAAACGTCGGCGAGATCACGCGCGACCTTATTGCCTGACGAACAAAGAAGAAGCGGGCGGAGTACTCCGCCCGCTGTAATGTTGTTCGGAATCCGGCCTGGAACTCACCTCTGCTTCGCGTTGAACAACTTGCTCTTGTTTGCGTTCCTGATCCGTTTGTTC
>CAYOPW010000017.1:0-18873 GCA_964405975.1 uncultured Hyphomicrobium sp.
CTTTCGCAATGTCGGTTGCTTCTTCGATATAGAGGCGCGACACGAGCTTGCCGGCAGGGCCAGTCTGGTGAGTGACAAGCTTTTTGCCAAGTAGCTCCTCGGCGGCGCGTTCGATCTCCGTGTCGTCCGAGCACACTTTGATGCCCCCGGCCTTGCCGCGTGCTCCGGAATGGATCTGAGCTTTGACGACCCACTTGTTGCCGCCGATCTCGGTGGCCCGGTACGTCGCCTGCTCAGGGCTATAGGCAAGAGCGCCGCGTGCTAACGGTACTCCGAATTTGGCGAGCAGCTCTTTCGCCTGATACTCGTGAATGTCCATGAATATGGCTCCCTAGAATAGAAGGTTTCTCAGCTGGCGCGGGCGGCGTCGGCGGCCTTGATGGCGGCGGCGGTGGCAAGGAGGTTTTTCGCCATTTTCTCTGATGCTGCGTCGATCATCTTGCCGTCGAGCGAAGCAGCACCTTTGCCTTGAGCTTCGGCTTCCTTGAGCGCCACGAGGATGCGTTCTGCGCGCTCGACTTCTTTCGCCATCGGCGAAAACACGGCGTTGGCGAGCTCGATCTGCGAGGGGTGAATGGCCCACTTGCCCTCGATGCCGAGTGCTGCGGCGCGCTTGGCGCCCGCCGTGTAGCCATCGGGATCGGAGAAATCTCCGAACGGTCCATCGATCGGCCGCAGTCCATAGGCGCGGCAGGCAACCGTCATACGCGACAGCGCGAAGTGCCACTGATCACCGGGATAGTCGGGATTGAGACCGCCGATGACAACGGTGCGCGCCTTGTTGAACGCGGCATAATCGGCAACGCCGAAGTGCATCGCCTCAAGGCGGCTGGGCGCAGCGGCGATCGCCTCAACGTTCGCCATGCCCAATGGCGTTTCGATCAACGCTTCTGTGGCAACCTGGTTCTTGAGGCCCTTGGCTTCCTCGATCTGGCTCATCAAGCATTCAACCGCGTAGACGTCAGCCGGTACGCCTACTTTGGGGATCAAGATTGTATCAAGTTTAGATCCGGCCTGCTCCATGATGTCCACGACATCCCGATACATGTAATGGGTATCGAGGCCGTTGATACGAACGGAGACCGTCTTGCCCGCGCCCTTCCAGTCGATGTCGTTCAACGCCTGAATGATGTTCTTTCTTGCCTGCTCCTTGTCGGGCGGCGCAACCGCATCCTCGCAATCGAGAAAGACATAGTCGGCCGCGCTCGCGGCCGCCTTCTCGATCATCGTTGCGTTGGAGCCCGGCACGGCAAGCTCGCTGCGCTGCAGGCGAGACTTGCGAAGGGGATAGAGTGTGTAACTCATTGCTGGCGTTTCCTCTGCGTTGTTTTAGTTAGTTATTTCATAGTCTTAACGGTCTCAGACCTTGGCCATTCCGAGTAAGCCAAAGCCCAACAATCTTCGATGTATGCGAAAAGACGGTGCTTAAGAGCGCCGTCCAAATCGCGTTAGCTTGCAAGCTTCAGCCGCGCCTCCGGGCGGCTCGTGGTCGAGGCCGTGGTGGTTTCACGGAAATACTCGACGGCTGCGCCCGTGCCCGAACCTGGTGCAACCTCGATATCGCAGTCGCGCATCGCCATTTCCGTACCGAACAACGCACTTCCTACCATAATCTCGTCGAGTGCGCCGAGGTGACCTATGCGGAAGACTTTGCCGGCGACCTTGGTCAGGCCAACGCCGAGCGAAAGGTTGTAACGGAAGTAGGCCGTCCTCACGACTTCCGCGCTGTCGATGCCTTCGGGTACGCCAATGGCGGTAACCGTGTTGGAATACCACTTCGGATCTTCGGCGCACAGCTTCAGGCCCCATGCGTCGACGGCCCTGCGAACACCCTCAGCGAGCCGGTTGTGGCGTGCGAAGACGTTATCGAGCCCTTCGCCGAGCAACAGATCGAGTGAAGCCCTTAGGCCGCGTAGCAACTGCGTGGCCGGCGTGTAGGGGAAGTAACCGTTGTCGTTGTGTTTGACCATGTCCTCAAACGAGAAGAAGCAGCGCTCCATCTTGGAGGATTTATGCGCTTCGAGCGCCTTGTCACTCACTGCGAGGATGCCGAGTCCTGTCGGCAGCATGAAGCCCTTTTGCGAACCCGACACGCACAAATCGACGCCCCACTCGTCCATGCGAAAATCGATGCAGCCGACCGAGCTCACACCGTCGACGAACAATAGCGCTGGGTGGCCGGCATCATTGAGCGCCTTGCGCACTGCGGCAATGTCACTCGTTACGCCTGTTGCCGTTTCATTGTGGGTGGCAAAGACCGCCTTGATCTCGTGGTTCTTGTCGGCGGCGAGGACCTCGGCGTACTTTTCAACCGGCACGCCTTTGCCCCAGTCCTCTTCGAAGACTTGGACGTTTAGCCCGAGGCGCTTGGCCATATCGACCCACAACATCGAGAACTGGCCGAAACTGCTCATCAGCACCTTGTCGCCGCGATTGAGGGTGTTGGAGATCGCTGATTCCCAAGCGCCGGTGCCGGAAGAGGGATAAATGAAAACGCGTCCTTTGGTGAGCTTGAACGCTTTCTTGAGGTCTTCGAACAGGGGCAATGTAAAGTTGCCGAAATCCGGTGCGCGCATGTCTTCCATGCGGATGTCCATTGCCGATCGGACAGCCTCGGGAATATTCGTAGGTCCCGGAATAAAAAGATGCGTCGCAACGAGCATTGTGTATTTCCTCCTGATTGCCGTCAGATCTTGTGATTTTTTCGCCGAGTGCGCAGTTCTACTTGTCCATCGCGACCGATACCGCATACTTGCGCCGATCCGCAGTCTCTATCCCGCGTTAACAATCGTTTCGCACACGGAACATCGCGTCCTGTCCGCCCTGGCGCAACACCCTATCGGGCAACAACTTAGCGCTGCCGGGTAGTTGTTCAGCCGGCCAGATGGGTAGGTAATACCCACTCTTAACGCTGCGAGAATATCCCACATGTTAAGATGAGATATGCTTGGCGTTGCTTCGCCGCGATCCTTGGATACTCTTCTAGCCGCATGCCGCGGTGTCGCCAAGCGGGTCGGCGCTTACGCCGCGGCCTGAGCCGGCAAATGCCCTCGCATCGGTTCAGCGCTGGTCTTTGGTGGCGGACATGTAAAGGGCGACGGCCATCGCTCGGTTGCTAACGCCAAGCTTATCGTAGAGGTTCTTAAGGTGATACTTGACCGTATTCTGTGAAATGCCGATGCGCGAGGCGATTTGCAGATTGGTCCAGCCATTGGCGAGCGCTGTGAGCAGTTCGCGTTCGCGCCCCGTCAGCTCTTTCAAGGGATCGCTCGTGAGCACCTGCATATCGATGTAGGGCAATGACATGCGCCCCCGTGCGACCGCAGCGATGGTGTCAACGAGAATGGCCGGCTCATCGCTCTTGGAAATGAATCCCCACGCACCCAGCCGCACAGACTGCCGCAACACATCGATGCCTGGCTCGCCTGTGTAAACAATGACGCGCACTCCTGAATGCCGGCGCTTGAGCGCAGACAGCACGTCGGCGCCATTCATGTCGGGCAGCGCCCAGCCGACCACCGCAATGTCGATGGCAAGCTTATCAGTGAGTTCGAGGAATTCGCCGCCGGTGTGAGACATACCGACGACTTGGAAGCGTCCATCACGTCCGATGAAATCCTGCAAGCCAGAGCGTACGACCGGGTTTTTGTCCGCGATCGCAATCTTAGGGCGCTTTGCGGCCGCCTCGTATTCGGACTGCGGTTCTGTCATGGGCATAATCGTAGCATCTAAGGGCAAAGAATCGCGCGCCAGGATTGGTCGCGGCACGCAATTCGGCGCCCGCCTCTATACCTTCGCAGACTCGTCGGGTGCTGCGGCATCGGAGCACGCACCGTGCTCAATCTCGACGGTTGCGTGAACAACGCTGTGGCGCAGCTTCAATCGCGCCTTAATGGCAGCAGCGATGTCCTCGGGCGGACAGGACTTTTGGTTTACACGCGCGTGCAGTGTCATCAAGCGGCGGTCCTCGGTCAAAGACCAAGCGTGGACGTGGTGTACGGATTCAACCTCCGGAATGGCCGCTACCAAATCTTTCTGGACCTCGCGCACATCGAGCCCGGGCGGCGCGCCTTCCAGAAGAATGTGGGCAGATTCCTTTGTAATCAGCCAAGCGCTTCGCAGGATCAGCAGCGTGATTAACATAGAAAGCAATGGATCGATGGGCATCCAGCCCGTCCATAGGATCACGACAGCCGCGATGATCGCCGCAACCGACCCCAGCAGATCGCTGAGCACATGTAGTGCCGCAGCGCGCACATTGAGATTAGCCTCGCCGCCGCGCCGCAAGATCGTAAGCGTGATGAAATTGACTACGAGCCCGGCCGCGGCGATCACCAGCATCAAGCCGCCCATGACCTCAACGGGTTCGAACAGCCGCGATACAGCTTCGTAGAGAATGGCAATCGAGATGAAAAACAGCAAAAGACCGTTGGTGAATGCTGTCAGCACCTGAAACCGGTCGAACCCATAGGTGCGCTTCCAGTCGGCAGGCCGCCTGGCTAATCGCACCGCCAGCCAAGCGAGCGCCAAAGCAGCGGTGTCGGTCAGCATGTGGCCGGCGTCGGCCAGAAGCGCCAGCGAGTCCGAAATGAAGCCACCGACGGCTTCAGCGATCATAGTCACGGCTGTCAAGAGGCAGGCCCAAAAGAGCCTGCGCTCATTTAGCAGATTACCACTGGCGTGGTTGTGCTGGCTTCCCATTTCCGGCCTAAGTCTGTTATCGCCACTCGATGCTCCTCAATAGTTAGCGCAAAGTGAGGCCGTCGTGGCGTTTGAGCAAAGCGCATACTGTGGCGTGGCTGTTGATGAGACATAAACGAGTTGCGGATGGCGCCTGCGTGTGTCCTCAGCATATTGTAAGAGCGGCCCGAACCAAAACGTCGTCACAGTCCGCTGAGACGAGGACGAAAGAGATCTAAGTGTCACCAGCCGCCCGAGAAAATTTACGCTCACTTGCCTCTGCTGTGAAGGCGAGTGGCACGGCTGGTAACACCGACCATCCCGTTGCAGCGTTTCTCCTTGTCACTATTTCCATGGCGCTGCTCGTCGGCATTGCCGCCGTGGGGCGAAAGGCGGCACTGTCGGGCGTGGACCCATTGCAGGCCCTCTTCTTCCGCAACTTCTTTTGTGTGATGTGGATGCTGCCGCTGTTCGCGTGGCGGGGCATGTCGCTTGTAAAGACGACCCAGTTCCGGCTCTACGGAACACGCGTAGCATTGAGCTTCATCTCGATGACGGCGTTCTTCCAAGCGATTGCGCTGCTCCCAATTGGCGACGTGACGGCCATAAACTTCCTTTCGCCCCTGTTCGGCACTCTGTTTGCGATTCTTCTGCTCGGCGAGCATGTGGGTACGCGCCGGTGGACCGCGCTCGCCGTCGGTTTTCTCGGCGCTATGGTCATCCTGCGGCCCGCGGGCTCGGCCTTTGGCTTTGGTCAGATCGCGGCGTTGACATCGGCTGTGGCGATTGGGGTCATTGGACCGCTCGTCAAGCAACTCACCTCAACCGACGATGCTGATCGCATCGTGTTCATCACCAATCTCTTGCTAACGCCGCTGTCGCTTATCCCGGCGCTATTTGTGTGGACCTGGCCGCCTCTGGAACTTTGGCCCCTACTTGTACTGATGGGCCTTTTTGCGGTCCTGGGACACATGACACTAGTGCGCGGATACGCCGTTTCCGACGCCTCGCTCGTCATGACTCTCAAGTTCAGCCGCCTGCCGTTCGCAGTGCTCGTTGGCTACTTGGCGTTCGGCGAGCTCATTGATGGCTGGACATGGGTCGGTGCAATCATCATTTTTGGTGCGGCTCTCTACGTTACGCATCGCGAGGCCCAACTAGCGCGCAAAAACAAGTTGATCGTGCCTGATGTGGACATCGATCCGCAGAGCCTGACGCCATTGCGCTTGAAGGATTGAGCGTTGCTGAAAAAATGAGGCTGCCGACTAGCAAATGTCGGCAGCCTCAAGACCCCGCTGCCTCAACTTTTATTGAGGCGGCGAGCATGTTCTTGTCTGAACGTGTTGGCAAGATCCCAATTGACATCAGCGATCGCTTTTCTGGGGAGCGGTGCGTGCGTTTTTTTTGCCTTCCGCATCATGTCCAGAACAGCAAACGCGTGCGTCCATATTTCGCCCAGATTTTCGGTCTTGGAAGGCCCATCTCGGATCATCCTTTCTTCATCGGCGATGCGGACGCAAACGTAGAAAATGAAAGCGAACTGCAACGCGGACAGACAAATTTTTGCCCGCAACGCGAGCATCTTTTCCACCGCTTATGTGCGACATCGAAGGCGCAGGGCAGATACGTGTCCGCAACATTGCAAGATGGATTTTGAATCGCGCACCCGTCGTCGTCGGTCTGCGTGCGTGGCTCGTAGCCAAACCGGGACCCGTGTCGAAGGAGCAATGTTGCCTTGGCCGCGGCACTCCCTTACATGAGGCGGTAGCCTGCACGCTCCGAAGCTGCGCATGAAAGCGTTTTCTCTGAGTTGATCCAGCCCCTCCGCGTGATCAGGTGTGACCCGTAGAGCGGGATGGCAGCAAGCATGATCGCTGACGCAGGAAGCTTTCTAAACCTCGATCAGGTGGCTGAAAGTCTGGGAATCAGCAGCTACGGCCTATCTGTGCTCAAGATTATTGGCGCCGACATTGTGCTGGCGGGTGACAACGCCGTCGTCATCGCGCTGGCATGCCGCACACTTCCTCCGCGCCAGCGCGCAGTGGGCATCATCCTGGGCACGGCCGCAGCCGTTATCATGCGCATTTTGTTTACGATAGTCGTGGGAACGCTACTCGGCGTGCCCATTTTGGCGGTAGCTGGCGGCCTTATCCTATTCTGGATTGCCGTGAAGCTGCTCCTAGCCGAGGAGGTGAGTGAAGGAAGCGTACGCAGCGGCGAAACCTTGTGGGATGCCATAAAAACTATCGCTATCGCCGACGCTGTTATGAGTCTCGATAATATTCTTGCCATCGCCGGCGCAGCCAAGGGCGACTGGAGCCTGATTGTGATTGGGCTCCTCATCAGTATCCCGCTCGTCGTCGGTGGATCGACCCTCATCATGGCGCTTCTGTCGCGTTTCCCAGTGCTTGTATGGGGCGGAGCGGCGCTTCTGGGGTGGATCGCGGGCGAGCTCATCGCTGGTGAGAAGGTGCTGCAACCTTATGTGATGACGATCACCGACAAACTCGGAATCGAATTTCACACGTTCGAGCTTTGGTGTGCTGTGATCGGCGCTTCGTTCGTCGTAGCCGTAGGACTTCTTGTCATGAGAGCACGACGGAACGCGCAAAGTGGTAGTCCGGACTAGCCGTCGCGACGTATGATGCGGTGCGGCATCGCGTCTGCCCGAAAGTCGAGACTTGGCGTGTGCGGTTCAACGCGCCAATATCTGCGGGATTGCGGCCCGCCGGCCCCTCGCCGTTCTAAGGAACTAGTGCCGTCAAAAAAGAGCGCTTATGGGAGGAATTCGAACTGTGACCGTAAAGTCAGACATTGAGATAGCCCGCGCGGCAACGATGAAGCCGATTGGTGAGGTGGCTGCCAAGGTGGGAATTCCCGCCGAGGCCCTCATTCCATTCGGGACCACAAAGGCAAAGATCTCATTCGACTACATCAACTCGCTGAAAAATAGAAAGGACGGCAAGCTCATTCTTGTCACCGCTCTTACACCAACGCCCGCCGGTGAAGGCAAGACGACGACGACAGTGGGCTTGGGCGACGGGCTCAATCGCATCGGCAAGAAAGCGATGATGTGTCTGCGTGAGCCTTCGCTTGGGCCCTGTTTCGGCGTCAAGGGCGGTGCGGCCGGCGGCGGCTACGCTCAGGTCGTGCCAATGGAAGATATCAATCTCCACTTCACTGGCGACTTCCACGCCATCACCTCGGCACACAATCTGCTGTCAGCGATGGTGGACAACCACATCTATTGGGGCAACGGACTGGGCCTCGATAGCCGACGGGTAGGCTGGCGGCGCGTTCTTGACATGAACGATCGGGCGCTGCGCGCGATCGTCAATTCGCTTGGTGGCGTCACCAATGGGTTCCCGCGTGAAGATGGTTTCGACATTACCGTCGCGTCGGAGGTGATGGCCATCCTCTGCCTAGCCCTCGATTTAAAAGACCTAGAGCGCCGTCTCGGCAATATCATCATAGGCTACACGCGCGACAAGAAACCGATCCGGGCGCGCGAGGTAAAAGCGGACGGCGCCATGACTGTCTTGCTCAAAGACGCCCTGATGCCAAACCTTGTACAGACCCTCGAGAACAACCCCGTTTTTATTCACGGCGGCCCCTTTGCCAATATTGCGCACGGTTGCAATTCGGTGCTCGCCACAACGACAGCGCTCAAGCTTGCCGACTATGTGATCACCGAAGCCGGATTTGGAGCTGATCTGGGGGCTGAGAAGTTTTTCGATATCAAGTGCCGCAAAGCGGGGCTTGCGCCCGAGGCCGTTGTGGTGGTTGCCACGGTACGCGCCTTGAAGATGCATGGCGGCGTCGCCAAGGACGATCTGAAAAACGAGAACGCGATGGCCGTGAGCAAGGGCTGCGAGAACCTTACGCGGCACCTGGAGAACATAGGTAAGTTTGGTGTGCCGGCAGTTGTTGCCGTCAACCGCTTCGTCACCGACACGGATGCTGAAATTCAAGAGGTTGTGAAGGCAGCCGAAAGCGTTGGCACCAAGGCCTTCATGTGCAACCACTGGGCCGACGGCGGCGCTGGTGCGGAAGCGTTAGCCCATCACATAGTGGAAGTCGTCGATAGCGGCAAGGCTGCTTTCAAGCCGCTCTACCCCGACGAGATGTCATTGCGCGATAAGGTCAAGACGGTCGCAACCGAGATATATCGCGCTTCTGATATTGCGTGCGATGCGGCCGTCGAAACCACATTCAAGGACTTGGAGGCAGCGGGCTTTGGTAATTTGCCCGTGTGCATGGCGAAGACTCAGTATTCGTTTTCAACCGATCCGAGCAAGCGCGGCGCGCCAACGGACCATATCGTGCCCGTGCGCGAGCTTCGGTTGTCAGCTGGCGCTGAATTCGTCGTTGTCATCACGGGCCAGATCATGACGATGCCAGGATTGCCGCGTGTTCCAGCGGCCGAAGCCATCAAAATTAACGCTGAAGGTCAGATCGAGGGACTGTTCTAGAGCCCGCTGCCTATCCGATATTTGAGTGGCTCCGGATCTCTTGGCGGCCTGTACCGTTTGCCAATTCCTTGGGCATCTGCCTGTTGCGCAAGCAGTGCACGGTGCACGCTGCTTGCCCTATACTCCAATTTATAGGCATCGCCATTATGGCCTGCTAATCGCAAAGGCGAAATTCGTGCGTAAAGTGTGAGGGCGTGTTGCGCCAGGCATTCGACGAAATGAACGGCAACTGTGGCGAGGGCGTTCGCTCGCCCTACTATGCTTTTGCAGAGTGGCTTGGCACGCAAAGGCTTGAAGCACTTAAGCGTAAGTCCGTCGAGGCTGAAACCCTCTTTCGCCGCACCGGCATAACCTTCTCTGTTTACGGGAGCGAGGACGCAGGCGAGCGGCTCATTCCCTTTGATATCATTCCGCGCATTTTGTCCGCGTCTGAATGGAGACGCCTCACGGTCGGCATTGAGCAACGCGTGCGCGCCCTCAACGCGTTCATGTACGACATCTATCACCGCCAGGAAATCATCAAGGCCGGTCGTATCCCCGAAGAGCTGATCATCTCCAATAGCGCCTTCATTCCTGAGATGGTCGGTGCCGATCCGCCACTTGGCATCTACAGTCACGTCATTGGAATCGACATCGTGCGCACGAGTGAGAACGATTTTTTCGTTCTTGAGGACAACACGCGTACGCCCTCTGGTGTCTCCTACATGCTGGAGAATCGGGAAACGATGATGCACATGTTTCCCGATCTCTTTTCTAAGAACCGCGTGGCCTCCGTCGAGAACTATCCGGAGAACTTACTAAAGACGCTGGAAAGCGTTGCGCCGCGTGGACTTGATCGCGAACCGACGATCGCGCTTCTCACCCCCGGCCCTTACAACAGCGCATACTACGAGCATTCATTTCTTGCCGACCAGATGGGCGTGGAGCTGGTCGAGGGCCAGGATCTCGTCGTTCTTGACGGCGTTTTACAGATGAAGACGATACTCGGACCAACGCAGGTCGACGTTGTCTATCGCCGCATTGATGATGAGTTCCTCGACCCGCTGGTGTTCCGGCCCGATTCAGTCCTTGGCGTTCCCGGTCTGTTTGATCTCTACCGCGCGGGCCGTGTGACAATCGTCAACGCGCCGGGTGCCGGCATCGCAGACGACAAGGCAATTTACAGCTACATCTCCGAGATCATCCAATTCTATACAGGCCGCGCACCAATCCTGCAAAACGTACCGACCTACAACTGCCGCAAGGTGGACGATCTTGCCTATGTGTTGGAGCACCTGGAAGAGCTCGTCATCAAAGAGGTTCATGGTTCGGGCGGCTACGGGATGCTCGTCGGGCCTACGGCTTCAACGGACGAGATCGATACTTTTCGCGCGAAACTGCAAGCTCGCCCTGACAACTACATCGCGCAACCCACACTGGCGCTTTCGACGTGCCCCACGCTGGTTGAAGCTGGCGTTGCGCCGCGGCATCTTGATTTGCGGCCTTTCGCTCTGTTCGGCGATCAGGTTCGCATTACTCCGGGCGGGCTGACCCGAGTGGCACTGAGACAGGGCTCGCTCGTCGTCAATTCGAGCCAGGGGGGTGGAACAAAAGACACCTGGGTCTTGCAGGACTGATGGTGGAAAAGGACGAAACCTATCGCGGCTATGCTGGGAAGAACTGCTAACGATCTCTATTGGCTTGCACGCTACATTGAACGTGCTGAAAACATCGCGCGTTTGATCGAGGTCGGCTATCGCATCGCCCTTCTGCCGCGCGAAGGTGAGGGCTACAATGAAGAATGGCGCTATACGCTTGCCAGCGCTGGCTGCGCGGACGGTTATTTTGCAAAATACGACAACCTCAACACCCGCGACGTGATCAACTACCTGCTCTTTGATTGCTCGAACCGCTCAAGTGTTCAGTCATGCTTGAAGGCGGCCCGGCGAGGCGGGCGCGCCCAAAGAATCGCGTTGACGCGCGACATGTGGGAGGCGCTCAACGACGCTTGGATTGAGTTTTCCAATATTAGGCCCACAGACGTTACAGCTAACGAGCTACCAAACATCCTCGATTGGATCAGATCGCGATCTGCGCTTTATCGCGGCGCTATGCTCAACACGATCCTGCGTGACAGTACTTATTTCTTCAGTCAGATTGGGACGTTTCTGGAACGCGCCGACAACACCGTGCGCATCCTCGACGTGAAATATTACGTGCTGTTGCCTGAGGTTGAGATGGTCGGCAGTGGCGTCGACAACGTCCAATGGGGCGCGATCTTGCGCTCCGTTTCCGCCCATCGTAGCTACCGCTGGGTTTACAAGCAGAACTACCGCCCATGGCGCATCGCGGAATACCTTATCTTTCATAAGGCCATGCCCCGCTCGCTGGGTGCCTGCTATGATCACATCATGACGTCGCTTGATGGACTGGGTGAAAGCTGTGGCGCACGACATACGTGCCATGAGACCGCTTTGGAAACGGCACGCATTCTCTCAGAAGGCGACATCGATACTGTCTTTCGCTCGGGCCTGCATGAGTTCTTGCAAGACTTCATCACTCGCAATAATCGGCTCGGTTGCGAGGTTGCCGATGCGTATCATTTCAACGGGTGAAGTAGGGATGCCGACACGGTGCTGATCTCGATCGATCATGTGACGCGTTACTCATTCGCTGAGCCTGCGCACTACAGCGTTCAGTGCTTGCGCTTAACGCCACCCTCCTTCGAAGGGCAGCGCGTGGTTTATTGGAAGGTCGAAATGCCGAATATCGACGGCGCGGTCTGTTTTCGCGACAGCTTTGGTAATACGGCCCATCTCATTTCCCTTACTGAGGCTTGCGGGGAGATTTCAATCATCGCCAAGGGTACGGTCGAGACTGAGGACAAATCGGGATTCGCGCGCGGGTTGACGGAGGTGTCGCCCGCTCGCGTCTATAAACGCGAGACGCCAAAGACTGCTGCCAACGACGCGATCCGCGACCTTAGCGCCAGCGCACGTGCGACGGACCCAATCGATCGCATGCATGAATTGATGGACGTCGTGCGTGACAACGTCGACTATGCCGTCGGGGTGACAAATGCCCACACCAGCGCAGCAGAAGCGCTGAGTGACGGCCGGGGCGTATGCCAGGACCATGCTCAAATTTTCATTTCGGCGGCCAGGGTCATGGGCGTACCGGCCCGATACGTAAACGGCTACTTCCTCACCGAGACAGACGAGCCCTCCGAAGCCCACCACGCCTGGGCGGAAGCCCATATCGCGGGGCTGGGTTGGCTGGGCTTCGATCCAGCCAATAGGATCTGCCCCACTGACCACTATGTGCGCCTTTCCTGCGGGCTGGATGCCGGTTCCGCTGCCCCCATTAGGGGTACGCGGCGAGGAGGGAGCGACGAGATGCTTGACGTTCTCGTCGAAGTCCAGCAGCAAAGCGCTCAGCAGTGATTCATTGAGCGTTATGTTTGGCCGAAGGCTCCAATAACAGGTCTAGGGGATTGCGATGACCTATTGCGTCGCGATGCGACTGAATCGCGGACTTGTGTTCGCCGCAGACACGCGCACGAACGCCGGCGTCGACAATATTGCTCAGTTTCGAAAGATTCATTTCTGGTGCGTGCCGGGTGACCGCGCAATCGTCTTACTTGCAGCCGGCAATCTATCGCTGACCCAATCGGTGATCAGTCTGTTGAACGAGCAGCTGATTGATCCCGAACCAGACGCAACAACCATGCTAACCGTACCATCGATGTACCGCGCAGTGCGGTTTGTTGGCGATGCCGTGCGCGAGGTGCGCATAGCAGACGGGTCTGCGATCGAAGCGGCGAAGAGCAACTTTGCGGGGTCGTTTATCTTAGGGGGACAGATTAGATCAGAGCCGCCGCGCCTGTTTCAAATCTACGCGGAAGGCAACTTCATCGAGGCGACTGACGATACGCCCTATTTTCAGATTGGCGAACACAAGTACGGCAAGCCTATTCTCGACCGGGTGGCGCAGCCGACCATGCGCTTGGGGGAAGCAGCAAAACTCATACTGCTGTCGTTCGATTCAACCCTGCGCTCCAACTTGTCGGTTGGAATGCCAATCGACGTTCTCATTTACGAGCGCGACAGTCTCGACTTGCGCCGCGAAGCGCGCATAGGTCAGGACGACGAGTACTTCAAGAAGCTCTCCGCGTCCTGGTCGGAAGCGCTGCGCGAGGCATTTGCCAAGATCGAGGAATTCGACGTTTGACGCGGCCATCGCATTCTCGTGTTAATGGAGAGCAAAGGGTGAGCGCCCATTGGCCGCAATTGCTATACGCCAATCCAATCGGGCAGCCCTCTATCGGATGGGCCGGCTTTGGCCCGGGGGCATCCCGATCACAACATGAGATGGCGGCTACAGCCGGCTGCCGATATGGGGAGAATGCGTTTGAATATCTGCATGATCGGTGCTGGTTACGTGGGTCTCGTTTCCGCCGCCTGCTTCTCCGAATTCGGCTGGAATGTCATCTGCGTTGACAAAGACGAGGGGCGCCTAGCGGAGCTCAAATCGGGCAAGTCGCCAATCTATGAGCCTGGCCTCGACGATTTGCTGGCGCGCAACATGAGTGCCGAGCGCTTGGTCTTTACCAGTGAGCTTGGGCCGGCCGTCAGAAATGCTGACGTTGTCTTTCTCGCCGTTGGGACACCGATGCGGCGCGGCGACGGCCACGCCGATTTGTCTTACGTCTATGCCGCCGTCGAGGAGGTTGCGGCCCATCTCGACGGGTTCACCGTAATTGTGACCAAGTCGACCGTTCCCGTCGGCACCAGCCGTGAGATCGAACGCCGCGTCTTAGCGGTTCGGCCGGATGGCGAGTTTGCTGTGTGCTCCAATCCGGAGTTTTTGCGCGAAGGCTCCGCGATTCAAGACTTCACGCATCCCGACCGCGTTCTCGTCGGCACAGACGACGATCGCGCGCGCGAGGTGATGGCACAGCTTTATCGGCCGCTTTCGCTGCGCAATGCGCCGGTGATGTTTGTCGGCCGCGAGTCAGCGGAACTGGCAAAGTATGCAGCGAACGGTTTTTTGGCGCTGAAGATAAGCTTCATCAATGAAATTGCAGATTTATGCGAAGAGCTGGGCGCCAACGTGCAGGAGGTCGCTTCCGCGATCGGCAAGGACGGCCGCATTGGTGACAAGTTTCTTCATCCCGGCCCGGGCTATGGTGGCTCATGTTTCCCCAAGGACGTCAACGCGCTCATCCGCACGGCACGCGAGGCCAAATCGCCCGTTTCGATAATCGAGCAAGTGCAGCGTGTCAACGATGAGCGCAAGATCACCATCGCGCGGCGGATCGAGGCGGCCGCGGACGGTGGTTCGATCAAGGGAAAGACGGTTGCGGTCCTCGGCGTTACCTTCAAGCCCAATACCGATGACATGCGCGAATCGCCAAGCCTCGTCATCGTGCCGATGCTCCAGGAGTTCGGAGCAACCGTTAGGGCGTACGATCCCCAAGGTCGCAAGCAGGCAGAACCGCAGTTGCCTGACGTCACGTGGTGCGAGAGCGCGCTTGACGCTGTCACCGGCGCTGACATTTTGGCCATTGTCACCGAATGGAACGAGTTTCGAGCGTTGGATCTGAACGCCGCAAAGGAGCGCATGCGCGGCAGCGTTATCGTCGATTTGCGCAATATGCTTCAGCCGGACGCGGCCGAGAAAGCCGGCTTTCGCTATAGCAGCATCGGTCGATGAAAATTTGTGGATCTAGAGCCACCTATTAATTCCACCAACTGTCGCAATAAGCTTAACCGTTGTCCCGCGCTTGTGCCAAAGTGCGCTTGAAGCGGAATATTTGCCCCGCGAGTGGTCCGGGAGGCCGGGTGAACAAGAGATGGCCTACTAAGAGCCACATGGGAGCTGCCCAAGGATGCCTCAGCTGCAAACGCTTGCTGTCTACTTTTCCAGTTGGGCGGGCACACGCCCAGCCCGCTTGGCGATTGCTGCCACCGTCAGCTCTTTGGCGAACGTCAGTTTGGAGATAACCGATTTGCTGGCGAAGGGTGCGCTTGCCGGTTCGCTTGGACGCGCGACGGGAAAGCGCGGCGACGTTGACGAGCAGAAAGAGATCGACGTTCTGACCAACGATCGCATTGTTGCGGCGCTTCGCGAGGCACCGGTTGCGGCTGTTGCGTCCGAAGAGATGGACGGCCCCGCACTGCTTGACCAACAGGCACCCCTACTGGTAGCGGTGGACCCGCTCGATGGCTCGTCCAACATCGACGCCAATGCCTCGATCGGAATGGTCTTCACCATTTTGCCGGCCTTGCAGCACAATGACGATCCGTCGGCCTTCTTGCAGCCAGGCGTCAACCAGCTTGCTGGCGGCTTCTTCGTCTACGGGCCGCAGACCGCACTCGTCCTGAGTGTCGGTGCGGGAACGCAGATCTTCACGCTTGATCGCCAGTCGGCGACCTATGTTTTGACGCACCCGAAAGTCGAGATTCCCCCGCGCACCAGTGAGTATGCCATCAACTGTTCCAACGCACGGGACTGGTACGAGCCGGTAAGGATGTATGTCGAGGATTGTAATCAGGGTACGCAAGGTCCGCGCGGCCGCGATTTCAATATGCGGTGGACGGGTTCACCTGTCGCCGACTTCTATCGGATTCTGTCGCGGGGCGGCATCTACCTTTATCCAGGCGATAAGCGGCGCGAGTTTCGCCACGGCCGGTTGCGCTTGATTTACGAGGTGAACCCGTTCGCCTGGGTCGTCGAACAGGCTGGCGGGGCGGCATCCACCGGCCGCGAGCGTGTGCTCGAGATCGTGCCCCAGGCTTTACACCAACGTATGCCGTTAATCGCGGGCTCGCGCGCGGAGGTCGATTATGTCTTGCGGCTACACGACGGGCAGCAGATTAAGGGTGAACGCTCGCCGTTGTTCAGTCGGCGTGGTCTATTGAGGTTCTAGGCGCTAAATCTGCAGACTAAGAGCGACAAAGAGAGATCATGTCAGCAAGGCATCCCATTATTTCTGTGACTGGCTCGTCGGGGGCCGGCACGAGTTCGGTTCGGCAAACATTCGAGCAGATCTTCCGGCGCGAGCAAATCAATGCCGCTTATATCGAAGGGGATGCCTTTCATCGCTATGACCGGGCCGAGATGGAATGGGCGACTGCCGAGGCGAGGAAGCAGGGAAATAACCACTTCTGTCACTTTGGTGAGGACGCAAATCTTTTAGAAGATCTTGAGGACGTATTTCGAAGCTATGGCGAAAGCGGTTCGGGGCGCACGCGTCACTACGTACATGATGAGCAAGAGGCGGAACGGTTCGATGTGCCGGCCGGTACTTTTACGCCATGGGAAGACTTCCCGCGCGGTACCGATCTTCTCTTCTACGAGGGCCTGCATGGGGCGGCTGTGACCGAAAACGTCAACGTGGCACAGCACGCCGACCTGAAGATCGGTGTCGTGCCGGTGATCAACTTGGAATGGATCCAGAAGATCATGCGCGATAAGGCCAAGCGCGGTTACACGTTGGATGCTGTCACGGATGTGATCTTGCGCAGAATGCCGGCTTACGTGAAATACATTTGTCCGCAGTTCAGCCAAACCGACATCAACTTTCAGCGTGTGCCGACTGTCGACACATCAAATCCCTTCATCGCGCGGTGGATCCCAACAGCAGACGAATCTATGGTTGTGATCCGGTATCGCGATCCGCGTGGTATCGATTTCCCCTATCTCTTGTCGATGATCCAGATGAGCTTTATGTCGCGGGCGAATTCGATCGTCATTCCCGGGGGTATGCTCGATCTTGCCATGCAGCTCATCCTTACGCCCCACATCATGAAGCTCGTGGAACGCAGGCGGCGGTCTGCATAGGGGATCGCGGGATTGTTATTCTTACGTAAGCTATATTGTGGGCGGGGGAGACGCCTTGGCGTTGCTTGCGCTAAAGTCGTCCGGTGACGCAGAGCGATTCTCTATAGGAGCCCCGAATGGCCCGACCGATTACTGTCGCGCCCTCCATATTGTCGGCTGACTTTGGTCGCCTGAACGAGGAAATTGCTGCGGTGGAGGCCGCAGGCGCTGACTGGATCCATCTCGACGTGATGGATGGTCACTACGTTCCGAACATAACCTTTGGCCCGACACTCGTGAGGTGTATCCGGCCCGCCACGGCTAAGTTCTTCGATGTGCACCTGATGATCGCACCGGTCGACCCCTATCTGGAAGCGTTCGCGCAAGCTGGCGCGGACCAAATTACGATTCACGCTGAAGCGGGGCCTCATTTGGACCGTTCGCTTCAGGTGATCCGCGCGCTGGGAAAGAAGGCCGGCGTGGCACTCAATCCATCCACGCCAGAGGACGCCATCGCCTACGTGCTGCATCATCTTGATCTTATTTTGTTGATGACGGTGAATCCCGGTTTCGGTGGCCAGTCCTTCATTCCTGCGGTGCTTGAGAAGATCCGCCGCGTAAAGGAGATGATCGGCGACCGCCCGATCGATATCGAGGTCGACGGAGGGATCGAGCCAGAGACGGCAGGGCTCGTCGCTGCGGCCGGTGCCAACGTGCTCGTAGCTGGCTCGGCCGTGTTCACTGGCGGCGGCGGTCGGGAGGCTTACGCGGAGAGAATTTCAGCGATCCGCGCGGCGGCGGAGAGTGCCAGCGCAAAAGCTGCGGCCTGACGCATACGCCATCGCTACTGGCTGGCCGGTCTCTGTGACGTAACCAACTGCGGACTTATCCCCGAGGCGCTCAGTCCACTTATCCTTTGTGCCCAACGTTAGGGTTGCGAGGACGACCGCTGTGGACGATACGCCCAATTTGGGTCTGCCCTACATCTTGGCCGCCCAGTCGCAGAAGCATGTGACGCACAACGAGGCGATCAGGGCGCTAGATGCCGTTGTTCAGCTCGCCGTTCTCGACCGGGATCTCGCCACGCCGCCACTCTCACCCGCGGAGGGTGACCGTTACATCGTGGCGGCGGGTCCAACTGGAGACTGGGAGGGTGAGGCCGGCAAAGTTGCCGCTTTTCAGGATGGTGCCTGGGCATTCCTGTCCCCGAATGAAGGTTGGATCGCCTGGATCGCTGATGAAGAGGCCGCTGTCGTCTGGAGCAACTCAAGCTGGACAGCTCTAACGGCCGCAAGTGGCGGCCGGGGCGAAGGTGATTTTTCCACAGTCGGCATCAACGCTACGGCCGACGCTGCGAACCGGCTTAGTGTTTCCTCGCCCGCAGTGCTGCTCAATCACGAGGGCGCCGGTCATCAGCTTAAGATCAACAAGGCCGCCGCCGGCGATACCGCTTCACTCCTCTACCAGACGGCGTTTTCGGGCCGGGCTGAGATAGGAACCGCGGGCGATGATGACTTTCACTTCAAGGTGAGCCCAGACGGGTCAAATTGGAATGAAGCGATTGTCATTAATAGCTCTACCGGTGTCGTAACGTTTCCCTTTACGACCTTCGCCGGGCTGGTCTGGCGCGGTCCGTGGGTCGCGTCAACCTCTTATGCCGTCAACGATGCCGTCGAGAATGACGGCGCAAGTTACGTCTGCCGTCAAGCTCACACATCCGGAAGCAACGACGACGAACCAGGTGTCGGCGCAAACGCGGCAACCTATTGGGAGTTGCTCGCTGCAAAGGGTCTGCAAGGTAGTGAGGGCCCGGCAGGCCCGCCGGGCGCAACTGGCGCAACGGGGCCACAAGGGCCAACCGGTGCGGACGGTCAAGATGGTGCGCAAGGCCCTCAGGGGCCACAGGGCCCGGCAGGCA
>CAYOPW010000017.1:18973-43168 GCA_964405975.1 uncultured Hyphomicrobium sp.
GCGGACGGTCAAGATGGTGCGCAAGGCCCTCAGGGGCCACAGGGCCCGGCAGGCAACGATGGTGCTGACGGCGCGCAAGGTCCGCAAGGCCCCGCCGGGCTCGTATGGCAAGGTGCTTGGGCCACCGCGACGGCTTACGCGGTCGACGATGCTGTCGAGAACAACGGTTCCAGCTTCGTCTGTATCCAGGGGCACTCTTCGGGAAGCGACGACGACGAACCCGGTGTCGGTGCAAACACGGCAACGTATTGGGGGCTTCTTGCTGCGAAAGGCGCAGATGCAATGAACTATGCAGAAGACGATCTCATCTCGGGCTTTAACGCCGCGGCGATGACGAACCTGTCCGATACCGAAATCATCGCGGCGCAGGGCGCAGGTGCGCGCATCTATGTCACGCAGATCACGGTGCACAATGCGCACGCAAGCGTTGACACGGGAGTCGCCATTAAGGACGGCACAACCGAAATCTATCGAATCCCCGCCAGTTCGGTTTACGGCGGCGCGACGCTGAACTTTTCGGCGCCGCTTCGATTGTCTGATAATACTGCCCTGCAAGCTGCGTGTCTGGTAACGGGCGCCTCCGTTCACGTCTCAGCATCCGGCTTCAAGAAGGCGGGCTAGCGATGCCCGCATCAATCAAAGTCGAACACTTCGAGTTCGACATCGGGGCCGATGGCTCGACCAAAGCACTCACGACCGACGTTGGCGATCTGACCAAAGCGTTTGTACGCAACAACACGCCGCGGGGCATGAGTGCGGGGCCACCCAGCACCAATGCTTCGCAGTGGGTTCAGGTCATTTCGGCGGGCGTTGAGCTTAGCGCCACCGACCAGCTTACGGGGCATCGCGAGGGCGCAAACAGCGAACCTGTCCGCGTGCGCGGTGAGGTGTGGCGTTATGAAGGCCCGCCCGGCGGCCCCAACGAGATCAAAGTGCGTGCCGCAGGAACAACCGGCGTTGTTACTCCCCAAGCCATCACCATAGACTTATCGAGTGCGGGTATCGTGAACCCCGACCGTTGCGTGCCATTCATCGTTGGCGCGCTTTCCCCAACCTATCAAGTCTACTACATCCACCGCGTCACGGCGGGGGCGTGGCTTGATGCGAATGGCGATCTTGTTATTGAGCGCGGTGATACGGGAAACGTCGTGGAATTCCGTTATGTTGTTGTGGAGTTTACCGGGTCCAATTGGGAGGTTGGGCATGGAGAGGCGGCCACGGTTGCCGAGGGGACCAACACCATCACGCTCAAACAAGGCCGCGAGTTCGACGGGGCGGACTTCGACACCGGCAGTTGGGCGAACGCAGCGATCATTTCCGCTATGCAGAAAGGCCCCGACAACAAAGATGCTGTCGAGGATACGACGTTTACGGCGTACCCTGGCGCCGGCACGACGCAGGTGGCGGCCGAGTTCGCGCCGGGTGCCGAGCTTGTCGGCTCGCGCGTGATCGTCCATGTCGTCAAGCACCCAAATATGGTGGTGACGCGCGGATCAGGATCGGGTGTGATCGGCGAAGGTGAAGACAACTACACGATTTCACCGGCCCTCACGGCGCTTGATGAGGCCGCTCTGGAATGGTCCTCGTTTGGTGACTCCGGCGGCAGAGGGCACGCGGGCGGCGCCTTGACGGCGCATCTCACGAGCCTCACCAATGTTTCCTCATGGGTCCACAGGACGGCGGGGCCTGTCTCGTACCGCTGGGGTGCGATTGATCTGTCGGGCATCACCGATGCAGGTGGCGGGCCAGAGCCGCGCCCTTCGCGGCTGGCGCTCTTAGGCGTGAGCTGAGGCGACGAAACCCATTGGTAAGTGCACCGGTCACTCGGGCACTAGCGCGCCAACCTCACCAAGTTTGCTTTATTGACACAGCTCGTCGTACGGCGTGAACGTAATCTCAAAGTCTTTGCTCGTGAATCCATCCGGTTGAGACACGGCATGGCCAATACTCATACAAAAGCCGCTTCCTCCAATCGGCGTGTTCGTAAATCGGGTCCACTTCCCATCAACGCGCCGCAGTGTCGCGCTCCACATGGAAATCTCGCCATGACGCCATTCTGGAGTGGCATCGATAGCCTCCAAGGCGGCGCGCCCGCCCTCGGATGTGAGGTCATAAATCACGCGGTCGCGGCATTCGGCCGGGCTGAGCTGGAAGGCAGCGCCAAATGCTGCTGACCCTGCAAATATATTTCCAGTCGACTCCACCCTCGCGACAACGACGAGGCCGGGAGCGTGCTCAATAAAACTTCTGTTGATTACTGGCTCGGCCCTGCGCAGCATATCACGCAAGCGCTTTTGCACCGGGAAATCGGGAGCGCTAAGGCCCCGTTCCCAACGACTGACCGATGTTTGATCGACGCCAAGTTTTTCGGCCAAGTCTGCTTGTTTCAGTGTCGAAAGAAATCTTAGCCGCTTCACGAGCCGCGGCCACGGCGCAACAAATTGGTCCAACATCAATCTCCCGCAAATGATTGCGACCCCCTAATTGGGTTGGTTTAACCGATCTTCCGGATGCTGAGTAGGGCAGGAATATGCAGGCAATGATTAGTGTTCATTTTGCATTGCTGACGTTCCCGGGAGGGCTCAATGATCCAACGCGCTTATCGGAGCTACTTGGGGCAGATGAAGAATGCGAGCCACGATTTCACGGCCGTGGTGCTTTCATGCAAAGTCATATTTTCCAACCCGAGTGGATAGCGGCAATACCGCCGGTCAAATTTCGGTAAGAAACGCGCGCAAACCCGCAATCGCGAATCATCGTCGCAAAGCGTTCTTGTGTTGGGAACTTGCGGATACTTTCGACGAGGTAGCGGTAGGGTTCCGCATCGCCCGCCGCAAGTTGGCCCAAGCGTGGGATAACCTCGAACGAATGAAAATCATACAGCCGGTCGAGGATTGGTACCTGCACTTGTGAGAATTCAAGGCAGAGAAAACGCCCGCCAGTCTTTAGGACGCGAAACGCTTCGCCAAGCGCCTTGTCGATATGCGTGACATTGCGGACGCCGAAGGCGATCGTGTAGGCATCGAATGTGCGATCTGGGAACGGCAGCGCCTCAGCGTTGCCTTGTGTAAGTGTGATTTGCTGATCAAGTCCTGCCTCATGAACCTTCCGGCGTCCCACGCTGAGCATTTCCTCGCTGATGTCACACAGGACGGCCGTCGCATTTTGCCCGCTCGCTCGCGCATAACGAATAGCAACATCGCCTGTGCCTCCCGCCACGTCGAGCAGGCGGAAGGGACGGTCATTGCGCGGCGGGTTGAGCCAGCCGACGAGATCGTCCTTCCATAAGCGGTGGAGGCCGCCAGACATCAGGTCGTTCATCAGGTCGTAGCGCTCGGCGACGGTGGCAAAGACTTGGTTGACAAGGCCTTGGCGCTCGTCCTCGGACACATCGCGGTCCCCGAACTTTGTCTGGTGCGCGGCGCGATTGCGCTGTGTTTCGTGTGTGGGACCGCTCATGAGGGCTAACAATAGCGATGGCACGTGCCGCGCGCTATGGTCCCGTCCGCGTTGGTCGCAGTCGCGTTGCCGGAGCGGTTAAGAAGATGCCCGAATTGCCCGAAGTGGAGATTGTGCGGCAAGGCCTGGAGCCCGTGCTCACACGGGCGCGCTTTACTCACGTGGAGCAGCGCCGCGCCAACCTTCGATTTGACTTCCCCGAACGCTTCGCCAAGCGCCTTGCTGGTCAAAGTGTTGAACGCTTGGAGCGGCGGGCCAAGTACCTGGTGGCGCATCTGTCCAGCGACGAAGTGCTCCTTATGCACCTCGGCATGACTGGGCGCTTCACAGTCCGCTGCAAACCCCGAAAGGAGAAGCTGAGGGGCCGGCCGATTGGCGACTTTGCGTACAATACCGGTGCAAATTCCAAGCACGATCATATTGTGTTTCACATGGATCATGGCGCTGTCGTTACATACAACGATCCGCGCCGTTTCGGCTTTATGCTGCTTGTTCCGCAAGCCGAGTTCGCGGAGCACCCCTTGATACGCGGGCTTGGTGTTGAGCCGCTCGGCCCGGCACTAACCGCAGAATACTTAGCCCAGCGTGCCGCCCGCAAAGCCGTCGACCTTAAGGCATTTTTGTCCGACCAGCGCATTGTTGCAGGACTTGGCAACATCTATGTGTGTGAGGCGCTGTTTCGCGCTGGGCTTTCACCTAAACGTCCGGCGGCGAGTCTGGCGACGAAAAGAGGTATGCCCACGGCGCGCGCATTAGAACTCATTGATTGTGTCCGTACCGTGTTGAAAGATTCGATTACTGCCGGGGGGTCTTCTTTGCGTGACTATCGACACGCGGACGGCGCGATCGGCGCATTTCAAGAGGCGTTCGCCGTCTATGGCCGCCAAGGTGCCCCGTGCCTTGCAAAAGGTTGCGGCGGCAGCGTGCGACGCATCGTCCAGGGCGGCCGCTCATCGTTCTACTGTCCTAACTGTCAGCGGTGATGGTGTGCACTATCGTTCGCCGTGGCCCTTTGTGAGCTTTCGATATGTAAGCACTGAGATCAGCGATAGCAGCGCTAGCGTCACACTGCCGGCAACAAAGATGACGTTGGCGGCCCAGTCGGCCTTGGGCGTGGCGAGCTTTCCGGAAAGTACAAGAAAAGCCAACGCAGCAATAAGCCCCAGTCCCTGCAGTGTGCCAAGACCCGTCACGGCCGCGAGGGCGCGGGGCGTACGCAGTTCACTATCGCCAGCATTGAGCCGGCGGGCGTAGATGAAGATTCCAATAGCGACCAGTGCCATGGCCGCGCCGTACTGCCACCCGTGGCGCCAATGCAAACCGGACAAGTGATAGACAGCCAGCATGGCCGCCGCTCCCCATCCATAGACGAGTCCAGTAAGCACGGAGTTTTGCAGAACCGAGGCGACTAACATGCCGTCGCCGTTTTGTGCGCCGTCTCCCCGCATAAGCGGTCCATTGATGCGCAGCATTGCAAAAACGATCTGCGCTGCGAAGAGTATGGGTGCAAGGGCAAAGATGAAGCGCGCGTCTCGCGCCGCAGCGAGCACCATCACCACTAAGCTTGCTAGGAGCGCTATCACAATCGCCAACAGCAGCGATTTGAATGGCTTTGCGCGTTCCGCGTCTTGCGTGCTCAAGTTAACAGCTCGCTGTTATGTTTTCGCTCGATTACGATTTCTTTGGCTGTGGGCTGCGTAAGGCATTGGCACTGATCAGCGCGAGTGCGGCTGCCCCAAAAAAGAATATGGTGTTTGCCGCCCAGTCAGGTTCGTGCGGATCGCGCGGCATCTTATCGTCAATAACAAGCCCGATCATGGTAACCACCATTCCCACGAGCTGGCCGATTGTAAGATAGCGTGCCAGCTTGAGCATAGTTTCATCCTCGCGGCCGGTCTCCGCATCCCGAATCATCGTCCCAGAAAAAAAGAAACACAGAGCGGCGACGACCCCAGCGGCAATCACGTACTGCCACCACTCGTGCCAGCTCATAATGAAGGCGTATGTGAACAGCATACCGAGTGCGGCCCAAGCCCACACGAAGCCCATGTCCCGCGCGGTTGCACTGACGAGGGCTGGAAGATTGGCGCCTTTTGCGGCCAGTTGTTGGAAGTCCCATACTGCAAGGACCGCAAAACCAAGGCAAACAAGCGCCGCTAGCGCCAAATGCAGCCCCGGCCTATCCGCTCCGGCGCTAAGAAGGATCGCCAACAGTCCGATCGCCAATGCCAAGATCCATGTCAAAGTCGACGTCATGCGAGTCCCTCCTTGGGCCCATTTTCGGGGCGCCGGGCGCACCCTTAACAGATTTCCAGGGGCCTGTTTTCCTTTGCGGCTTGGTTGCCCCGTCCCAGCGGGCCCGTTGACCGCCGTTCGGCGGCCGTCTATACGACTGCCAATTATCGCCGCTCGAAGCTAGGGTTTCGGGCGGCAAGTGCATTTCGCCCCGCCTCCCGGCTTGCCCAAGCTTGTAAGAACTAAAGGACGGAGCGAAGCAGAGGTATTTGGAAGGGTTAGGATAATGGCCAACACGAAGTCGGCGAAGAAGGCCGCTCGCAAGACGATTCGCCGAACTGAGATCAATAAAGCGCGCAGTTCACAGGTCCGGACCGAACTTCGCAAGGTCGAAGAAGCGGCTGCAGCCGGCAACAAGGACACAGCGCTTAAGGCATTGAAGTCGGCGGCGCCGTTGCTAGCGCGTTCGGCGCAAAAGGGCTTGATGCACAAGAAGACCGCTAACCGCAAGATTTCCCGGCTAACGGCGCGTGTGAAGGCGATCGCGAGCTGACATTTTCATGACCAATGTCAATCATGAAATCTCCGCGGTATTTTCGCCACACCGGCGGTATGCGTGGCGCGACGCAATTAAGATTCTTGAACAATCATAAGCAGCGGATTCTAGCGGCGCTCTAGCCTCGCAGCGCAAACGACTAAGTTGCGCGCGGATGCGTTTGAAGAGCGGGCCTCAAAAAAAATCGACGAAACGATACGCGAACGATGACAACGCGCGCAGCCTGTTGATTGCTGCCGTGCCGTTGTGGAAATCCTTAACTGCGTCAGCAGCGTACTCACAGTTCATGAAATTTGTTCACTGGTTTTCCACTACGCGGAGTGTGGCTCACGGCTAAGCATTCGCACCTCGAACACGGCTTGCGTCCACTTGCTTAACGAAGCGTAAAGGGCTAGCCTCTTTCGACTGCGTTACTCACATTGAGTCAACAGCGGTTGTTTTAGTAACGACGAGCGTCGAGCCCAGGTTTTCCTCAGTATCTCGTCCCTGGCTTTATCGTCACTTGAATATTTGTATTGCGTATCTTTCTGGGCGCGAGTCCAGGGGGGCGGGGTATTGTTTCCTTGAGCTTGTAAAACTCTGTAAATCGGGCCGTCGCCAGAAGCAATTCTGGGGTACCTGCGTTGGTGGAGGACACAAGTGGAGTCGATGGAAGTCGTCCACATTGAAGATGTGCCTGTGGAAGAGGTTTGGCGTCATCTCCAGAGCGATACCAGCTCCGTGTTGATCGATGTGCGGACGAGAGCGGAGTGGACCTTCGTTGGGCTTCCCGATCTTAAGCAAACCGGGAAGCAGATTCTTACGGTCGAGTGGCAAACGTCTCCAGAGAACAAGGTTGATGCGGCATTTCCAGAGCGTCTGGCCCTAGTGCTCGATGCGGCAGGAGCCAGAAAAGACGCTGAGTTGTTTTTTATCTGCAGGTCGGGTGTTCGAAGTCGCATGGCTGCGGAGGCCATGGCGAATGCAGGATACCAGCGATGTAGAAATGTGGCGGATGGTTTCGAGGGGCCTCTCGATGCCAACCGTCATAGAGGGCGGGTCGCCGGATGGAAAGCCGCTGGCCTACCTTGGGTGCAAGGTTAACGCGCCCACTTCGGAAGACTGAATGGAAACGGATGGCGCAACCGCGGCGGCGGAAGGCGGCCATGCGGGCCTGTTCAGTGGAACTAGAGGTGCAAGTTAGAGAGCCGAAAAGTAGCGGGGGTCAGCAATGCAAACGATTCAGAAGACGGAGTTAAAGACTGCGGCTGACGGAGGCTTGGGTACGGGGCAAAGCGAGGCAAAGCAGCGTACCGGTGAGCCAAAGGGCCAAAAGGTGCGCGCCATGCTGCGTGCGCGCCTCGGTGAGGATATCTTTTCCAGCTGGTTTCACGCGCTGGAATTTGAGGGCTTCGACGGCAAGATCGTCAAGGTTTCAGTGCCAGTCAAGTTCCTCAGAACTTGGATCCAATCGCATTACTTGCAGGACCTGCTCGAGTGTTGCCGCGCCGAATTCAAAGGGGCGGAACGCGTCGAGGTCATGCTGCGTCAGCCCGGCGGAGCGGCTGGTGTGCGCTGCGACAACGGCCAAGCGGCACAGGCTGGATCTGGGGATGGTGCCAACGGGTCTCGGACAGCTGTGCGCGCCACTGAGCACGGTCAACGAATAGCTGGCATTGTGGCCCCTACCCAGGCGGTGGGCCGGACGAGCGTCGGCGGCTTCGAAGGCTCTCCGCTCGACCCGCGCTATACGTTTGAGAGCTTTGTGATTGGGCCTTCAAATCGCATGGCACATGCGGGCGCCACGCAGGTTGCCGAAACGGCGCTGGCCGATAATCCGGCCTTCAATCCGCTCTACATCCACTCATCGGTCGGTTTAGGTAAAACGCACTTGCTTCATGCGATCGCCTGGGAAGTTAAGCGGCGTGAGCCACATGCGCAGGTGCTCTATCTGACCGCTGAGCGCTTTCGTTATCAGTTTGTCGAGGCACTACGCAGTCAGGATCCGCTCGCTTTTAAGGACAAATTCCGCTCCATCAATATTCTTTTGATCGATGATCTGGAGTTCATGCACGGCGAGAGGACGGAGCAGGAGTTCGACCACATCATCAATGCTCTGCTTGATGGCGGGCGCCAGGTGGTTGTCGCTTCTGCACGTGCGCCCAACCACATTGAACGTCTCAACGAGCGCATGCGCTCTCGGCTTCAGCGGGGGCTCGTCACCGAGCTTGGTACGCTCGATCACGAACTTCGGCTGAAGATTCTGGAGAAGCGTCTGGCCGAGAAGCGCGGAGGCGATCCTTCCTTCACGTTGGGTGGCGAGATACTTGAGCTTCTTGCCGAGCGCCTCACAGAAAGCGGGCGTGAGCTGGAGGGAGCTATCACCCGACTCTATGCCACGTGGCAGTATATGCGTACCGCGATTACGCCAGATGTTGCCGAGACGGTGATCCGCGATCTGGTGCAGGGACTGGAACCACGCCGTATCAAGATCGAGGATATCTTGCGCATCATCTCACGCCACTTTGGCGTCTCGAAGGGAGATCTGCTTTCGCAGCGCCGTCATCGCTCGGTGGTGTGGCCGCGCCAGGTTGGGATGTACCTCGCCAAGCAACTAACAGCGCGTTCGTTGCCTGAGATTGGGCGGCGGTTTGGAAACCGGGACCACACAACAGTCCTGCACGCCATTCGCAAAATCGAAGGTGAGATTACGGGTAATCCACGCCTGAAAGATGAGATCGAAGAGCTGAAGAAGCTATTGAGCCACTGAGGGGTTTTCAGTGGCCTGACTGGTCCGGCCTTGCCTCGGCAAGGCGGCAAACCAGTGCAGGGTGGGGCGGTGTCGGTTTTGACGCCGCTCCTAAACCGTTGGTAGCCTCTAATAATATGAGCTTAAGCTGCTGCCCCTTGAAAAAGTCGGCGGCATCGGGTCAAGTTGTCTGAGCGCGAATCCTCCTTCAGTTTAGTGGTCCCAGCCTCTGCGGTCCGCCGTCTCGCGATAAGGGCAGCCTTATGGCCTCTACAAGGACGGGATTGGCCTCCCAGAATGCGCCAAGGGAAAAAGCCATGCGGCTAGTGATTGAACGCGGTGAACTTTTGCGGGCGCTCGGCCACGTAACGAGTGTCGTTGAACGGCGCACGACGATCCCCATCCTATCCAATGTACTGTTGCGAACCCGCGATTCGACCCTTGAGTTCAAGGCGACGGATCTTGAGCGCGAGGTAATTGAATCGGTTTCAGCCGAGGTGGGCGCTCCTGGTGCCGTCACGGTTCCTGCGCACATTCTGCATGACATCGTGCGCAAGCTTCCTGACGGCAGCCAGGTCGACATTCGTAGAGACGCGGAAAAAGAACGCCTGACGCTTGCCGCAGGCCAAGCGCGATTCGCACTACAAACACTTCCCGCCGAGGATTTTCCCGACATCGCCGTTGGTCAGCTAAGCCATGAGTTTGAACTTGGCGCGCAAGACCTAAAACGCCTCATCGACAAAACGCGCTTTGCCATTTCCACAGAAGAGACCCGTTACTATTTGAACGGTATCTATTTGCACACGGCGCAGGCGGACAAGGCAACAACGCTGCGTGCGGTGGCAACAGACGGCCACCGGCTTGCACAGGTCGAGCTTCCCGTTCCCAACGGTGCCGACGGCATGCCGGGCGTCATTGTCCCGCGCAAGACCGTGCACGAGCTACACCGGCTGCTTGAGGACAGCACAGCGACGATAAAGATCGGCGTAAGCCAAGCGAAGGTGCGCTTCGAGATCGGAACCGTGACACTCACGTCGAAATTGATCGATGGCACTTTTCCGGATTATGGGCGAGTCATTCCGCAAGGCAATGACAAGGAAATGAAAGTCTCCAATGCGGAGTTCATAGGTGCGGTCGATCGCGTGTCGACGATTGCGAGCGAGCGCGGACGTGCCGTCAAGCTCAACATCAAACCCGACAAGCTCATTTTGTCGGTCAACAACCCAGATGGCGGTAGCGCAACCGAAGAGATCGGCGTCGCATACTCGGCCGATCCGCTTGAGATTGGTTTCAACGCCCGTTATTTGCTCGATATTGCCAGCCAGCTCGAGGGCGAAGAGGCTTGTTTCAAGCTTGCCGACCCGGGCTCTCCCACAATGGTCAGGGACGCAGACGATGAGTCAGCGCTTTATGTGCTGATGCCAATGCGGGTGTAGGCCGTGGAGGCAGCAGCTAGGCGCGCGCGCCCATCGAACCAACGCGCCTCCGCCGCAACGCTGTGGGTTGAGCGCCTGACGCTCACGAATTTCCGTAACTATACCAATACTGTCTTGGAAGCCGGGCCCGAGCCACAGGTTCTCATCGGCGCCAATGGTGCCGGCAAGACCAATCTTCTCGAAGCCGTCTCATTGTTGGCGCCTGGGCGTGGCCTGCGCCGGGCTGCCTTTCCCGAACTGACGCGTGGCGCCACAAGCGGAGGTTGGGCGATTGCGGCGCGCGTGCATACTCATCTTGGCCGGGTCGATATCGGTACCGGACTCGTGCCTCCGCAGGAATCTGGCGAGCGCGCCGGCCGCCTTGTGCGCATCGACGGAGAGAAGATTGGCGGTTCGGGCACGCTGGCTGATTACGTTGAGATGGTATGGCTGACGCCTGCCATGGATGGCTTATTCACGGGGCCAAAATCAGAACGCCGCCGCTTTCTCGATCGGCTCATTTTGTGTTTCGATCCCAGCTATCGCACACGTGCAGGGCGTTTTGAGCGCGCTATGCAACAGCGCAACCGGTTACTTGCCGACGGCGTGCGCGATGCCGCGCGCTTCGAAGGCTTAGAGCAGGTGATGGCGGAAACGGGCACGGCGATCGCCGCTGCGCGCGCTGAAGCTGTGGCAGGTCTTTCCTCCATTACGGCAGAGCGGCAAGCGCGAGATCCAAGCTCGCCGTTTCCATGGGCCGGGCTTGCAATTGAGGGTTCACTCGAGGCCAATCTTGCCCGGCTGGCCGCCGTCGAGGTGGAGGACGATTACGCGGCAATCCTACGTAACACGCGCGAACGCGACCGCGCCGCCGGCCGCACCCTTGACGGGCCGCATCGTTCCGATCTCTTGGTTTCACACGGACCCAAGCAGCTGTCAGCGCACTTTTGCTCGACCGGAGAGCAGAAGGCGCTGCTCCTAGGGCTCGTCCTTGCCCACGCCGAACTTGTTACTCGCCGCTGCGAGGGAATTGCTCCGATATTGCTTCTTGACGAGATCACTGCGCATCTGGACGAGGCGCGCCGGGCGGCTCTGTTCGATGAGATTCTGCGCCTTGGGGCCCAGTCGTGGATGACTGGAACGGATCCAGGATCGTTTGCCGCGCTGCGGGAAAGTGCCAGGCTTTGGCAGGTTGAGGATGGGGCCTTGACAGGGTTCGTTGCCGCATCCAGCTAAGCAGATTCGGCTTGGTTACAACCCATTGAAATACATTATTTTTCGCTCAGGCGTTATGTCGTGCTGTGCATGTATTTTCACGATGCAACGCCCGGTTCCGTGGTATAAGAAACGTCAAGGCTGACTGACCCTCAAGGACAGGACTGTATGAGCGCTTTGCCCGCGAACAAAGACACGGGCGCCGAAGACTACGGCGCCGAATCCATCAAGATGCTGAAGGGGCTAGATGCTGTCCGCAAGCGCCCCGGGATGTACATTGGCGATACCGATGACGGCTCCGGTTTGCACCACATGATCTATGAGGTCGTCGACAACGCCGTAGACGAGATTCTAGCCGGCCACGCCAACGAGTGCTCTGTTACTTTGAACCCCGACGGCTCGTGCACCGTTCGCGATGATGGCCGGGGCATCCCCACGGGTGTCAAAGAGGATGACGACCAGGATCCGAAACGCTCTGCCGCGGAGATCGTTTTTACTGAACTTCACGCAGGCGGCAAATTTGACCAGAACGCTTACAAGGTATCTGGCGGCTTGCACGGGGTAGGCGTGTCTGTCGTTAACGCGCTATCGACCTGGCTGAAGTGCCGCATCTGGCGCTCGGGTAAGGAGTATCTCATCGAGTTTCGCGATGGTGTGCCTGTTGCACCGCTTCACGTTGTCAGTGACGCCGACGGACAGCACGGCACAGAGGTATCATTTTTGCCGAGCCCGAACACGTTCACCCAGACAGAGTTCGACTTTGAAACGCTTGAGCATCGCTTGCGCGAGCTGGCCTTCCTCAATTCGGGCGCCAAAATCATCCTCACGGATGCGCGTCATGCGGACGTGAAGCGTGACGAGCTTATGTATGAAGGTGGCACGGCGGCGTTCGTGCGCTATCTCGACCGCTCTCGGCAGGCACTCATTCATGAGCCAATTATGATTCGCGCTGAGCGCGATCGGATTGGCATAGAGATCGCGCTGTGTTGGAACGACAGCTATCATGAGAACGTTCTGCTTTTTACCAACAATATCCCTCAGCGCGACGGCGGCACGCACTTGGCCGGTTTCCGAGCGGCGCTGACCCGCGTCATTAACAAGTATGCGGGCGAGAGCGGGCTAGCGAAAAAAGAGAAGGTCGATCTTTCGGGTGAGGATTCGCGCGAAGGCCTCACGTGCGTGCTTTCCGTCAAAGTTCCCGACCCAAAATTTTCCAGCCAGACAAAGGACAAGCTTGTGTCCTCCGAGGTTAAGCCAGTGGTCGAAAGCATCGTTGGCGAACAGCTCACAGCTTGGCTTGAGGAGCACCCTAAGGAAGCCAAGGCCATTGTCGGCAAGATCGTAGAAGCCGCGCTGGCTCGCGAGGCCGCGCGCAAAGCGCGCGAATTAACGCGGCGAAAAGGCGCGCTCGATGGCTTGCGGTTGCCTGGAGGTCTTGCCGAATGCCAGGACCGCGATCCTGCAAACACCGAGCTTTTCATCGTTGAGGGCGACTCGGCTGGCGGCTCGGCCAAGCAGGGCCGAAAACGCGAATTTCAGGCCGTGCTGCCGATCCGTGGCAAGATCCTCAACGTAGAACGCGCGCGCGTCGATAAGATGCTCTCATCGGAACAGGTTACCAACATCATCGGTGCGCTGGGCACCGGCATACGCGACGACTTCGATCTTTCCAAGCTGCGCTATCATAAGATCATTATCATGACAGATGCCGACGTTGATGGCGCCCACATCCGCACGTTGTTGTTGACCTTCTTTTATCGTCAGATGCCCGAGCTCGTTGAGCATGGCCACGTCTATATCGCGCAGCCACCGCTTTATAAGGTTTCGCGTGGTAAGTCCGAGACGTATCTTAAGGACCAGCGTGCGCTGGAGGACTACCTGATCGACTCCGGTTTGGAGGAAACGGTACTCGTTAGCGGCGGTGGCGAGGAGCGCGCGGGTAAAGACTTGCGGGATATCGTCGATCAGGCGCGCAGCATCGTCGAGCTTATCGACGCGCTGCATTCGCGCTATGCGCGCCGAATCGTCGAACAGGCGGCGATCGATGGTGCATTCGAGCCCAACCTTTTCCATTCGGCAGAACGCGCAAATGCGGTTGCTCAAGATATCGCGCGCCGTCTCGATGTGATTGCCGAGGAGACCGAGAAGGGCTGGCAAGGCCGTTTCGGCAACGACGGTTTTTTCTTCAAGCGCGAAGTGCGTGGCGTCACCGAGGCGCATGCTCTCGATCTGGCTTTGCTGGGTTCACTCGATGCACTGCGCTTGAACGAGCGCCACAAACATCTGGTTGAGGTTTATGGCGCGCCCGCAAGGCTTCGCCGCAAGACCGAGACGATCACCGTCTACGGCCCACGCGACCTGCTAGACGCAATCTATGAAGCTGGGCGTAAGGGGACCTCGCTGCAGCGTTACAAAGGTTTGGGCGAAATGAACCCGGAGCAGCTGTGGGAGACGACGCTGGATCGCGACGTTCGTACGTTGCTTCAGGTCAAGATCGGCGACCTATCAGAAGCAGACGAGATTTTCTCAAAACTGATGGGCGATGTCGTCGAGCCGCGCCGCGAATTCATCCAAGATAACGCGCTTTTGGTCGCAAACCTCGACGTGTAGGCGCTCGCACCTCTGCCTGACGGACAATTTCGCTGCTGGAGCAACTCTGCGGCTGTATCGGTCTGCGCATGAGACACGCGGTTGTCAGCCCGATTTGCGCTCAGCTGGGCCGTACCGGTGAAGATCGAGGCCATAACGTTGTAGCCAATGCTTGGCCTCTTGCGTGCGCGGCATTGTTTTTTCCACCAGCGCCCAGAATTTCGGACCGTGGTTCATTTCGATGAGGTGCGCTATCTCGTGGGCGGCCACGTAGTCGAGGACGAAGGGCGGCGCGAGAACAAGTCGCCATGAAAACGATAGTACGCCCGTCGTTGAACACGAGCCCCACCGGCTGGATTGATCGCGAACGGCAATGCGCTTGGCAGTGACGCCCAATTTTCGCGAGTGATGAGCAATGCGGGCATCGAGATCTCGCCGTGCTTCTTCGAGCAGCCAATCGCGCAATCGCCGCGGCGCATGTTCTACATGACCACCAACGCGAAGCTCGGGGAATCCCGTCGCCGGTTTGCTGCGATGAACGCCGCCGCCTGCTTCACGCTTGCGCGCGAATACGAGGCGATGAATCTCACCACGTAGAGGCATCAGTGCACCGTCGTGAAACGGAACGGGATGAGGCACGTTATCGAGACGCTCGCGCACCCATTCGATATTTCGGATGATGAAGGAGTCGGCTTCGTCGAGGTCGCACTGCACGGGAAGAGTTACAATTACTGCGCGCCGCGTGCGGCTGACGCGAAGCGTCAGTCGGCGCGCGCTCGGGTGTCTGCGAACCTCGACCGGAGCGCCGATCTCATCCAGTTCGTGCGGTTTCGACAAGGCTTCCGCGGACGCTGCGGTGTGCCGCATAGATCCCTCGCGCTGAACAGTGATGGACTGACTCGGAAGTAGCGAGTGGAGCCCATGCTCAACTCAATTGGCTCGCATCCCCATATTCAGATCTAGCTAAAGATTGGGTGACTCGCCAGCGACAAAGCGCAAGAGCACAGACAACGTGGCTACACTGTGGCCGGCGTGCCGCTACGGCTTGAGGCCATGTGCGCATGTGCACGTGCGAAACGAGTTCAGCGCCATGTTGGCGGGAATGTGCATGACGCAACTGACCTACATCGCCTTGTCGATCTTTGCCGCCATTTCCTCGACGGGTGTCGTGGGCGAAAAGTGTGTTACGAACTCACCCTTGGGGTCCATGAGGTAGAAGATCGACGTGTGATCAATCGAGTAATCGCCGGGAAGATCGGCGTTCGGCACCTTTTTATAGTAGACCCGATAGGCCTTGGCTGCTTTGGCGATCTCCTCGGTCGTGCCGGTCAAACCCACGAAGCGGGAATCAAAATTCCGCACATATTCGCCGAGCTTTGCCGGTGTATCTCGTTCGGGGTCGACGCTGATGAAGATTGGCACAATGCGATCGGCTTTTTCCCCAAGCTTGTCGAGCGCACCTGCCACGAGCTGCAACCCTGCCGGACAGATGTCAGGACACGACGTGAAGCCGAAAAAGACCAGCATGTAGCGGCCGCGAAAATCCTTCTCCGTGACGCGGTTGCCGTTTTGATCCACGAGGCTGAACGGTCCGCCAACAAGCGCCTTCCCGCTCGTTCTCGGAGTCCAGGGCGGCAAAATTGCCTCGCGCGTTTGCGGGATAATTGAGACAGCGGCTATGGCGCCAACCGCGAGCCCGGCGAGAACTGCCAAAATCAGCTTCATATTCATTAGATAGTCTTTCCTTTGCCGATGCAGTTAGTCTGCGCAGTGCCAGGCTGCAACTCCCGTGCGTGGTGCCCTATTGTCGCGTTTGCCAGGACGGTGGAAAGTTCTTTGACCGTTCGCATGGCAGGGCGCCGCTCAGGCTACGCATCTCGCGCGCCATCTATGCTAACCTGAGCCCACCTAGCATCCCTCATGGTTTGTGTGCGTTGCAAAAACTACCACCAGCTAATAGTGCCCCCCTTGTGATCGATCCCGTCGAGGGCCGGTTGCGCCTCAACACTATCGTGCGTTTGCGCTGGATGGCGGTTCTGGGCCAACTCATCGCGATTGGCATCGTGACATTTATATTCGGGTTTTCGGTGCCAATCGGCGCGTGTCTGACGGTTATCGCGTTATCCGCCTGGCTCAACGTGTTTCTGGGCATTCGCTATCCACCGCGCCATAGGCTGAGCGTAGGTTTTGCGACCGCCCTCTTAATCTACGACATCGTGCAACTCGCTGCTCTGCTGTACCTCACCGGCGGAATCAACAATCCCTTCACGATGCTTATAGTAGCGCCGGTCACGGTCTCAGCCGCCACGTTGCCTCCGCGCACCACGATCGTACTCGGCTTCATTGCGCTCGCCTCTACAGCGTTGCTGGTCGTCGAACACGAACCGCTACCCTGGTACGAAGGGACGGCGTTCGAACTGCCGCGCATGTATAAGTTTGGCATTTTTGCCGCTGTTTGCGCTTCGACGACGTTCATGGCCCTTTATGCGTGGCGGCTCACGAAAGAGTCCCGGCAAATGTCGGCGGCCCTAGCTGCCACCGATTTGGTTCTTGCACGCGAGCAGAAGCTGCATGCGCTTGATGGCTTGGCGGCCGCGGCCGCTCATGAGCTTGGCACGCCACTGTCAACTATCGCGGTCGTTACGAAGGAATTGGAGCACCACGTTGGGGCAGACGATCCGTTGCGCGACGACATACAGCTCTTAAACGCGCAGGCGCTGCGTTGCCGCGAAATTCTATTGAAGCTCACCCGCCGTCCAAGCGAGCAGGATCCTCTCCATGCGCGCGTCAGCGTTCGCGCGATGCTGGAGGAGGCCGCCGCGCCTTACCGTTCGGGTAAGACCGACATAACCATTGTGGCGGGCCCAGCGGATGCGGAAACGGGTGCGGTCTCGCCGGAGGCTGTCGCGGAACGCCGGCCGGGCGTTATCTACGGTCTTGGCAACATCATCGAGAACGCCACCGAATTTGCGCTAAATGAGGTCACGATTCGAGCGCTGTGGAATGCCGCAGAGGTCGTTGTTACGATTACTGATGACGGTCCAGGCTTTCCCCCCGACGTGATGGACAACGTGGGCGAGCCTTACGTCACGACACGGCCTGCTGAAGACATTGCTGGAATGAGTAAGGCCGACTTTGGAACGTCAGGGCTCGGCCTTGGGTTTTTCATCGCCAAGACGTTGCTAGAGCGCTCAGGCGCCAGCGTGAGCCTTGAGAATCGAATGGGTCCAGCGACTGGCGCAATAGTGCGCATTACGTGGCCGCGGGACATTTTCGAGGGCCAAGAACATATTGCGCTTACAAAGCTAAACTTTGGGGCTGGATTCTTGCCCGACAAACTAGGATAGATTGGCGTTCACAATAGAGCGACGTAAGGGCTGACACAGCGCTTGCAAAATGCGAATTTGATACGAGGTCGGACAAAGCAGCCGTCGTTTGCGCTTTGCCGGCAGTCAGGCCTATAAGCAAAGGTAGCATTTCATCGGGACGGGGAGATATTGTGGAAGCAAAATACCGGATCGCAGACCCGGGCACTCCCGGAGGTGAAATGAACACAACTGAAGATCTTTCCTTCCGCCAAGATGAGCTGCCGGAAGATCGCTCTCTTGTAATCGTCGATGACGATCGAGCGTTTCTCCAGCGTCTCGTCAGAGCCATGGAAACGCGCGGCTTTGAGGTGAGAGGCGGCCACTCTGTTGCTGAAGGTATCGAACTCATTCGCGGCAAGGCTCCTGCCTTTGCCGTGGTCGATATGCGGCTTGAGGATGGCAACGGCCTCGACGTGATCGCCGAATTGGCGCGCATGCGCCCTGATGCACGCGCGATTGTCCTGACGGGCTACGGCAATATTGCAACCGCGGTGACGGCGGTGAAGCTTGGGGCGGTCGACTATCTCGCCAAGCCCGCAGACGCTGACGATGTGACTGACGCTCTTTTGGCGCCTGCGAACTCCAAGGCTCCCCCTCCGGAGAATCCGATGTCGGCGGACCGTGTGCGTTGGGAGCACATTCAGCGCGTGTACGAGTTGTGCGATCGCAACGTGTCGGAGACAGCGCGCCGGCTTAACATGCACCGGCGCACCCTTCAGCGCATTTTAGCCAAACGCGCCCCGAAGTAAGGTGGCAAGCTACCGCGCAACGCAAACACGCTCTCAAGAGTTCTCGTGCGAGGGATCGACGGCGGTATGCAGCGCAAGGGCAGCGGCGCGCGCAAAACGTAGCGTCATGGATTTGCGTCGCGCTGCTGACAGTCGCGCCTCGGGCGCCGGCCGTACGATCTCGCCTCCAAATCGATCAGCGAGAATGAGCCCGGCGTCGGCAGGCAAGATATCCACCGGAAACTCCGGTGCCACGGCAAAGTAGAGCTGATCTGAAAACTCGCGATACTCCGGCCACTTCTGGTCGGCGCGCAAATCCTCAACGCTGGACTTGACCTCAATGATCCAAATATCGCCGCTAGCCGACAGAGCGACGACGTCGGCGCGGCGTCCATTAGGCAGCGGAAGTTCGTTGATGCTGGCAAGACCGAGCGCACGCATTAGCCGGCCCACGCCGCGGCACACTTGGCGCGTTACAACATCGCGGTGAATGCCCGCCGCCACATCGATGCCCGTTTCACCAGTTCTATCCTGGGATGTCGTCATCCATGCGCCATTAGTTAGTGCGACCGGCTTAACCCAAGTGACCCGCAACATAATGCTCCGCGGGGCCAAATCCAATTGAGCTGGCCTTAGGACCGCTCGAATCGTTTTTTGGTGTGTTGACCAAATTCCCTTGAGGCGAGCACCGAGCCCCATGTTTTTTAGACGCTCTAAGCACGATAAGGCAAAGTCCAAGGCTGCCGGGCCCGAGGAGGCGGCGAAGGCTGCTTCCGAGCCGCCAAAGCCCGATCCCATGACGTCCGAATCTGTAGCTGATGCGGGGACGGACGCGGAAAAAGCACCGCCAGTGGCTGAGGACGAGCCCTCGGGTTCTCATGATGGACCGGCGGAGCACAGGATCCATGTCGACCCCAAAAGCCTCGGATTTGAGACGACTGCCGATCTGGAGCCAGAAGGCAGCCTGATAGGTCAGCAACGCGCGCTGGAGGCGCTGGCATTCGGGGCCGGTATGAAGGGTCCGGGCTACAATATGCTTGTCGTCGGCCCCGCCGGATCGGGCCGGCACGCGGCGGTACGCACAAAGCTGGAAGCGATAGCGGGAGAGATGAACGCCTCCGCAGATTGGGTCTATGTCAGTTCGTTCGGTTCAAGCGGCCGCTTTCGCGCGCTGAAATTTCCCTCAGGTACGGCAAGGTCGTTCGCTGAAGGCATGGCGCGCGCGATCGATCACCTCAAGGAAGCGCTCCCCGCCGCTTTTAGGGCCGACGACTATGAGCTGCGCCGCCGCACGATCGAGGAGGAATTCCGCTTCAGCCGCGAGGATGCGCTGGAGGCGCTGCGCCGTCAGGTTGAGCCGCAAAACATTGCAGTGCTCAGCACGCCAGCCGGCATCGCGGTTGCGCCTATACTCGAAGGCAAGGTGGTCAGCACCGACGTCTTTAATTCTGTGCCAGAACAGCTTCGCAGGCAGGTCGAGGCCAAGATCACCGCTGTTGAAGCCGAGATTGAAGCAATACTCGTCAAGACGCCCGATGCCGAAAAGGCGCGCCGCGAGGGGCTCATGGCACTCAATGAGCAGATTGCTGGACGCCAAGTGCGCGCCGCGCTCAATGAGCTGAAGGCGGAGTTTGAGGACATCGGCGGGGTCGCAAACCATCTAAAGGCGGCGGGCCGCGATCTGGTCCGCAATGCGGGGCTATTTGTTTCGGAAGCAGGAAAGGCCGACGAAAGCCCGTGCCTTCCCATTGACACGACAGGTGACCCGCGCTTTGCGCGCTACCGCGTGCACGTGATGGCAGCGCTTGGCGCCAATGGTGCCGTTCCCATTGTTCAAGAATCAAACCCGACCTATGCCAATCTCTTTGGGCGCATCGAGTGCAGCGTGGGTAATGAGTCCCACGAGCCGCAGGTCGTGCGAATAAGGCCGGGCGCATTGCATCACGCCAATGGCGGTTTTCTGTTTCTTGACGCGCGCGCGCTTCTTGCCCAGTCAGCAGTCATGGATGCCTTGCTGCGTGCGCTCTCAGACTCCGAAATCCGCTTCGATCCCCCTGCCGAACCGTTCGGGGTTAGCCCTGGGGAGATTCCTGAGCTGGAGTCGATCGCGCTAGACGTGAAGGTGGTCGTGTTTGGGGAGGCATCTGAACATCGCCAGCTTGCAAAGCAGAATCCCGACCTAAGCCGTCTCTTCAAAGTCGAAGCCACGTTCGACGATGCGGTTGACCGTTCTCAGGAAACGGTTGCCGCTTATGCGCGCCTTATTGCAGGCATCGTCACGCGTCATTCATTGAAACCAGTGGATTGCGGCGCGGTTGCCGTGCTGATCGACGAGGCGTCCCGACGTGCCGGCGGCAATGGCAAGCTCTCGCTGGAAGTTGGAAGGATGTCAGACCTTTGCCGCGAGGCCGATCATTGGGCGGGGGACGCCGGCCGCACGGTGACTTCTATCGTCGATATCGAACGCGCACTTGCGCAGCGCGACCGACGGGTCGCTGATGCTAGCAAGGAGAGTGAAGCATGATTGCTCATGTGGCTGCAGCGGGGGAAGGCAGGGGCCGCGTGGTGCTCTGGCTCGGGTCGTCGGCCCAGACGAGTTCTGCTGCAATTGATGCCGCAATGCTCTTGGCCCGCGCCTACGACTCGGAAGTGGAGAGCCTGTTCGTCGAGGACGAGCAACTGTTCGAACTTGCAAGCCTTCCCTTTGCGCGTGTCATTTCTTCAGGCGAGGAGGGTTGGCGGCCGTTGCCCAGCGTCGACCTGGAACGGCAGATTCATTTCGTCGGCGCGGCATTGCAGCGCCAGATTGCAACAACGGCGCGCGAAGCCTCTGTGACCTATCGCGGCCGCGTTGTGCGCGACGATCCCATGCGCGCGCTCGCGCGGGCGTGTAGTGAAATGGGCCCTTGGAATGTCGTGACGGTCGCGGAGCCATTCGGTGCTTGGAAGGAGGAGCGGCTGCGTGACCTCTTCTCTTTAGTTCGCGGCACGACCGGCATCGTCATCACTGGTCCGATGGCGCGTCGAATTGAAGGTCCCGTCGTTGCCGTAGTCGAGGAGATTGAGCGCCTTGGCCCTATGCTCAAGGCTGCCGAACGTATCAATGAAGCGACGGGCGGGCGGGTCAAGCTGCTGCTCGTCGGCGATCGGCAAGATGAGCTTGCTTGGCTGGAAGGTGAGGCCCGGCTTCTGTTTAGTGATGGTGGGGAAACGCCGTTCGAGGTCGTCCTTGTGGAACGCGGCGATACGTCAGCCGTAGCCGAAACGCTGCGCCGCCACCGAGCCGGATTTATCCTGGCGCAGTACGGCGGCCATGCAGTACCTGCCGAAGGCAGCCTTCGCCCTCTCGCCTGCGCTCTAGAGTGCCCGCTCCTTATCGTGCGCTAGGTCGCTAAGAGCGCAAAGCCAGGCTTCACACGCGTGTGCAACTTGCGAACCGACTAAAACGGCCTGCGGTGCGGAGCCTGGATTGACGAGTGCTTTTTTTGCAGACACGTTGACAGCAGAGCTTCTGCTTAATCCTCGTAGAAGAATTCAGGGCCTGCGCCGACGATAAGAGGATCAGGCTTGCCGATCGCAGTCTCGTTCTTTCCCGGGTAGACCATTTCCGACAATACAAGGCGAATCGATTCCAGCCTCGCGCGACGCTGGTCGTTGGCACGCACGACGGTCCACGGTGAGATCGCAGTGTGCGTAAAGCGAAACATGTCATGCTGTGCTTCGGTATAGTCGTCCCACTTGTTTATTGCGGCGAGATCGATCTCGGTGATCTTCCAGCGTTTGAAGGGGTTGTGCCGGCGTTCATGGAAGCGCTGAAGCTGCATCTCGCGCCCGACCGTTAAAAAGATTTTGAATAGGCGGATCCCGTCACGCACAAGCAGGGCCTCAAATTCGGGTGCGTCTCGAAGGAAGGCGCTGACCTGTTCTTCGCTGCAAAAGTCCATCACGCGTTCTACGCCTGCGCGATTGTACCAGGAGCGGTCGAAGAGCACGATGTCGCCATTGGTTGGCAGTTTTCGAACGTACCGCTGGAAGTACCACTCGCCTCGCTCAGCGTCGGTTGGTTTGGGCAGGGCGACGGAACGCGCGTGGCGTGGATTTAGCCGCCCCATAAAGCGGCGAATGCAGCTTCCTTTGCCCGACGTATCGCGTCCTTCGAAGATGACGACGAGGCGCTCGTTCGCAGCTTGGATATGCTCTTGCAGCTTCAGTAATTCTAGCTGGAGTGCGACGAGCTCTTTGTTATATGGCTTCGCCTTTAGCTTCTCAGTATAGGGATACCCGCCGGATCCGAGAGCCTTTTCGGCGATTTTCGGAGAGAGCTCGGGGTTTTCGATATCGAAATTGACTGGCACGGCAGATTTGCGGTTCTTATTGCCGTTTCCATACTTCACAGCCGTCTCCTCATGGTCGCAGTTGTGTTGGTAAACTTGATCATTCGCCTGGGGACGGCCGGGCGCGCACCTACGCCACTGGCCGTTCGAGGCGTTTGAATGTCTCTTCGATCATCGCTATTTAGCATGTGTATCCTCCATTTTGGCAGTAACGAATTGAAGCGCTGAAGATGTCCTTTGGACCAACAATAAGCGGTGAGCGCTGGATGGCGCGCAAGGCCGCGCTTGGGTCCTGGGCTCACGCGGCTTGGCTGAGTGCAAGGCGGCGGCTAGCGGTCCGCTGGATGCCGCTTGCTGCGGCGGTTGCCATTTTTGCGGTGCTTGTTGCGATCGGTCAGCTTGGTGGTGTGCCTGCAATCGCGGCAATTGTGTTGTTGCTGGCCGCAGCCGCGCTCTGGCCTCTCGATACCTCCGTCTTTGTCGATGCACTTGCCAGGTCGGCAGCACCAGCCGATCAAACTCCCGACCTCGACCGCAAGGGATGGCGTGCCGTTGTCGATGCGATTCCCACTGCGGCTCTTGCGCTCGATGGCGCAGGTTGTGTTGTGCATCATAACCGTCTCATTACCGAGCTGTTTCCCAAGATTCGTATTGGCCAACTGATGAGTCAGGTTACACGCAACCCCGATCTCATCGACGCAGTCGATCGGGCGTTGGCCTCCGATGATCGCGTCGATGTTGAACTTACCGAACGTGTTCCCGTCGAGCGGCGCATCTCTGCAACCGTTTCGCGCGTCGCGCGCACAGCGGCGCTTTCTTCACCGTATCTGCTTGTTACCTTCCGCGACCTCACGGAGCAGGACCGCCTAGCGCAGATGCGTGCTGACTTCATCGCCAATGCTAGTCACGAGTTGAGAACGCCGTTGGCGTCATTGCGCGGCTTCGTCGAGACGTTGCAGGGGCCGGCCCGCGAAGACCCGGACGCGCGCGACCGGTTCTTATGGTTGATGGCGAGTCAGGCAGAGCGAATGACGCGGCTTATAGATGATCTGTTGTCACTAAGCCGCGTAGAGATGCGCGTCCACTTGCCGCCCCGCGGCATCGTCGAGCTGAACGAAACAGCGGCCTATGTTTGCCAGTCACTTGAGCCGCTAACCGATGTGACCAAGGCGGAGATCACCCTTGAGCGCCAAGATGCTCCCGCCCGCATCCGCGGTGACCGGGAAGAAATCGTGCAGGTTATTCAGAACCTTGTGCTCAACGCCATCAAGTACGGCCGTGAGGACGGCAAGATCCAGGTGAGGGTCGGGCATCATTCGGCGAGGGGTTCGCAGCCTGCAAAAGTTTGGGTCAGCGTTAGCGATGATGGTCCTGGCATTGCGCCCGAACATTTGCCGCGTCTGACGGAGCGCTTTTATCGGGTTAACGTAGCCTCGAGCCGGGAAAAAGGCGGTACAGGGCTGGGCTTAGCCATCGTCAAACACATCCTGACTCGGCATCGCGGCGAGATGAAAATCGCGTCTAGGTTGGGGGCCGGTTCGACATTTAGCGTGCACTTTGATGAGCTT
>CAYOPW010000018.1:0-31847 GCA_964405975.1 uncultured Hyphomicrobium sp.
GGCGCACCGGGCGCGCAGGCAAAGAAGGCTTCTCTGCCTCGCTGGTGACGACCGACGAGCTCAAGTCCCTCAAAGACATCGAGAAAATGCTAGGCGTGCCGGTAGAGTGGATTGGCGATCCACCAACAGAACAAGACTATGCGGACGCGGCCAAGAAGCGCCGTCGCGGCGGGCGCGGCGCGGGACGCGGGGGACCTCGCAGCGGTGCCTCATATCGCGATGGCCGCTCGGGCGATCGCGGCGGCAGCCAGCCAGGCGACCGGCGCAAATCGTCAACGGGCGCAAAAAGCAAGGAAGCGCGACCTGAGCCCCAAGAACGGCGTGGCGCAGAAAAGCAGCGAAGCAAGCAAGATGGCGAACGCGCCGCCAAGCCGCTCCGGCCCGATCGCGCACGCGAACAACGGTCCGCTACACACGGTGAGAAACTGAAGCCAGCTCGCGTGCGCGAGCGGTCCGCCCAGTCACCCGCTTCAGGATTTGCCGACAACGTGCCGGCCTTTTTGCGCAAACCGATTCGCAGGCCAACCAAAGTCGCGGGCGAGTAAGCGCCACCAAACCTGTCGGCTCGCGCGATCACGCGTTTTCAGCTATTTTGCAGCGTTGCCGAAAACCATTCGCATTAACACATCGTCATGGCGCCCGAAGTGATGCCAAAGGGCAGCAGAGGTGTGCACGCCGACAAGTGCAATCAGTGTGAAGGCTAGGAACTCGTGCACTTCCCCGAGCGGCTCGTGCAACGGCGAACCTGCCGCCACGAGCTGGGGCATGTCGATGAGACCGAACATCTTAACATCGACGGGCGTGTCGTGGCTGCCTGCAAGCATCCAACCCGCGAGCACAGTGGCAAACGTCACTGCATAGAGCAGCCAGTGCGCTAAGCGCGCAGCAAGTTTCTGCCAGTCCGGCATGCCCGCAGGCTCGGCGGGAACCTGGTTTGTAAGCCGCCAAGCGAGCCTGAGGACCATGAGTGCTAGGATACTGATCCCGATCGAAGCATGAATGCCGTAATAGAAGGACCGCTCGCTGCGGGGCGGCACCTCGTCCATCCATATTCCGAGCCCGAACTGCATGAGGATCATTAGCGCAATGACCCAGTGAAGCGTGCGCGCCGGCCAACCCCAACGGTCGCTTGTGTTCCCGATCATGAGAGCGTCCTCTCCGCATTGCCGTCCCGGCTGGCAACGATTGTACACTCTCGCGTTTGCGATCAGTTGCTCCGCCGCCCCTGTTTGGTGGTTTTTTTTTGGCCTACCTTGCTTTCTTGCCCGTGTGAGTGACGGCGGCTGCTTTCAAGCCTTTCAGTTTCGCCGCCGCGGCTCGCTGTGCGACGCCGAGCGCAGTTCTAGCCCAGTCGACCATCTCATCAGGGTCGTCCAGCAGCCGCTCAGGGATGCGCCAGTACGACATTGCGATGGTGCGACCGCCGCCCTCATAGACAAAGGGCCCAAGCCCTTCTGCCTCAAAGTCCCGCTTCGTTTTATCATCGGCTTTAAGATAGAGCGTGTCGTCGGCAATCAGACCGAACATGATGCCGTCGGCATAGATCCCCGCGCCGCCGAACATGCGGCGCACGCTTACGGGGCCAAGCCCGCGCATGCAGTCCTTGAGAAGCTCAACGAAGCCCTCGCTGGCACTCATAGGCGCTAGTCGCTCTGTGTGGGGGAACTCGCGTCAGCCGACGGCACCAGATTCACGCTTTCGCCACATCCGCAAGCGCCCTGCTGGTTTGGGTTATTGAACACAAACTGGCTGGCCAGCTTGTCCGTCTTGTAGTCCATCTGGGTGCCGAGCAGATACATGATCGCGGCCGGCTCGATCAGCAGCACGACGCCCTGATCCTCCACGACCTCGTCGTGCGGCTCCTTCGTCTCGGCCACGGTCATGGTGTACTCCATCCCTGCGCAGCCGCCCTTCTTGATGCCAATGCGCAAGCCCAACGCGCCAGGGTGTGCGTCCACTAGGTCACGAACGCGCGCAGCGGCGGCTTCGGTCAATGTCATCACTTTGGGCATCATGTGCAGTGTCGGCATATCGATCTACCTGGCAACAGTCTCACTGGTCATATAGTGCAAACCACCAAGATTGCGAAGGTTTGCAAATTTAGAATTAGTACATGTTAAGTGCGAATCGCGCCTCCTCCGACATACGGCTCATATCCCAGGGCGGATCGAAGGTCATATTGACCGTCGTACTGCTAACGCCGGGCACTGCGTTGACTGCATTCTCCACCCATTTGGGCATCTCACCGGCAACCGGGCATGCCGGTGCCGTCAGTGTCATCGTGATTGTGACGCCAGACTCGGCGTCGATGGCGATGTCGTAAATGAGCCCTAGCTCGTAGATGTCGGCGGGGATTTCGGGATCGTAGACCGTTTTCAAAGCGGCAACGATGTCGTCATGCAGACGCTCACATTCCTCAAGCGACGGCTTGGAGCCAGCCGCCGACTCTGCGGCCTTCGCGTCGGTGCTTGGCGCAGCCACAGCCGGCCGATCCTGATCTAAAGGTTTGCCATCCATCACCTACTCCACCTTAAGCAAACAACTCGTGCGCACGCTTCAACGCATCAACGAGCGCATCGACGTCACCCATTGTATTGTACATTCCAAACGATGCCCGGCACACTGCGGTGACGCCAAGCCGCTCCATTAGCGGCTGCGCACAGTGGTGGCCGGCACGTACGGCCACGCCGGATCTATCGATAATCGTTGAGACGTCGTGGGGATGCAGGCCGTCCATCGTGAATGAGACTATGGCGCCCTTGCCGGGCGCAGTACCGTAGACCTGCAGCCAGGGTAGTTCCGAAAGGCGCGAGTGAGCATAGGTGCGCAACTCGGCCTCGTGTTGCACGATGTTATCGCGGCCCACCTGCATCATATAGTTGAGCGCGGCGTTCAGACCAATCGCCTCAACGATGGGCGGCGTGCCAGCCTCAAACTTCTGCGGCAGTTTCCCGTAGGTGATTTGATCAACGGCAACGGACTCAATCATCTGCCCGCCACCTTGGTAAGGCGGCATGGCGTTGAGCAGTTCCGATCTGGCGTAAAGCACACCAATGCCGGTCGGCCCATATGTCTTGTGGCCAGTGAAAACATAAAAGTCGCAATCGAGGTCCTGGACGTCGACACCCATGTGCACAGCTGACTGGCTGCCATCAACCAGAACGGGGATTCCGCGCGCGTGCGCCAGCCGCACAACCTCCTTGATGGGAACCAATGTGCCAAGCACGTTCGACATGTGCGTGATGGCCACAATCTTGGTGCGCGGCGTCAACAGACGTTCGAATTCGTCGAGCAGGAGTTCACCGCTCTTCCCGATTGGTGCCCACTTGAGCACAGCCCCCTTGCGTTCGCGGAAGAAATGCCAAGGCACGATGTTAGAGTGGTGCTCCATGATTGAGAGCACGATCTCATCGCCCTCGCCGATCTCAGCCATGCGGCCAAACGAGCTTGCTACAAGGTTGATCGCTTCAGTGGCGTTGCGCGCAAAGATGATTTCGTCTGCGCTCGGCGCGTTGAGAAAGCGCCGCGCCGTCTCGCGCGCCTCTTCGTATTTTGTCGTCGCGACATTGGAGAGATAGTGCAAACCGCGATGCACGTTCGCGTAATCGAAGCGATAGACGTGGTCCATCGTCTCTATAACGGTGCGCGGCTTTTGGGCAGAGGCAGCGTTATCAAGATAGACAAGCGGCTTGCCGTAGACTTCGCGATAAAGGATGGGGAAATCAGCGCGAATGCGCTCCACATCGTATGCAGAGCCCGCCTGCCCGCCGGCGGGGACACCCTGCGGAACCGATCCTTCGCTCTCGTCTCTTCTGCGGGCCTTGGTCTCCATTACGTCCCCTTTGCGGTTCCGCCCTCAGCAAGCCACCGGCCTGCTAGCTCTACCAAGGCCTCGCGTACGTCCTCGCGCGCCACCTTGTCGATGGCTTCACCAATAAACGATTCGATGAGCAGCGCGCGCGCCTGCACCTCTGGGATGCCGCGCGACCTGCAATAAAACAACAATTCTTCGTCAAGATCGGCACTGGTGCTGCCATGACCGCACACAACGTCGTCGGCGTAGATCTCCAGCTCCGGCTTGGAATCAAACTCAGCATCCGGCGACAGCATCAGCACCTGCGCCATTTGCTTGCCGTCGGTTTTTTGCGCGTCCGGTTGCACGATGACCTTGCCCTGGAACACACCACGCCCGTGGTCTTCCAGAACGCCCTTGAACAACTCACGGCTGGTGCCGTGCGGCACAGCGTGGTCGACAAGGAGCGTCGTATCGACATGCTGGCTATCGCGAACCAGAAACGTTCCCGAAATGTCGATCTGGGCATTTTCTCCCTTGAAGGCGACTCCAACCTGGTTGCGCACCAGCTTGCACCCCGACGTGAAATGGAAGCCTTTATAGGTGGTGTGCGCGTCGAGATCGACGAGCCAGTTCGCTAGGTGTGTTCCGTTTACAGCGTCGATCGTGCACTTCACGTGTGCAACAGATGCACCCTCGCCGAGCGAAACCTTGGTCGCCATAATCTCTTGGCCACCTTGCGACGCACCAGAAAGTGTGACGAACGCTTCAATCAGAGTGACGTCGGCGCCGTTACCTACGCTCACGACGTTGCGCGCCGCGGTAAAGCACGGCTCCCCACCGGCCCGTACGAAGAGGAGAAGCAATGGCTTGTCGAGCTTCGCCCCATCCGCGATGCGTACCACGGCTCCGTCAGTGACGTAGGCCGCGTTCAAGGCCAGAACGGGATCGTCATCACGTCCCTCCGAACTCAATAGCGCGGTCGCCTCTGGCGAGGACAGAGCCTCTGCAAGCGATCCGATATTGATGGCGTTCTCAGCGTCATTCTTCGACAAGTCTTCGCGATAAGCGCCGTTGATGAAAACCACTTGCTGTGCGTCGATTTCAGCCAGCGGCCCGAGCGCGGCGGCCAGATCGGAAGGCTTTACCTCCACCTCACGGCCAGTGCTCGGCGGAAGCGCCTCCTTCAAGGCGTTGCGCAAATCCGTATATTTCCACGCCTCAACGCGCCGGTTGGGCAACCCCAGCGCGCCGAAACGACCGATCGCCGCATCACGCGCCTTGCGTGCGTCCACCCCACCGGGGAGCTGGTCCTCCACCGCCGCAAAGTTCTCGGTGAGCGCTTGCTCCACCTTTGTCTTCATTACCGCTACGTTCATCTCGCGCCTCCCCAGCGCCACGTTATTTCGCGCCGGAGCGCGGCTCTCCGTTGGACGACTTAATTCATCCAACGCGTCTGAGCCCACGCCGATGGGCAACTTACCTTCCATGCTCACGCCGCTTCCTCTTGGAATTCTGCGTAGCCTGATTTCTCCAGCTCAAGCGCAAGCCCGGCATCACCCGACTTGCGTATCTTACCGTCAGCCAGCACGTGCACGCGATCTGGCACAATGTGATTGAGAAGGCGCTGATAGTGCGTGATGACGAGCATCGCGCGATCCTTTGACCGCATTGAATTGACGCCTTCGGCCACAATCCGCAGCGCGTCGATGTCAAGACCTGAATCCGTCTCATCCATCACGCACAGTGATGGCCCCAAAACCTCCATCTGCAGGATCTCGGAGCGCTTCTTCTCGCCGCCTGAAAAGCCGACATTCACCGGCCGCTTCAGCATCTCCATGTTGATGTTGAGCTTCTGCGCCTTGTCTTTAATGAGCTTCATAAACTCAGGCGTGGTCAGCTCGCCCTCGCCGCGCGCCTTACGCACGGCATTCATCGCACTTCGCATGAAGGTGAGGCTTGCCACTCCGGGGATTTCGACGGGGTACTGAAAGGCAAGAAAGACGCCCTTTGCGGCACGTTCTTCAGGCTCCATCTCCAATACACTTTCACCATTCCACAAGATGTCTCCCTTGGTGACCTCGTAGCCATCACGGCCGGCGAGCACATAGGCGAGTGTCGATTTTCCCGACCCATTAGGGCCCATGATCGCGTGCACTTCTCCCTTGGGCACTTTCAGCGAAAGCCCCTTGAGGATCTCACGCTCCTCATCCTCAATCTTCACATGCAGATCTCTTATTTCGAGCATTCCTTACTCCGGTTCGATCCAACACAGCTTATTCAAATGCGTGTTTGTTATTCGCTCTGGCCCCAACGCCAGCGCCACCTACCATCAGTCTTCACCCAGCACAGCCAGACGAAGGCCAAAGTCACAACGACCATCAGCGCCAGCCAGATCGCCACGTCGCCGCCCGTTCGTTCGGGTTCGTTCAAGGCCGGTAAGATCATGAGCGGCACCGTGAACGACATCACGACCGCAATGTAGGCGACCACCGCCATCCATCCTTTCCAGTTGAGCGGTTCGGCGCCATAGCCGTATCTCTTCGGCCGGAACCAATAGTGCTTCTCGGCGTGCCTCACCCAACGCTCCCTTCCAACGAGACGCCAATTAGCTTCTGCGTTTCGGCCATGAACTCCATGGGCAACTTCTGCAAAACGTCGCGTACGAAGCCGTTAACGACGAGCGCCACTGCCTCCTCCTCGGATAGTCCGCGTTGTCGGCAGTAGAACAGCGTGTCGTCGGAGATTTTCGACGTCGTCGCCTCGTGCTCAAAGTGCGCGGTCGCGTTCTTCGCCTCGATGTAGGGCACCGTGTGCGCACCGCACTTATCGCCAATGAGCAGCGAGTCGCAATTGGTGAAGTTGCGCACGCCAGTAGCCTTACGGTGAGCGGACACAAGCCCGCGGTATGTATTCTGTGAGAACCCGGCTGCAATACCCTTAGAGATGATACGGCTCGACGAGTTCTTGCCGAGGTGGATCATCTTCGTGCCACTGTCGATTTGCTGGTAACCATTTGAGACCGCGATCGAGTAGAACTCGCCGCGCGAATTGTCGCCACGTAGGATGCAGCTTGGATATTTCCACGTGATAGCAGAGCCCGTCTCGACCTGCGTCCAACTGATTTTCGAGTTCTTCCCGCGGCAATCGCCCCGCTTGGTGACGAAGTTATAGATACCGCCCTTTCCGTCCTTGTCACCCGGATACCAATTCTGCACGGTCGAGTACTTGATCTCCGCATCGTCGAGCGCAATCAATTCGACGACGGCCGCGTGTAGCTGGTTCTCATCACGCATGGGCGCCGTGCAGCCTTCCAGATAGGACACGTAGGAACCCTTGTCTGCGATGATGAGCGTGCGCTCAAACTGGCCCGTCTTTTCTTCATTGATGCGGAAGTACGTCGACAACTCCATGGGGCAGCGCACGCCCTCCGGCACGTAAACAAATGAGCCATCTGAGAACACAGCCGAGTTGAGGGCAGCGTAGAAGTTGTCGCCCTGGGGCACGACCGAGCCCAAGTATTTCTTCACCAGCTCAGAGTGCTCGCGGATCGCTTCTGAAATTGAGCAGAAGATCACGCCGGCTTTGGCCAACTCGTCCTTAAAGGTCGTAACGACGGAAACGCTATCGAACACAGCGTCAACAGCCACGCGCGCGCCCTGCACGCCTGCCAGTACCTCCTGCTCTTTGAGAGGGATGCCAAGCTTTTCATAGGTTGCCAGAAGCTCGGGATCGACTTCCTCTAGAGACTTCGGGCCCTCGGTCGATTTCGGCGCCGCGTAGTAGTAGAGATCATCGAAGTTGATCTTGGGATATTTGACGTTAGCCCACGTCGGCTCGAACATGCCCTGCCAGCGGCGGAACGACTCCAGTCGCCACTCCAGCATCCACTCCGGTTCGCCCTTCTTCTCCGAGATAAAGCGCACAATGTCCTCGTTGAGGCCCTTAGGCGCTTTCACCGTTTCAATCTTGGTCTCAAAGCCGTACTTGTACTGGTCGACATCGATCTTTTTGACCTGTTCGATCGTCTCTTGAACTGCTGGCATCAATTACCCTTTCAATTCATTCAGGCGGCAAGTGCCGCACTGCCTGCAACTTTTTCCCAAGCCGCCAGGAAGGCGGCGATGTCGTCATCTTGTGTCTGCGGCCCGAGGCTCACACGGACGGACGAACCCCTAATCTCCGGTCCGAGATTCATGGCTTTCAGCACATGGCTTGAGCCGACCTTCCCAGAGGAACACGCGGCACCGGCACTCACTGCAATGCCTTCCAGATCGAGCTTGATTATCAGCGTTTCCGCCAGTTTGCCCGGCACGGCGATATAGGCCGTGTTGATAAGTCGCGGGGCGTCGCTTCCGATGATCACTGCCGCTGGCGTTGCGCGTTTAACGCCATTCTCAAGCCGGTCTCGCAGCTTGGCGATGCGCCGGGCGGCGTCCTTTTCATTAGCAGCCACCGCAGCCGCTGCGCCAAATCCGGCGATACCAGAAACGTTCTCGGTTCCACCGCGGCGGCGGCGTTCCTGACCGCCTCCCTTGATCAGGGCCGGCAGCTCGACGCCGTCGCGAAGGACGAGCGCCCCGACACCGCGCGGCCCGCCGAGCTTGTGGGCCGAAACCGAGAGCGTATCAACGCCCATCGCTGCAAAGTCGACCGGGATGCGCCCGGGGGCCTGTACCGCATCAGTGTGCACCATGACGCCATGTTCACGCGCCAAGGCTGCCGCTTGGGCTACAGGCTGGATCACGCCCGTCTCGTTGTTGGCCATCATCAGCGTGAGCAGCGTGCGCTCAGACGCTTCTGCCGACGCCGCTAACGCTTCGCGTATCCCATCAAGATCGGCGACGCCGTTTGTTGCAACACTCAGATCGATACGCTTCGCACTCGATGCCGCAATCGGTGCCGTGACCGAGTCATGCTCAATGCCGGCGAATGCAATCGCATTCCAACTCGCTGCCAGAACCCAGTTGTTTGCCTCCGTCGCCCCACTGGTAAAGATAACTTCGCTGGGCTTTGCGTTGACGAGAAGAGCAACCTGCTCGCGCGCTGCCTCGATAATGGCACGCGCGTGACGGCCCTCTGCGTGCACCGACGACGGATTCCCGGCGACATCCTGAGCAGCCAGCATTGCCGCCCGCGCCTCATGCCGCAATGGCACGGACGCATTGTGATCGAGGTATGTCCGATTCTTCGTCATCGCCCCGCCAGCTCTCTTTCTCGCTCCGGCTTCGAGGCCAGCTTGGCCTCCGGAATGCCGTCGAGCACTTCTTGCAACGTGACACTCGAAAGAAAGGTCGCGATATGTCCTCCAAGCGCGTGCCAAAGTCCGTGCGTCAAGCAGCGCTCCTCATCGCCGAGGCACCCGACGTCGCCATCGAGACACCGCGTCATTCGCGTTTCTTCTTCCACCGCCTGCATGATCTGCGAGATGCGGATCATGTATGCAGGCCGTCCCAACAAATATCCGCCCGTGCGACCGCGCTCGCTTTCGACGAGACCGGCGCGGCGCAAACGCAGAAAAATCTGCTCCAGATACGAAAGAGAGAGGCTCTGGCGATCAGCGATTGCCGACAACGGGACGGCTGCGCCCTCGCCAAACTTGGCGAGATCTGCCATCGCCATAACGGCGTACCTACCCTTGGTATTCAACTCCAAGACAAGGCCTCCACTGCCGGTTCTGCGCCCATGCGTGACGTCACGTCCTTGAGCGGTGCGTCGCTTCTACTTGCATTCAGCACCGGGGCCTGTGCTAAGAAGCGCGACCGCCAAGAGCACAAATCCCGTCAGGACCTGATTGCTCTTTCGAATGATTCTAAATTCCTACCGGGAATATGAAAATTCCGAGCCCTCAAGTCAAGGTTTCGGAGCCGCCAAATTTGACCGTTTCGCGCCCTAGGGCGAGCCGCCAACCCAAACCAGAGCTGGAAAAGCACGATGCCCGAGCTGATCATTAATGGGCCCGCAGGCCGAATCGAGGCCCGCTATCACCATGAGTCTGCCACCGACAGCCCCATCGCACTGATCCTTCATCCCCACCCGCAGTTCGGCGGGACCATGAACAATCAAGTCGTCTACACGCTTTATCACACCTTCGTGGAGCGCGGCTTCTCGGTGCTGCGGTTCAACTTCCGAGGTGTGGGGCGGAGTCAGGGAATTTGGGACGGGGGCCCCGGCGAACTCTCGGACGCGGCCTCAGCGCTCGACTGGCTCCAAATCGTCCAACCGGATTCCAAAAGTTGTTGGATTGCGGGCGTCTCGTTTGGCACATGGATCGCCATGCAGCTTTTGATGCGCCGGCCCGAAGTGGAGGGCTTCATTTGCGTAGCGCCGCCGTCGAACCTTTACGACTTTTCGTTCCTGGCGCCCTGCCCCTCCTCCGGCCTCATGATCAATGGTGAAAAGGACCGCGTCGTACCAACGAATTCTGTGGCCGAACTCACGCAACGCTTAAAGACGCAGCGCGGGATCAAGATAACGCACGAGATCATTCCCGGCGCCAACCACTTCTTCGAGGATAAGATCGACGAGCTTAAAAAAGCTGTCGGTGACTACATCGACGCGCGCATGGAGCAAGCCGAACAAGACCGCGTTCAGGAAAAAGAACGCGAGCGTGAGCGCGAACGCCAGCGCCAGCGCGAAGTCGAGCAGCAAGAAGAGCAGAGCGGCTAAGTGGGTTTGCCGCACTTTTGATGCATAGGGTCAAGGGTGTCTAAGGTCGTTGCCCTTTGGGGCGCTGGAATACTGCTCGTCCTCATCGCTGCGACCGCCGCGACCGCCTGGTATATGCTGGGCCTTCCGGGCAATAGCTTCACCGGTCCGCCACCGCCCACTACACGCGACGAGCGCGGCCTCGCCGAGCGGCTCAAACGCCACGTTGTTGCGATTGCCAGCAAACCCCACAATGTCACCCACTATGCCGAACTTGAGCGCGCGGCTGCTTACATTGAGACTGCACTAACCGAACTCGGTTATGAGCCGCAGAGCCAGGTCTTCGATGCCGACGGCAAGCCCGTCCGCAATATCGAGGTCGTCATTCCGGCCGAGAAAAGTAGTGGCTCGCAGTCAAGCCTTGTCGTCGGTGCCCACTATGATTCTGACGGTGATGCTCCTGGCGCCAACGACAACGGCTCCGGCACCGCCACGGTAATCGAGCTTGCCCGATTGCTCAAGAACGTGACCCCGAAGAACAAGAGCCTGCGCTTGGTGCTCTTCGTCAACGAGGAGGAGCCTTACTATCGCACCGATGAAATGGGCAGCTTGCAATTCGCAAGAAGCCTCAAGAAGCGTGGCGAGCACGTGGCTGGCATGATCTCGCTAGAGACCATCGGCTTTTTCTCGAACCTACCTGGCAGCCAAGCGTACCCCTTCCCTTTTGGATTTTTCTTCCCCACGACCGCCAATTTTCTCTCATTCGTAGCAATGCCTGGTTCGCGCACCTTCCTCCACGAGGTCATCGCCGCGTTCCGCCGCAATACAAAGATCCCGACGATAGGCGGCACGGCGCCTGACCTATTCGAGGGCATTGGCTGGTCGGACCACTGGTCATTTTGGCACCTCGGCTATCCAGCCGTCATGGTCACAGATACCGCCCTATACCGCTATCCCCACTATCACACGCCGGAAGACACACCCGAAAAGGTCAACTACGAAATGCTCGCGCGCGTCACAATTGGCTTGGACAAAACGATCCGCGATCTGCTGCAATAGCCAAGGAACTCTCAGTTTGGCGCGCTCTCAAGTATGCCACCGGTCATTGGCTGAGAAACGCCGGTCGTGTCCGGATAGGTGATCGCCAAGCCGAGTTTGGAGCGCACGGCCAGATAAGCCCACGCCTGCGCCTCGATAAAATCCCCTTTGAGACCTATAGCCTCGACAGGCACAACGGCGTTCTGCACGCTTGCTGCAATCATCGACATCAGCGTCTTGTTCTTGCGACCACCCCCGCACACGATCCAGATCTTGGGTTCCTGCGGCATGTGCGCACGCGCTTTGGCAATCGCGGCGGCTGTAAACGCGCACAGCGTTGCAGCCCCGTCTTCCAGCGAAAGACCCGCAACGGGTTCAAACGAGAATGCATTTCGATCAAGTGACTTCGGTGGCGGGATGCCGAAGTAGCGATGGGCCAGCAGCTTCTGCAGTGCCGCTTGGCTGACCTCACCGCGCGCGGCAACGGCGCCACCGGCGTCCTGCGGTTCACCGGTGTGCTTTAGCATCCAATCATCCAGCAAGGCATTTCCCGGTCCCGTATCGAAAGCCAGAAGCCTCACTCCAATCCACGTAACATTGGCGACGCCACCAAGATTGAGGAATGCGGCGGGCAGATCCTTGCGCTGAATGGCGAGCGCTCGATGGTAAACGGGCGCCAAGGGCGCGCCTTGTCCACCGCCAGCCATGTCGGCGGCGCGCAGATCAAAAACGACATCGATCCCGCTACGCTCAGCCAAAAGGCGTCCGTCGCCGAGTTGCACTGTCAGCGCGCGCTCTGGGTCATGCAGTACGGTCTGACCATGATAGCCAATCAGGTCAATCGCAGACTGGTCGATCCCATTGCTGTGAAGAAAGCGCTCCACGGCCTGCGCATTGAGTACGGTCAGCGTGTGCTCTAGCTCGCCTAGGTTCCCGGGGCGATCGCCACGCTCTCGCAACTGCCGCGCCTCGGCAAGCGCGGCCCGGAGCGTCACCTTGACCTCGGCGGGATAAGGGTAGGAGGCCGCCGGCCCATCCCGAAGCACGCTTTGCCCGTCGGTATCGAGCAAGGCGACGTCGATTGCGTCCATTGAGGTTCCGCTCATGAGGCCGATCGCGCGCACAAGCTTGCCCATTCACCCCTTCCTGTGCATGTTCCCCGCCACGACTCAGCCCGCCAATGGCAAAGGCGATACGTCATACCGGCATCATGACCAATCTCAAGTCCGACTTCCTGAGAATCCTAACCGAGCGCGGTTTTGTCCACCAGTGCTCTGATGAAACCGGCCTCGATGCGCTTGCAGCGAAGGGCAATGTCGTTGCCTACGTTGGCTATGATTGCACGGCGCCCTCGCTGCACGTCGGCAGCCTAATCTCCATTATGATGTTGCACTGGCTGCAAACGACCGGCGGAAAGCCGATCGTGCTCATGGGCAGCGGCACAACACGCGTTGGAGACCCTTCGGGCAAAGACGAAACGCGCCAGATCCTCACCGCGGAACAAATCGAAGCCAACAAGGAGGGCATGCGCCAAGCATTCTCCAAGTTCCTCACGTTTGGCAGTGGCAAGAGTGACGCACTCATAACCGACAACGCGGAGTGGCTGGTGCCGCTCAACTACATCGCGTTCTTGCGCGACGTCGGCCGCCACTTCTCCGTCAACCGCATGTTGACGATGGATTCTGCCAAGCTGCGGCTTGACCGCGAGCAAGAGCTGTCATTCATCGAGTTCAACTACATGCTCCTTCAGGCCTACGACTTTGTGGAGCTTGCACGCCGGACGGGATGCAACACGCAGATGGGTGGCTCGGACCAGTGGGGAAACATCGTCAACGGTATCGACCTTGGCCGGCGCATGGGAACAGATCAACTCTACGGGTTGACCTGTCCGCTGCTGACGACAGCGTCGGGGGCCAAGATGGGGAAAACAGCCTCGGGTGCCGTGTGGCTCAACGAGGCAGAACTTTCCGCCTATGACTACTGGCAGTACTGGCGTAACGCCGAGGACGCGGACGTGGAGCGCTTTCTCAAACTCTTCACCACGTTGCCTATCGACGAGATCGCAAAGCTTAGCGCTCTCGGCGGTGCAGAGATCAACGAGGCAAAAAAGGTTCTGGCCACGGAAGCGACGGCGCTGCTGCATGGGCGTGAAAAGGCTGAAGCTGCTTCAGAAACCGCACGCAAAACGTTTGAACAAGGTGCGCTTGCACAAGACTTGCCCACGCATCAAGTCTCAAAGGCCGAGCTAGAGTGCGGCATCGGCGTGCTCAGTGCATTTGTGCAGGCGGGCTTGGTTAAGTCCAACGGCGAGGCGCGCCGCCAGATCAAGGGCGGTGGCTTGAAGGTCAACGACAAGATCGTCGCCGACGAGAAAGCGCAGTTAACAGCAGGCGATCTTGTTGAGGACGGCTTCATCAAGCTTTCGCTCGGAAAGAAAAAGCACGTGCTCTTGAAGCCAGTGTGAGCGTCTCGCGCCCTTAGTTTAGTGTTTTCGCTGACCATCGATGGTCTGCGACGACCACCCATCAGTCGTAATGGAACCAGTTGCAGTTCCGCCGCCAGAGGACGGCGCACGTGAAGCGCGCGCTTTTTTGTCCGCCGCTCCGCCTGGCACGTCATGCTCGCGCCGCTGCACCGTGGGGTTGGGGTTGGTCATCTGGAAGATCTCACGGAAGATGCCCGGTGCCACCATGGAAAACGGATTGACGATAACCTGGGGGCTTTCCATCCGCCCCTGAATGGCAAACGTTATCCCCAAAACGCCGTCGCATTTTGGTCCTGTCAGGATCGGCCCAACAATCGGGATGTCGCAAAACGCGCTGTTCAAGCCCTGAAGTGGTACGTACGTACCTCCAAGACCAACGCGCCGCGTCTTAAAATCGACCTTGCCGCGGAACGAGGCACCGAGCAGCGGCCCGCGCACATATGACTCTTTCATCACGAATTGGCCGTAACCCACCGAGAATGGCACACGCATACGTTCGAACTCGAACACTTCGCGCACGACTTTGCGCGCCGGCTGTCGACCGTTCCCGATCGCCGGGCGACCATCATCTAGGCCGCTGAACACTTCCGAGACAACGGGGTCCCCGAGGATCTCAAATTTGTCGACCCAAAGAATTCCTGTCTTTTCGGCCGCCCCCTTGCCGTCGAGGTTGACCTCAAGGCGCACCCGGCCGCCTTTCACGTTTGGATAGAAGTCAATCAGCCGGAACGCTTGGCCTGCGTCTGTTGAATCCGCCAGCAGTTTGCGCGGCTGGCCGGGTTTTTGTTCCAGCACAGTGGCAAGCTGCGCGCCCCCATCGAGCGTGCCGCGTCCATCAAGCATTGTGAGTTTCTCGCCGCGTTTAGAGAGCAGAAGCTTGACGTTGCGCAAATTCACATCGGAAAAGCCGATCACTGTTCCAACCTCGATTTCCAAGTCGACACCGTCACGGGGCTTCTTAGGTTTGGGGCGACTTTCGGAAACCTGTCCAAGCGAGAACAAGGAGCGGAAGAAGTTGCGGCCGTCGAACGTGGGGCCACGCGCTTTTACTTTCCACACCCCGTTGGGCTCCAGCCTGCCTTGCATTTCCAAACGCGTCACAACATTGAGGGAAAAGTTTGGGAAATAGAACTCACGCAACCGGTTATCGGCATCGATTGCCACCCAACCCTCAATGGCGACGTCATCGCCGGCAATCTTGAAGTTTTGCAGCTCAATATTTTGCGTGCGGCCTTGCGCTATGTCGGTTTGCAATATGGCCTTGCGCCCAGGCGGCTTTCGCCATGCCACGTTCTCCAGAACGAGGTCTGCATTGGTGAGGTCTGCGCGCAGCTTGATCTCAGGCTCGTCCAGCGGCCCTCTGGTGATCGTGATCTCAATAGGAATGTCGCCCTGGACAATATGATTGATATCGAGACCAAGCTGGTTGCGATCGGAATCGTCGAGCGTCGCTCTAATCCTAAGCGGCGGCTGCTTATCGAGAGACGCATCAAAAATGCGTTGCCAGCCGACCTTGGCCGGCACGCCGTTGATAAGCACCTCACCATTAACGTCTATCGCTTTCTCGGTGAGATCGATGTTGAGGCTTGCATCGAGAATTTCATACGATCCGCTGAGCCCATTCGCACGACCATCGCTGATGCGCGATTGGCCCGCGATTTTGATCTCGCTCATTTGCAGATCGGACAACAGTGGCAACGTAACCTTGTAGGTGCCCTCGACCTTGCCCGCTAAGCCTTCCGTCGGCAGGCCGGTCTCTTGAAGAACGGTCAGCGGCGATCGCTCAAGCACTTCTATTACCGCATCAAGCGGTGCCTCGCTGGCGAAAGCAATCTCGGCAACCGGTGCAGCACCAAAGATGTCGACCGCCGTTAAGCGCACCGCCTTCAATGGTACCTGGCGCTCCAGTCCGAGCACAATTGCGGATTCGGGAATGTTGACTTCTAACCCATCGTTTTCCAGCCGGAACGTCGCGCGCGGCGCCTCCACCGGCGGCGTGTCCTTGATCACGTGGAACTGCAGGTCTGCTGCTTCTAGAGTCATTGACAAACGGTGGTGAGTGGACGCGTCGCTGACCGTTTGGGCATCCATATGTGCGCCGCTTACAAGCTGGAACGTTCCACCAAGCAATTGCCCGCGCGTCACGTTCTCGCCCACCCACTCGCGCGCACCGGGTGCAATGGCCTTAGGCCAAAGCGCCTTAAGCGTATTAACCGGCATGGGACTGAGGGTGCCTTCAAGTCTCGTGCTCGCTGGATCCACGCCGGCAATGAAGTCACCCGAAAGCGCGACATTGGCCCCGCCCGCCTTCAAATTAAGGGCTGCAAGTTCGACCTCACCGCGGTCCGGTAGAATGCGCCCTTTCGCTTCCAGTGATTCCAGCGGCACCGGCGTGACAGCGAACTCGTCGGCTGCCAAGACGCCCTCAATCGCCTTCAACTGGTAGCGCCAGGCCGAATGGGAGCTGCCACGCTCTTCGTTCTCCAGCGTGCCCGCAAGCGTAACCCTACTGCCGCGCCAACGCAGTGTTGATTGGGAGAGTTTCGCCCGCTGCGCTTTGCCGTCATAGGCAATATTGAAAAGGCCGCCGTCCACCTCCAGTGGAGTTTCGGGCAGTGCGGGAAGCCGCAAATGTCCACGGCCGACCTCCAGACCCAGCGCCGCAGTGAGAATATCGCCCTGGTCTGAAAGTTCCAGCGTCGCATTGCCGGCAACCGGCATGTCGAATGACTGAAGCAGACTGAGTTGCGGTACCGCCGGCGCCAAACTGCGCGGCACGAGACCCCGGACTGACGTCTTCAACGTCAATCTGCGCGAACTTTCCGATTCGTCGGTTTCGAAGGTGAGATGCCAGGGCGTAGCATTCCGGCCTTGCCCGGCAATCGTCGCACGGCCTGCGATCACACTTCGAGTCCTTGCGTGCATAAGACCGACGGCAACGGAAGGCACGTGCCATTCCGTCCTTCGCCCCGCGGACTCAAGGATGACCGTCGCGTCCCTTAAGCCCACCTCGCTGAGATAAGAACTCGCATCAAGCCGCTGGCGCGCGCGTGCGGACATTTCGGTGACGACGCGCGCTAAATCGATCCGCTTCAATGGGCTGGCCGGCTGTGTAGCGGGCGCCGCAGCAACCGGGGGCTTGGTTACGGCGCCAGGTGCTGCGTCTTTACTTTCTGCGGCCGGACTCGCATCTACCGATATCGCCTGCGGATTCGAGAAGCTCATGGAGAGGCCGCGCTCATCGGAATAGAAAAGGAAGAGACGCGGCTCGATAAGCTCAACGCGTGCTGGCACGATTCGCGCCGACCAAAGTGCAGCCGTGCTGAGTTCCACTGCCGCTAATGGCGCTGATGCGACGACATTGCCATCCGGCTCGCGAACGCGAAGATTGCGCAAGCGAAACTCAAGCCCGCCGTTTTTCGAAAGGCTCACCACCGCATCTTCGATGTCGACGCTATTGCCCTGGAGCTCGGCTGCGATGCCGCGCTCGATCGGGGCTACCATAAAATTCAGCGAGATTGGCCCATGCCGCAGCCGCACATAACCCAGGCCGAGAGCCACCACCGCCAGCATGATGACCGGCGCGAGTAGGAATAAGCACCTGCCGAGACCATGGAGAACGTTGTCACATGTCGAAGCGACGGCAGCCAGACGGCGTCTGCCCACCGACGCTGGCTCACCCCCTCGCGTCTGCGCGTGTTGCGATTCACTGTTACGTCTTGCCGTCTTGTGCAAGCCAGCGCCCCTCACAGCTCCAATAAGATTTCAACCAGACGCAAACCAATTCTGTGGCCCGCGCAGTGCACCGATCCCCGCCAGGGGAGAACCACAACGTTGACGTGCGCCGAGCAACACTCCTAAGGCACCGTTCAGATGCAACTGCCCGGCACCGAATACCCTTGCATGAGCACCGGCGCAGCTATGGTGGTAAGGCGCTACACGTGGTCTCAAACCACCGTTGCGCCGCTCCATGCATAATGCCAGCAGCGAAGCACACATCCTTGAGCACGTGCGGGGGCAAAAGCGACAAAAGAAAGGCACAAGACGGATGATAGAGGACGGTGTGAAGGCGCCCGATTTTGAGCTCCCCGATGCGGACGGCAGCCGCGTCCGGCTGTCGCGGCTCAAGGGCCGGCTGGTCGTCGTTTATTTCTATCCCAAGGACGACACTTCGGGTTGTACGGCGGAAGCTAAGGACTTCTCGCGCCTCATTGGAGTCTTCAAAAAGGCGGGAGCCGAAGTCATCGGCATTTCGCCCGACACTCCAGAACGTCACCGCAAATTTGCGGACAAACACGACCTCGGCGTTCGCCTTCTGGCCGATGAAACAAAGGCGGCCGCCCAGGCCTATGGCGTTCGGGTCGAAAAGAGCATGTACGGGCGAAAATACATGGGGGTAGAACGCTCCACCTTCCTGATCGATACTTCGGGCAAGATCGCCAGGAGCTGGCGCAAAGTGAGAGTGCCCGGTCACGCTGAAGAAGTCCTTGCAGAAATCGAAGCGATGACGTCTTAACGGGGCTGCCCCCCAATCGGTAGGGCAACTACGGTCATTGCATTGCTGCGGCCCGGTGCGCGCGAGACTTTTGCTGACTTGGATGCAATCTCGTCACAAACCGTGACCAAGATTAGGAAACGTGCTAGGGGACCCTTAGGGGAGAGGCACTCGGCGGCCGAAGCCGTCGAATGTTGGGGTCCAAAAAGCTCAAATGTCGGGTTTGATGCGTCGTAGCGGAGGTGGAGTCTGATGTTGCCGAATTTCAAGAAGTCCGAGACGGAATTGCCGAAGCCTGCTTCGGGAAATTTGCCAGCCGGATCAACGGGCCAAAGTGCTGGCACGCGCCCGATGGGAGTGGTGCGCGGTTCTGAACGCAACGCCCCATCCGTTATCGGGCCGGACCTGACAATTAACGGAAATCTGGTCTCGAAAGGCGAGGTTCAGATTGACGGCGAAGTGCAGGGGGATATTCACGGCACGTATGTCGTCATCGGCGAAAAGGCCCGCATCACGGGCGGCATCGTCGCCGAAGAGGTTGTCGTGCGTGGTCACGTGATGGGCTCGTTGCGTGGCAAACGCGTCATGCTGCAATCATCCAGTCACGTGGAAGGTGACGTGTTCCACCAGGCGCTCGCCATTGAGCAAGGTGCGTTCTTTGAAGGAAAGTCGCGGCGTTCCGAAGATCCAATCGCCGGCGTGAACAAACCCGAGGTTCCTTCGTTCAACGCAGCGCCGGCCAGCGATCAAGACAGTACCGACTAAGATCAGAGCGCGTGAAGCACCGGCAAAACGCGCGCGCCGCGCTTGCTTATTCGATTGTCAATAATATCGCGACGCTTAGCTTGTTTGCCAGGAGCTGAGCGCGATCCTATGCCCGCCTAACCTCGCAAACGTCCGCTCGCGGCACGTTAGGACAAGCACCTGATGACTTCGCGCCGCGCTCTTAAGTGCTGCGAACATATGCTCGATCCGTTGGTCGTCCGAATAGACGAGTGCGTCATCGAGGATTAGAGGAGCCGGAGACTCCGTTTCCGCAAGCAAGCGCCCAAATCCAAGACGAACAAGCACTGCAAGCTGTTCCTGTGTGCCCTTGCTCAAGCTGGCCAGCGCCTCGCGATCTGTGCCCCGCCGCAATTCTTCTGGGGAAAAACCATCGCCCAAGCTTAGTGCCGCCTCGGGAAAGACGAGACGCATATAGGGGATAAGACGGTCCAAGACCGGCTTAGCAAAGCGATCGCGAGTCGCGTTTGCCGCTGAGGTGAGTTCGCGGTCGAGCAGCTCCAAGGCGGCGATCTGGTCCTCGAGATTCTGAACGCGCGTTGCAGCACAGGCCAGCGTTCCCTCCAGTTCCGCAAGGCGCGCGGCAACGTCGTCGGCTCGATCCGCCTTCAGCTCACCTTCAAGTCCGGCTTCCTCGCGGCGCGCCTCGGCAAGGTCGCGCTCAGCGGCCGTCAGCGCGCTCTCCGCACGCTCCGCTGTAACTTTCAACTCGCTGAAGCGGGCATCGCCGGGTGCTCTTTCTTCCCAGGCCGTGCGCTCGCGCAAGGTGGCATTGAACGCAGCTTGCGCCTCGGCGACCTTTGCCGTCAGTTCCTTTATTTCAGCCTTGCGCGCCTTCTCCTCGCCGAGACCTTGGGAGAGGGCAATGATCCTCTCGCTCCGTTCATCGGCGCGCGCGCCCAAGCGCATTTGCTCTTTGCCCACTTGATCGTGCTCGTCTACCGCTTTTTCAAGCCGACCCTCCGCTTCAACAAGTTCATTGGCAAGTGTCTGCCCACGCGCTTTAAGCTCGTCTTGTGTGCTCTGCGACGTTCGCTCTGTTCGCCCTGCATCGGCAGCCGCTTCGGCATGCTTGCGTTCTAGGTCTTCCAATCCAGCCTGCGCCAGTAACTTCAGTTGCGCGTTCGCCTCGGTCAACTTTTCTTCAAGAACGCGTCGTTTGCGAAGACGCACTTCGGCCTCCTCGATCGAGGCTGCGCCGGCACGTTCCAAAAGTGCGCGCAGTCCCTTCTCATGGGCAATGAGATCAGCCTGGTCCGAGCCCAAACCCTCTGATTGTCCCGGCGTAATCGTGACAACGCCTACGCCTTCGATCTCCAGCGCAACCGGCCGCCGGGGACTGAGTGTTTCACCGTCTTTGAGAGCGCGCCCGCCAAGCCGGATCTCGGACTGAGCACCTGGCGCATACGCAATAGACACCTGCGGGGACGCGGCCGACAACCGCGCTTCAATAGTCGCAACACTAGCTGCCTCGCTCCGCGCCGCTGTCACGAGCCCATCCTCTGCGCGGTTTTTTGCAAGCTCGTCCGACAGAACTTTGCGCTGATCCACCAGAGCGCGCGCCGCCTGCAAGCGCTCTGCTGCCTCTTTTGCGCGCTCCGCTAAGGCTAATGCCTTAAGATCCTGCTCAACGTCGTCGAGCGCCGACTTGATTTCGTCGCGTTTGCGCCGGCACTTGATCACACGTGCCTCGCACTCGGGACCGCGACGCGCCATCTCCTCCATCACAGGTGTATCTCGCCGCCTTGCATCTTCGAGCTTGGCAAGGTCGGCAACGCGACCCTCAAGACTTTCAAGCGCGGCCTTCACGCGATTGAGCCGTTCCTCATGCACCTGCCGCGCCTGCTCGACCTGTTGACACTTATCCCTTGCCTTGCGCGCCTCATCGAAGGCTGCGCGCGCTGCCGTTGCTGCACTCGCCCGCGCCTCGGTTTCCGCTGGGTTAGTTAACCGCGCGACCCCTGCGCGAATGTCAGCCAATTGATCCAAACGCGCTTGAACCTTTGTGAGCCTGTCGCGCGCAGCTTGGCACTTCTGTTCCAGGTTTCTGTGCTCGTCGAGTGCAGCTTTGTACGTGCCGGTCGGTCTCGGTGGATCGTGGCTTGTGATGAAAGACTTCAGCTCTTGTTTGACTCTGGCCTGCACCAAACGCGCGGCCCGACCGTCCGCCACGGTTTCCACCTCCGCTTCAATTGCGGCGTTGAGCGCATTACCGGCCGTCGCCGCAGGATCAAGAGCTACGAGCGACTCCCCCTGCTCCACCCACAAAAGCGCAAACCGCTCCGTGCCCGCGGTCCCTGACAGACGTTTCGACAGTTCATTTTCCGCGTCCCCGCCCCGCCAAATTCGGCCCGATTGCAGATCCTTGAGTTCGGCACTGGCGTGGGCAAGGAACTGCTTGCGAATGCGCCACAACTTGCTGCCGATTTCGAAGTCCACCTCAATCAGTGGCGCACCGCCCGCATAGGGGCGCAGGACTTCAACCGTATTCGCCTTCTTCGACTTGTGCTGCTGGAACAACGCAAGTTTCACGGCTCTAAGAATGGTTGACTTGCCAAGTTCATTAGGGCCAGCAAGCACATCGAGCCCACCGGTCAACCCTTCGAGGGCCACCGGCTCGCGGAATCTTCCGACCTCCTTCAGGCGAATGGCGCGGATTTTCACCGGGCGCCTCCCGCCTCGATGCGCCGAGCTATTGCAAACAGTTTGCGCAGGGCACGTGCGGCGACTTCAGAGTTGTCCGATTGTGCTGCTGCCATCTCTTTCAAGTGCGCGGCCACCGTCGCGAGCATGCCTGATCCCAATTCGTCAATGTCGGAGACGGCCGCAGATGTCTGCAGGCGCGCCAGATCAGGCGCGAGGTGAAACAACTGTGGCGCGAGCTTGGCTAAGCGCTCTTCAACGCGTGCGAACTCTGCAAGCGAGATGGAGCCCTCAAGACTAAGGGCCATGAGATGACGCGAGGCATCCGCACCGAGCTTGCTCACTTCCTGCTCGATTGCTTCCAGGCCTTCGCCACCACTCAGCGACTGCTGACGCCGCATCCACGTGAAATACGCCGTCGCCACGCGTTCCACCTCTGGCGCTGAGTTGGCGTCATCGACGCGCACGCAGAGTGCATAGCCCGGCTCGTTGTCAGGAAAGCTGTCGGGCTCGGGCGTGCCCGAATACCAAACACGATCTGAAATCTGTTTCACGCCGTGCCAGTCCCCCAACGCCAGGTAGGCGAGCCCCGCCGTCTTGACCCGTGCGGGATCGATGGGCACGTTCGCATCGCCGTCGCTGCCGAATCCTTGCACGGAACCATGCGCAAGACCGATGCGGAGTGCACCAGCAGGCGATGGCACGTTGTCCATCCAAGCGGTCGGATCGTGAGCTGTCGATTTGGAGGTTAGCGGCGCGGGCAACAGCACAACGTCTGTGGCGAGTTCGGCGGGCTCAGGCGTCAGGTGCACGCGCACGTTGGCCGGCATCCCCCCGGCAGCAACTGCCTCCCAAACGCCACCAGCGCGCGCCGGGTCGTGATTGCCCGGCAGCAGATGCCAAACAAGGTCTGTGTAGCTCTTCAGCCTGGATAAGAGCTGGCCAGCCAGTACGTCTGATACAGTCTCAGAATCGAATACATCGCCCGCAACCAGCACCGTGTTGGCGCCGGCTGCGCGTGCGGCTTGGGCCACGCGATCAACGGCGCGCAGCCGCTGATCTCGCAGAACGGCCGCCTTTTCCGCCTCAAACGCACCAAAGCGCTTGCCGATCTGCCAGTCGGCAGTATGGATGAACGCGAATCGCATTGTCGGGGGCAGAGTGTTCCCATTTTGTTCGTTGCGCAAGTGCTAGCGGACACCCTCTGTGGAGAAGCGGTGCGACAAGCTTAAGGCGCCTTATCGGGAAAGCGGCAACGTGGCGGCAGACGTTGAAACAGTCGTGGTGGGTGCCGGCGTTGAGGGCCTGGCAATCGCCCGTGCCCTGGCCAACAACGGCCATCAAGTGTTTGTTCTGGAGCAGCACGACCGCCCCGGAACCGAGACGAGTTCGCGCAACTCGGAAGTGATTCACGCCGGCCTCTACTATCCGCAGAATAGCCTGCGCGCCGAATTGTGCGTTAGAGGCAAGGCGCTGCTCTATGCCTTTTGTAACGAGAGCGGCATCGCGCACCGGCGCTGCGGCAAGCTCTTGGTGGCAACGAGCGAGGAAGAAATCCCGAAGCTCGAGGCGATCGCCGCTAATGCCGCGCGCAACGGCGTCAACGATCTGCAACGCCTTTCGGCCGGCGAAGCCCGCAGACTTGAGCCGGACGTTGTTTGTGTTGCCGCCTATCTCTCGCCATCAACGGGCGTGATCGACACCCACGGCTTTATGACTGCGCTCGAAGGCCACCTCACAACACGCGGCGGACAGGTCATCCTTGGGACAATCGTCACCGGTCTTTGCAGGCCAGGCAATGGCGCAGAGGACTTCGTCATCGAGACGTTAAGCGCCGGCGAGACATCAAAGCTCACCGCCAAGAACCTCGTTCTTGCCGCAGGCCTGGGCGGTACAGAACTTGGCCGTATGCTTTCTTATGCGCCTGGCTACACCGTGCCCGAGACCTATCCAGCCCGAGGTCACTACTACGCGCTCGCCAGCGCAGCGCCCTTCAAGCATCTCATCTATCCCGTGCCGAAAGGCGCGTGGCTGGGGGTACATTTGACACTCGACGTTGCCGGCCGTGCCAAATTCGGTCCGGACATCGAGTGGACAGATCACGTCTCATACGACTTCGATGACGCCAACGGTGAGCGCCGTAGGAAATTTGAGCGCGAGATCCGGCGCTACTGGCCGGGCCTGCCCGACGACTCCCTGCAACCTGACTATGTTGGCGTGCGGCCCAAGATCTATCGTCAGGGCGAGCAAGTTGCCGATTTTGCTCTCCACGGTCCTACAACCCACGGGATACCCCGTCTCGTAGCGCTCTACGGCATCGAAAGCCCAGGACTCACCGCGTCCTTGGCCATTGCGGACCATGTGGCCAGCCTGATCGCATGAATGCCCAATTTTCGATGTCCAAGACTACGCAGACGATCGCGCTCAATCTCCACCAGCCGGTTCAAAACCTAACAGTTCTTAGGACATTTTTAGTGCGAACCAGCGAGCATTGCGGCTCGAGCGCGTGATCACTGCGAGGGATGACAAGACCGATGGGAATTCTTGCAAGATGGCTTTCGGGTGTCATTGCGGCCGTTGCTGTTGGAGCAATTTTCACGCTTCCGGGCAACGCCGCAGAGAAGCTCGATGGCTATTGGATGGATTCAAACGGTGAAGTCATTCTCGATATCCGGCGCTGCGGCAGGGCGCGCTGCGGAAACGTCGCCTGGCTTCGCAAGCCGCGCGGTCCCGATGGCGGCCCATTGCGTGATTTCCGTAATACCGACCCAAAGCTACGCCGGCGTTTTGTCTGCGGCATGCGCGTTGTGAATAATTTCAAAAAGCAATCCGACGGCAACTGGGGTGACGGCACCGTTTATATCCCCGACCATGGGATGACAGTCAGCGGCTATGCCCAGATCTTGGGCTCCAATCGTGTGAAGGTCACGGGCTATTTCTTATTGCCAATCTTCGGCTCCTCAGAGGTTTGGACCCGCGTGAGGGGGCAGGTGCCGACGTGCGCCGAACAAGCGGAGATGATCAAGACTGGCCGCTGGATTGAGGATCTATCTGTCTGGCGCGCCAAGCGTTCCGCTTCCCAGGACAAGAAGACTGCGCCTCCAGTAGCGGCGCGCTAACTTCAAGAAAATCAGCCCTTGTGATCGCGCTGACGCACCATTATGTGCGTCAGCCTTTGGCATTGCACTCTGGCATCTCTAAAATCAGCCACGTAGAGCGACCGAAAAAAGACAGCTAAGGGATCCCCCTGATGCGCTTAGCCTTCATAGCTATCGTGGTGTTTGCCATCGCCGGTCCAGCAATAGGACAAGGCCTTCCCAAAAATCCAGGTCCGGCCCGCACGGCAGGGCTGTTCAACTTTTATTGTCTCAGTCAGCTTCCCGCCATTGAGGACGTTGCCAACGCCGTCGGCTTTGGCGAGTTTGCCGAAATCAAAGGCGAAGAGCTGCAAAAATACCAGCCGGAAGTTCCGGCAGAAGAGTTGCGCGCATGGCGCCTCAGCGACTTCGGCTCAGAGTTCACCCTCACATCGGCCCGCTCTAAGCCTGACGCGAAATTCAAGAAGGAGATCCCTGAATTTGCAAATTCGAAGAGCGTTGCATGTTCTCTGGTGATCCCGACTGAGGACGCCGATGCACAACTCCTGAAAGAGATGGTTGGCCTCATTGGTCGCGAGCCCGATGAAGCTTGGGACCAAGGTCTGCTCCGCGTCCATTCATGGACAGGTAAGACGGAAAAACTCTTGGTCCTCGTCCACTTCTACGCTCCTACAAAAGAGGGACAGAATGCCATCATGAGCGCTACCGCCTTCGTGAAGAAATAGTTTTTCGAGTGGCGTAAGTGGCGCTCTCATTTTGGGCACGATGTGCTCAAGGTGCAGATCGCGCGAATTTAGCTCCGCAAAAATCTCATGAGATTCAATTGTAAGCTCGGATTGGTGATGGCATCGTATGACCTGCCTCCAGATCGACGTGCTCACCTTCATCGGGACCACAATTCCCTGAGACAGGGTCTGATTTCAGGTTTGTTATTGTTCATTTGGAGGAACGCGTTGCAGGGACGTTTCGTTGTATTCGGCTTGGCGCTTGCGACAGCCTTTTTTCCGCACTTCGCATATCGCTAAGGCCAACGTTGCCACGTCAGCGCTAGGCGCGGCGAAGGCCAATCAAAAATCATCACTCGTTGACATTCGGTGGGTTTGCGGTCCACGTCGATGCGCATGGCTGCCCAACTACCGTGGACCAGTCGTAGCTGCGCCGCGCCGCTGGGGACCACCACCATCACCGCACTGCCACTACGTGCGTCGACCTTATCGCTGGGTTCTCGTTTGCAAATAGCAATGCATGACCCGCATTCACATAACAGCTCCTGGAAACTAGGGTATTCTACGATGAAAAGATCCCTCTTATTCGCTCTTACAGCGGCAGTCATGGCCGCCGGCTTCAGCACTGGCGCGACTGCAGCAGTCGCCACTCCGGCGCTCGGCGCAGCTGCCAATGGAGAGACTGCCGTCGCAACGAAGGTCAAATGGGTTTGCAGCCCCTATCGCTGCGCTTGGATACCAGGCTGGCGCGGCCGCCGCTATGTTGTCCCGCGGATGCGCAATTGGGGTCCGCCGCCACATCCGCTCTGCTACTACCAGAGAGGACCATTCGGCGGCTGGGTACGAGTTTGCCCATAACGCTGCCGTGACCCGCCACGAAGAGTTGCATCATTGAACTGCCAGAGGCGCCACTTCGGCGCCTATGTTGTTTGTCGCGCCAACGTCATCATTCTCCGCGATCTTACCCGCGATCGCCACTTGCCAGCCGCCTTTCTAAGAAGGCCGAGTAGCGCGACATTCCAAAACAAAATACCCAAAAAATCAGACCGGCAAAGAAATAGCCCGTCGCCGCCGTCTGCGGTGAGAACCACTTGGCGTCAGCTGAGATCGATTGCTGCACGATTCCTAACAGGTCAAACAAGCCGATGATGAGCACCAGGCTCGTGTCCTTGAACAGTGCAATAAACGAATTGACAATGCCGGGGATGACGAGCTTCAGCGCCTGAGGCAGAACGATGAATCCCATCTTCTGCGCATAAGAAAGCCCGAGCGCGTCGGCAGCTTCGTATTGCCCGCGCGGAATAGCCTGCAAGCCACCGCGGATAACCTCCGCCAAATACGCCGCCGAAAACAGCGCCACGCCGATGAGCGCACGCAGGAGCTTGTCGAAGGTCACGTCGGGCGGCAAGAAAAGCGGCAGCATCACGGAAGCCATGAACAACACCGTTACGAGCGGCACGCCGCGCACGAACTCAATAAAGCCGATGCATACCCAACGCACGATGGGCAATTCAGATCGCCGCCCGAGCGCCAGCAAAATTCCAATTGGGAAAGAGGCGACGATACCGACGCTCGCCACAACCAGCGTCAGGAATAAACCACCCCACAGCTCAGTGGGAATGTGAGGCAACCAAAAGACGCCGCCCCTCACCAGTATGAAGCCAATGATCGGGAAGGCGGTCAAAAGATATATCGACAGCCACGGCTTGCCCGGGACCCGCGGGATCATCAGCGGCACGAGACCGGCAAGAGCAAGCACGTAAGTGAGATTGATGCGCCAGCGCTCCGGTTCGGGGTAGCGCCCATACATGAACAGGCCGAGCTTGTGGGTAATGAAAGGCCAACAGGCCCCGGCATCTGACTTATTGCAAGCCGAGCCATCTCTGCCAGTAAAGACCGCGCTGAAAAGCGCCCAATCAAGAAAACCAACGATGACGTACCAAACGATCACCAAGCAAACAAAAGTGAGGATCGTATTGCCCCAAGAGGCGAACAGGTTGGCGCGCAGCCAGTCCACCGACCGGCCGACCGGTCCGGCATCCATCCAATTGCTGTGAGTTTCGTGTGCCATTCGCGCGCCCTACCGCTCTACGAGCGCCACGCGCGCGTTGAACCAATTCATGAGCAGTGCGGTGAGTAAACTGATCGCAAGGTAGACGCCCATCGTGATGAGGATCACCTCAACTGCCTGGTTGGTCTGATTGAGCACGGTGCCGGCGAACACCGAAACCAGATCGGGATAGCCGATTGCCACTGCCAACGAGGAATTCTTGGTGAGATTGAGATACTGGTTGGTGAGCGGCGGGATGATGACGCGCATGGCCTGGGGAATGACCACAAGTCTCTGGACTTGCCAGGCGCGCAGGCCAAGCGCCGCAGCCGCCTCCTTCTGGCCGCGCGGCACCGCTTCAATGCCGCTGCGTATAATCTCGGCGATAAACGCTGCGGTATAGAGGGTCAGGCCAAAAAGGAGCGCCATCAGCTCCGGCAAGAGCACGATCCCGCCGTCGAGATTGAAACGTCCTTGTTGGGGATAATCGAAGGAAAGAGGTGTCCCGAGCGCTAAAAATATCACGAGCGGCGGCAACACGATAGCGGCAAGGCAATACCAAACTGCAAGAACTTGCTGCCCAGTCGCAACCCGTTTGCGCTTGGACCAGATGCCAATGGCGACGGCGCCGCCGATACCCGCAAGTGCAGCGATGAGCACCACACCAAGGCCCGGCTCCCAAACAGGCGCAGGCAGATAGAGTCCGCGATTTGTGACGCCGATCCCCAGTGGCAACTCCAGTGCCGCGTCCGGCAACGGCAGCGTGATCAGCAGCGTGAAGTACCAGGCCAGCAGTTGCAGCAGCAGCGGCACATTGCGCACGATCTCCACATACATGGTGGCAAGACGCGCCACCAGCCAGTTGGTTGACAGCCGCGCGAGTCCAACGATGAAACCGACAATCGTCGCAAGCACGATCCCTATGACGGCGACCAGAAGCGTGTTGGTGAGTCCAACCCAGAACACCCGCCCGTACGTGCTGGTGCTCGTGTAGGGGATAAGGGTCTGCGAGATATCAAAGCCCGACGTTCGGTCCAGGAACCCGAATCCCGTCGCAATGTTTTGCGCCTTGAGGTTCGCTGCAGTATTGAGCGCAATCTCGATGAACAACGCGGCGACGCCGACGAGCAACGCGATCTGGAAGATGATCCCGCGCGTGCGCGGGTCATAGAGCCATGCAAAGCTCTGCGTTTGTTGGGGTGGCCCGTTTTGTGCGCTCGCCATCGCCGCTGGACCCCGCTAGCGGATCGGCGGGGCATAGTGCAGCCCCCCGTCTTTCCAGAGCTTGTTTTGATCGCGCGCGATGTCGAGTCGTGATCCCTTGCCCACGTTGCGCTCAAACGATTGGCCGTAGTTGCCCACGTTTTTGACGATCTGATAGGCCCAATCGTTGTCGAGACCGATGCCCTTTCCGTAATTGCCCTCCGTACCCAGCAAACGCCGCACTTCTGGGTTGCCTGACTTCAGCATCTCATCGACGTTTTCTTGCGTAATCCCGAGCCCCTCTGCATTGAGCCATGCAAACAGTGTCCACTGGACCAAGTTTTCCCACTGCTCATCACCCTGGCGCACGGCGGGTCCCAGCGGCTCTTTAGAGATAATTTCTGGCAGCACCACATAGGCGCTCGGGTCAGCGAGCTTGATGCGTTGTGCATAAAGGCCGGACGCGTCGGTGGTGTAGGCATCGCAACGGCCGAGGTTCAGGGCGGCGACCGCTTCTTCGTTCTTTTCAAACACCACCGGATTGTAGGTCAGATCGCGGGTACGAAAGTAGTCCGCGACATTGAGCTCGTTTGTCGTACCCGTCTGCATGCAGATGCTAGCGCCGGCCAGTTGCACGACCGACTTTAACCCGAGCGACTTCTTCACCAAGAAACCTTGACCGTCGTAGTAAGTGACGCCGACAAAGGTGAGCCCCTGCTGCGTATCCCGGCTCATCGTCCACGTTGTATTGCGCGAAAGCATATCAATCTCGCCCGACTGGAGCGCCGTGAAGCGCTCCTTGGCTGACAGCGGAACGAACCTGACCTTCGTTGGATCCTTGAAAATCGCCGAGGCAATTGCACGGCAGAAGTCAACGTCAAGGCCGGTCCATTCGCCTTTGTCGTCGGGCGCGCTGAAGCCAGCCAGACCAATGTTCACGCCACAGCGCAAATCCCCGCGCCTCCGAACCTCATCCAGAGTCGAAGCCTGAGCGTATGCGGCACCTGCCACGGCGATGAGCCCCACAACAGCGGCGGAAAAAATTTGGGTCGGCTGCCGCATCGAATTAGCTCCTCAAACGACGGCGGGCGCTCAGGCGCCTTTGTTCAATGGGCAAGAATTTGCGATAGGAATTGGCGTGTGCGTTCCGACTTCGGTTGCTCGAAAAACACTTCTGGTGAAGCGTCTTCCACGACCTGCCCCTCATCCATGAAAATGACCCGATCGGCAACGGCACGAGCAAAACCCATCTCGTGAGTAACAACGAGCATGGTCATGCCTTGCTCAGCGAGCTCCGTCATCACGTCTAGCACCTCCTTCACCATTTCGGGATCGAGTGCGGACGTGGGCTCGTCGAACAACATTATGCGCGGGTTCATCGCAAGCGAGCGCGCTATGGCGACACGTTGCTGCTGACCGCCAGAAAGCTGTCCTGGATACTTGAATGCATGTTCGTGAATCTGCACGCGCTCCAGCAATTGCATAGCAAGCCTTTCGGCATCGGCGCGAGCCATCTTGCGCACCCAGACGGGCGCGAGGCACACGTTGTCGAGCACGGTGAGATGGGGAAAGAGATTGAACTGTTGAAAGACCATACCGACTTCGGAGCGCACGGTCTCAATCTGGCGCAAGTCATTCGTCAGCGTGTGGCCATCGACGACGATTGTGCCCTTGTCGTGCGGCTCCAGCCGGTTGATACAGCGAATGAGTGTTGACTTGCCCGACCCTGACGGTCCGCAAATGACGATCTTCTCGCCCTGATTTACCTCAAGTGAGACATCATTTAAGGCCTGAAAGTCGCCGAACCATTTGTGCACACCCGACATTTGGATCGCTGGCGCAACTGCCGACCCTGGCACAGTTCTAACGTGAGCTTCGGCCATGATGCCCCCTCAACAAGCTACGTCGGCATCATCTCCTGTCCAGGCCCGAGATCAAGCCGTTTCTGCGGCAGGGAGGCGGCGACCGAGAAAAACGACCTCATTTGCGTTCGACGTTGCACGGTCAAGTTCCCGAAAACCGTTGCGGGCATAAAAGCTGATGTTGCCCGCTTGGGCCCCAGTTACGACGTGTACTCCTGGAGCACCGGCGCGCGCGGCGTCCTTCGCAAACCTATCAATGAGTTGCGCGCCGATGCCGAGGTTACGAAATGCTGGCGCCAAGTTGACATGCAGGTGTGCCGGATAAGCTACGGTCAGCCCCGCAAAGTCTTTGAAATATCCGATGTCATCAAAGCGCGGCGTTCGCGCCGGGTCATCGAGGCTACCGAGAAGGTAACCGGCAAGCGTGTCATTAGAGTCGAACGCAAGGTAGGCCCATTGTCCATCGCGCTCCAGATAGCGCCCAAGCCATCGCTCGCGAAACGTTTGCCTATCGGCGTCGCTTGCAAATGACTTCGTTCCGCTCGCCTCGAAAAAGATCGCGTCGAGTACGGGAAGCAGGCCTTCCCTTGCGCCGATGTCGGTCCACCGGCGGATTTCAAATTTGTTGCTTCCCGATTGAGGCGGCCGTGTCATGGCGCCAATCCTGCCCGCGGCCACCCTCGCTTGCCAACCTGAATTGCACAAAAAATAAAGGGGCCGGAATGATACCGGCCCCTCTGTCCCTTTAACGGGCGACAGCCTGACTCAATAGTAGTCGTACCGGCAGCGATAGTAGCGGTCCCACCAATAGGGACTGCCCGTAAGGTAGGCCCGCCGCCTCAGCCACGTGCACGGGCCGCTATAATAGGCCCCGACCACGTACGGCGCGTAACCGTAGTAGTAACGCCGCAGCCTGCGATACGGCCGGGGACGATAACGACGTTTGCCATAGCGCCTATAGCCGGCAACGCGGCCGCGGCGAATACCGCGCCCACGAACGACACGGCCGCGACGGAACCCGCGC
>CAYOPW010000018.1:31947-43156 GCA_964405975.1 uncultured Hyphomicrobium sp.
CCGCGCCCACGAACGACACGGCCGCGACGGAACCCGCGCACGCGCGCGCCACGGCGACCGCCGAAACTGCGCCGGCCCATACCACGCCCGCCACGAAAGCCGCCCCGGCCGCGCCGCGCTACGGGCGTTACCGCGTCCGCATTTTTCTCGATACCCAAATTAACGCTGGGAAGCGCTTGCGCCGGCGAAGGAGCAGCAAGTGCTGCAAACAACCCTCCTGCCACAGCACATGCCACAATTAGTGATTTGTTCATTCTGGCGTCTCCTCTGCCGCTGAATGCCTTTTCGTCACGGCTTGCAACCGGCCGTTCTCAATTAAATGATAGCGGGGCTATTGAATTTCCAGGAGGCGTAAACGACCGCACAAAGATCAGCGCAAACTAGCGTGTTTCTCGACCCCTTAATTGTTTACGCGCTTTCGCGCATAACCGTAACGGTCCACTGCGATGGAACCGGAACTGACTCCAATGAGCCATAGTTGGGGCTGAAGGGTTCTGCGGGATCGTCGGGAATTGGTTGAGTTTGTCTGCGCGGTGGAAGTTGCGCCTCGCGCCCATCATCCTCAGTCTCGACCCGCGGCCGCGGAGAAAAACCGACAAAGCGGGTTGTCGCAGTCGACCCATAATTATCAGTCGTCTGGACCACGGGAGCTATCGACGCGCACCCACCCATCAGAACAGCCATCGCAAGCGCCGTAATTTGAACAGGCGCTTTGCGAGCACGCTCCGGCCAACCGCCGGCACTCAACAAAGACATCGCACCTAGGCCTCTTTACTGACACAACGGCCTCAATCTTGAACAACTTTGGTTAATTCCGGCCTAAGGCGTGTGCAGAAATGACGCCTTCTCTGAGTTCAAAGTCTAGACGAGCCCGCTGGCGCCGACGCCACTGAACACTGCTTGCACGGCGATTGCCGCAAGCAGGATGCCGAACACACGCATCAAGACTCGCTGTGCCGTGATACCAATCATGGTGTTGAGCTGCTGGGAAAGAAGAAGCAGGACAAACGTAATTGCCATGACAGCGAGAAGTGCGGCCACCGTAACACCGAGAGCGGCAAACCTCCCGTCGGCGTTGGCCGCAAGCAAAATACCGGCACTCATGGCACCAGGACCGGCAAGCAGAGGCGTCGCCAGCGGAAAGACGGCTATGTCGTCTTTCGTTTGCGCTTCGGCGCCTTCCATTTGGGTCAGCTTGTAAGCGCTCGTTGGCCTCGCAAAGATCATGTCAAGCGCGATGATCAAAAGAATGATGCCACCAGCGGTCTGCAATGCAGGAATTGTCACGCCGAGCTGATCGAGCAATGGCTGGCCCAGCAAGGTAAAAATCAAAAGGATGAGAGTTGCGATCGCCGTTGCGCGCATTGCGATGGCCGCACGCGCACGAGTCGTCATTTTTGGCGTGAGTGTCGCAAACAACACAGCCGCTTCCACCGGCCCGACGGTCGCAAAAAAGGTCGTGAAGCTGGTGAGCGCAATTTCAAGCATTGTTCGCCAAGTCTCGTAATGATCGCCGAAGGCTCGTTTTCCCGGCTCCCAGCTGCAATTCTATGATCGTGACGATTGGATAGAGCCGGTTCCCGCCCGCCCTGTCAGCAGCCCACAATCTAGGCTGCTAATGATTTGAGCATCAGCAACAAATTCGTTGCGCTCCTTCCACTCTCCCATATCATTTCCTGACTGAGTGCTACGAGTCGGGATCGGGGGCGTCGTATCGAGGGAGAAGACGGTGGCCAATTCTGAACTTTCCGCCCTTGTAAAGGGTTACAGCCTAACGACAGCAGAGATCCTCTACCATCTGCCGGATCATCCAGCTCTGCTGCAGAGCTACATCTGGCAGGAATACGACCTGCACCCGCGCTTTCCCAAGCTTAAGGGTTTCCTCGATTTCTGGACCGCCAAGCTCGACGGCAAACTCTATAAGGTCACCGTCGCCCATCATAAACTGATCGCACCAGCAGAGGTGCGCCTCGTCGGGACAGAACTCACCGTGCATTAACGCTGATCGGCACGCAGTGCGTTTAGCTGCGTGCACCTTCAAGATGCTCGTCGGCTTGCATCTCAAAGAATGCGCCGCCGCTCCAAACGCCCAGTTTTGATCGGCCGCCATGCCGTTCTTCAACTGCTATCGCGACGAGATCGTAACATAAGGAGCGCGTAACGAGCGCGTCGAGCCGCCCTCGGACGCGGACGTATGGCTTCAGCCCGCCGCCCGGATTTTGAATCGAGAAGCGCAACGGATTATTTGGACCGCAGCACACGATGTCATCGACGTTTGTTCGAAAAATCAGTTCTTGCGCGATCTCAGTTCCGCGCGCCTCCATTTCCACCGCCAAGAACGGCGCATCTTCGACCTCCACGTCAACCTTCTCAGCAGGCGTTACGAGGTAAGTATGCCCGTCGGTATCTTTTCTCAGAACGTTGGCAAACAGCTTGACGAACCCTTCGCGCCTGATGGGGCTGTCGCGATAGAGCCAAGTCCCATCCGCGCAGATCTTCAGCCCGACATTGCCGCAGTAGGGCGGATCCCAGCGCTCAACAGGTGCCGGACCACGTTTTCCCGTCTCGCTTAGCAGCGCAGCAAGCCCGCCGATCTTATTGTTTTCGCGCACCATACTGCGATCCATTAGCGCCCAATCTCACCAGCTTAAGCAATGAGCAACAGCACCCATTCGCTTAGACCAATTGCCAAAGGGGAGGTATCCGCGCGACACTTCGGACAGGGCCGGAAGGAGCTTTCTCGGCGGAAGCCCGGCTAGACCTTAGATTTGCTGGGCATATCCTTCAACTTTCGGTGGATGTGACACCCTACCCACATACTAACGTAACATTCACTTGACCCAGCGCATCACGGCCTCAATCGTTGAATTTCATGCCCTCCAGACCGACGTTCCCCCCAAGCTGATAAGCGAGCCATTGCCATTATGAGTACAGTCACAGAGACACACGCCGATATCGTGCCCCGTCTAGAGGCGGCGGCAGAGCGCGTGCAACGGGCGCACAAAGCAGCGGCCTCCGTTATCTTCGGACAAGACCTCGTTATCGAGCGGTCGCTCGTGACGATCCTGTCTGGCGGTCATGCCCTTCTTATCGGCGTGCCGGGTCTGGCGAAGACGCTGCTCGTTGAAACGCTGGGTGCTGTACTTGGTCTTGATGCCAAGCGCATCCAATTTACGCCGGACCTCATGCCCTCCGATATCATCGGCTCGGAGGTCTTGGAGGATGCGCCGGGCGAGCGGCGCTCATTCCGCTTCATCAAGGGGCCAATCTTCACCCAGCTTTTGATGGCGGACGAGATCAACCGCGCATCGCCAAAAACGCAGTCGGCGCTGTTGCAGGCCATGCAAGAGCATCATGTCACTGTCGCCGGTGCGCGCCATGACGTACCGGCACCGTTTCACGTACTCGCTACACAAAACCCCTTGGAGCAGGAAGGCACCTACCCGTTGCCCGAGGCGCAGCTCGACCGCTTCTTATTGCAGATCGACGTCAGTTACCCCGACCTGGGTGCCGAACGGCGCATGCTGTTTGCGACAACCGGCACAGATGAGCGGCGGCTGGACACGATCCTTACGGCTGCCGAGCTAATGTCAATCCAGCGGCTCGTACGCCAGATCCCCGTGCCCGACAAAGTCGTCGACGCAATCTTAAAGCTCGTGCGCTCCGCGCGGCCGGGAACCGGTGCAAGCGAGGACACCGACCGCCTCGTTGCCTGGGGCCCAGGCCCACGTGCCAGCCAAGCACTCATGCTGGCTGTCCGTGCCAAAGCACTCATCGACGGGCGCCTTGCGCCATCGGTGGAAGACGTACTCACGCTCGCTGAATCTGTGCTTAAGCACCGTATGGCGTTGACGTTTGCCGCACGCGCTGAAGGGCAGAGCCTTGACGGCGTGATTTCCCGGCTTGTGGCGGCAGTGGAGTAAACAATGGCGAATGCCTCGGGGCAGGCGCGACAGGATCGCAACCGGCGTACCGGGGTCCTGGCCTTAGAGCGCGAAGCGCACGGTCTGGCAGACCGGCTGCCAGACATCCTCATTGAGGCTAAGCGCATTGCGCAGACTGTTGCACACGGCATTCATGGCCGGCGCCGCGCGGGGCCGGGCGAGACCTTCTGGCAATTTCGCCAATTCCAATCGAGCGACACTGCCCAGCAGATCGACTGGCGGCGTTCGGCAAGCTCCGACCATCTCTATGTTCGCGAGCGTGAATGGGAGGCGGCGCACACGGTTTGGCTTTGGCCCAACTTGTCGCCGTCCATGGATTTCCAAAGCCATCTCGCCGACACTACCAAACGCGATCGCGCCGTCGTGCTCATGTTTGCTGCGATCGAACTCCTGGTTCGCGGCGGTGAGCGCGCGGCCTTCTTGGGTCTCACACAACCAACCGCTAGCCGCAGAGCCACGGGACGCATTGCTGAGGCCATCGCCACGCAAGATGACACGGCAGCGCTCACCCATACACAACCACCAAGGGTGCGGCTGACGCGTTTCTCGGGCGCCGTCTTATTCAGCGACTTCCTCGACCCAATCGCCGCAACACGCGCCCACATCGAAGCGCTCGCCGCAGAAGGCGCAACCGGTCACCTGGTACAAATTCTCGATCCCGCCGAGGAGACGTTACCGTATGAAGGCCGCACTGAGTTCATGAGCCCTTCTGGCGGCGAACGTTGGATTGCCGACCGCGTGCAAAGCTTGCGCGGCCAATACAAAGAGCGCCTGCAGGCACACCGCGCCGAACTTGAGGAGCTTGCCAAGCGGCTTGGGTGGTCGTTTCTCGTACACCACACAGACAGGCCGGCATCGGAGCCTCTGCTAACACTCATCATGCGTCTGGAAGGCGGACACGGTCATTATCGCTGGCAGGATCAGGCAACCGTTTTGACACGAGAAGTTGAGGCCCGCACATGAGCTTCGGTGCGCTGGCCTTCCTCAATCCCTGGCTCCTGGGCGCGCTCATAACGCTGCCCATCATCTATTGGCTGCTGCGCACCGTGCCGCCGCGGCCGCGCCAGCTCACATTCCCGCCCACGCGTATTCTTGTCGGCATAGAGAACCAGGAAAAGACGCCAGCAAAGTCACCTTGGTGGCTCACTCTAATTCGCCTGCTTGCTGCCGCGCTCATTATTTTTGCGCTGGCTGAGCCGGTGATGGACCCATCGCACGAGGCGACGCTAAAAGGGTCTGGCCCAGTGGCGATCGTTGTTGACAACGGCTGGGCGGCAGCGCCGCACTGGGGCGAACGTACCCGCATGATCGAGCGTACGATCGGAGACGCCGAAGCTCTTGGCCGTCCGGTTGTGGTCCTACCTACTGCCAGCACATCCAAAACAGTTACGGCGAAGATCGAAGCGCCCAACGATGCCCGCTCAAGCGCGGCTGCTATTGAGCCGCAGCCCTTCGCGCCGGATCGACTCGAAGCCGTCTCCGCGCTTGAAGACGCGCTAAGACAATCGACCAACGCGGCCGCAAGCATTGTTTGGCTCAGCGATGGCATCGACCATGATGGCAAGACAGACGAGATCCTCCAACGCCTGCAGCAGCTGGCGGAAGGCGGCACATTTGCCGTCGTTCAGGGACAGCGCGGCAACGAGCCCCTCGGCCTCGCCGCCGGAATTGGCCAGAGCGGCAAGCTCGATGCCATTCTTTTGCGGGCCGACGGAGGTCTGCGCGAAGGCTTCATTCATGCCTACTCGGTACGCGGGCAACGGTTGGGCGAGACGCCCTTCCATCTCAGTGCCGGCGAGCGGTCCGCGAGCGTACCCCTCGAACTGCCGCTGGAACTGCGCAACCAAATTGCCCGCGTGGAAATTGCCGGCGAGAAATCTGCCGGCGCCGTGAGTCTACTGGACGCCCGCTCGCAATGGCAGCGGGTTGCTCTAATCTCCGGTGAAGAGCGCGAGGAAGCCCAGCCTCTACTCGCGCCACTCTACTATATCGATAAGGCGCTCCGCCCCTTTGCTGAACTTGTCGAACCCAGAGGATCCAATCTCGCGGCCGGTATTCAAGACTCGCTTTCACAGAACGCGACTGTGCTCATGCTGGCCGACATCGGCACGCTATCGGGCGACGTCAAGCAACAGGTGGACGACTGGGTAAAACGCGGCGGCGTACTTGTGCGGTTTGCCGGACCGCGGCTGGAAGACGGTGGCGATGAGCTACTTCCCGCACCGCTGCGCGTCGGCGGGCGCACGCTGGGCGGCGCTCTGTCCTGGTCAACACCCCAACCGCTTGCCGCATTCGAGGAGTCAAGTCTTTTTTCCGGCCTTGACGTTCCCACTGAAGTGACCATCAACCGTCAGGTGCTTGCCGATCCTGCACAGCTCGGGCCCGATACCATGGTGTGGGCGCGATTGCAGGATGGAACACCGCTGGTTACGGCAAAGAAGCGTGGCGACGGCCAGATCATTCTGTTTCATGTCACCGCCAACTCCAATTGGTCGAACCTGCCGCTTTCGGGGCTCTTCGTTGAGATGATGCGTCGCATTTCAACACTTGGCGGTACGGCGGCGGCAAGCAGCAAAACGAGCGCGGCCGATACGAGCAACCCAAGCGAAGCACCTGGCTCGGCCGCCGTCCTGCCACCTTTGCAAACGCTCGATGGATTGGGCGTGTTGAGACCGCCGCCGCCGACGGCACAGCCCATCCCCGCCAGCAAGGTCAACAACCTCATCCCAAGCCTCGACTACCCGCCAGGATATTACGGTGCGGGCGGAGCGCCGCGCGCCATCAATGTGCTGGGGCCCAAGAGCAAGTTGGAGCCGCTCCCGGCTCTTCCGGCTGAGACACAGCGCTTGAGCTATGAAAGCGAAGGCGCAATGCCGCTCAAATCGTGGTTGCTGCTCGCGGCGCTTGTCCTGATCTTCCTCGACATCCTGGCCGTCATCTTTCTGCAACGCGGTGGTCTTCGTCTGGGCCGTTCCAAGCCGCGCGCTCCCGCTCCGGCTGCCTTCATTGTCGCATTCGCGGGACTGGCAGCTATGGCGTTGGCCTCGCCTCTGGATGCACAAACCTTCCGGGGAACGACACCGCGCCCGGTGATGCCCGAAAATGTGTCGCCCGAGGATGCCCGAGCCATGGAGGCGACCAGCAAGGTCACACTCGGCTACGTTCTTACCGGCAATGCCGAAGCCGACCAGATAAGCCGGCTCGGGCTTGAAGGCTTGGGGCGCGTTCTCGCCGTTCGAACGGCTATCGAACCTGGCGAGCCGATGGGCGTGGACATCCTCAACGACGAAATCGTTTTTTACCCAGTCCTCTACTGGCCGGTGCTGCCCACAGCCAAAGCGTTGCCAGAACCGACGCTGGCCAAGATCGATGCCTACATGAAGCAAGGCGGGCTCATTATCTTCGACACGCGCGACTATGGCCAAGGCCTGCCTTCCGGTGGGCCCATCTCCGGGCAGGGCGGCAAGGCCCTGCAACGTCTGCTAGGAAGGCTTGACGTGCCGCGCCTTGAAGCCGTGCCGGAAAACCACGTGCTCACGAAGGCGTTCTATCTGTTGCGCGCTTTCCCAGGCCGTTGGGACGGGGGGCAGCTTTGGGTTGAGGCGCGCACCGGCAGCGCATCGCAAGATCGGCGCCGGGCACGCGTTTCTGATGACGTAACTTCCATCATCATCACGCCCAACGATCTTGCCGCGGCATGGGCATTGGATGAACGCGGTCGCCCGCTTTACCCGACTGTCGGCGGTGGAGAGAACCAGCGAGAAATGTCGTTCCGCACCGGCATCAATATCGTGATGCACGCACTTACTGGCAATTACAAAGCCGACCAAGTTCACATCCCAGCGCTCCTTGAGCGCCTGGGCCAATGAAGGTGTTCGTATGAATTGGTCGATCGATTTCGCACCTATATTGCCCGCCCCTGTCTTCTGGGTTGCGGGCGCGCTTGCCATCGTTCTTGTCGGATATCTTCTCTTTCGCGGCTCGCGCGGCGCGCTCCTGCGCGCAGCGGCCCTTGCCGCTCTTATCGCCGCTCTCGCCAATCCAACATTGCGCCAAGAAGAACGTGAAAGCCTCTCTAACGTCGCAATCGTCATCATCGACGAAAGCGCCAGCCAAACGCTTGGCCACCGCCCCAAACAGACGGGCGCCGTCAAGGCAGACCTCGAAGCAAAGCTCGCCAATGTTCCCAACCTCACCGTCAAATGGGTTTCGGCTTCAGCGCCAGGCGATACGACGTCGCCTGGCACGCATCTCTTCGCTGACCTTAATCGCGCGCTCGCTGATACGCCGCCCGACCGGCTTGCCGGCGTCATCATGCTCACCGATGGCGAAGTGCACGATGTTCCAAAGTCGGCCTCATCTCTCGGCTTCGACGCGCCTGTGCATGCGCTGCTAACCGGCGCGCCAGATGAATTCGACCGGCGCATCGAAGTCCTCAAGGCGCCGCGTTACGGCATTGTCGGCCAATCGCGCGACATCGAGGTTGTCGTGCGCGAGGCTGGCGCTGCGGGCGACGCGCCTGAAATCGTCACGCTCAAGGTGCGCCGCGAGGGGCGCGACGATGAACGCATTACGACGTCGATAGACGCACCCGTGAAAATCGAAATGCCCTTTCCGCACGCGGGTCAGAACATTCTTGAAGTCGAGCTCAACACCGCCCCTGGAGAGCTGACACCTGCCAACAATCGCGCCGTGATCGCCGCAGAAGGCGTGCGCGAAAACTTGCGCGTTCTGCTCATTTCCGGCGAGCCGAATCCCGGCGAGCGCACGTGGCGTAATCTCTTGAAGTCGGATGCCGCCGTTGATCTGGTTCACTTTACGATTTTGCGCCCGCCCGAAAAGCATGATGGCACGCCTATCAATCAGCTTTCGCTTATTGCATTCCCAACGCGCGAGCTATTTTCCGAGAAGCTCAACGACTTCGATCTGATTATATTCGACCGCTATCAGCACCGCGGCCTGCTGCAACTGCCCTACTACGACAACATCGCGCGCTATGTGGAAGATGAAGGCGGCGCGCTGTTGGTGGCAGCCGGCGATGACTACGCAGGCAGCCTCAGCCTCTTTCGCACGCCATTGTCGCCCGTGCTGCCGGCACCGCCGACCGGCCGCGTCATCGTCGAGCCGTTCAAAGCCAAGCTATCGAAGGATGGACGCAAGCATCCCGTGACGAGAGATCTGGCGGGGGCGGGGGTCGAGGGCACAAATCCAACGTGGGGACGCTGGTTCCGTCAGGTCGAGGTGACCGCTGAGAACGGCCGCATCCTCATGGAGGGTGCTGGCGATCGCCCGCTGCTGCTGCTGGATCGCAGGGGTGAAGGGCGCGTCGCACTCCTCACCTCCGACCACGCCTGGCTATGGGCGCGCGGCTATGAAGGCGGCGGCCCGCACACCGACCTTCTGCGCCGACTGTCGCATTGGCTTATGAAGGAGCCCGACCTCGAAGAAGAGCGCCTGACAGCTTCAGCACGGGGTTTGAAGCTGACCATCGAGCGCCGCTCGATGGACGAAAACGTCGGACCCGTAACCTTATCGGCGCCCGGAGGCGAGACATCCGAACTGACATTAGAGCCGGCTGGCGCTGGTTTGTGGCGGACGAGCGTCGATGTGAAGATCCCCGGCCTCTACAAAGTGCAGACGGGAGAGTTAGCAGCGGTTGCGCACGCGGGTATCGATGACCCGATCGAGATGAGCAAGGTCACGGCAACCGAGAAGAAGCTTGAGCCCTTGATAGACGCCACCGGCGGCGGCGCATTCTGGACGCGATCAACAGCGGCGCAGTCTGCAACCGAAGCAGCGGACATCGATGTTCCGCGCGTCTCCATGCTCGCCAATGCCAGGGTGCTGGCCGGATCAGGATGGTTGGGCCTCAAAGACCGCGAAGCCTTCGTCACGCGCGGCGTGAAACTCACGCCCATGTTCACCGGCCTCTCAGCCCTTGCCGCGCTTTTGTTTCTGATCGCAATGGCTTGGTGGCGCGAAGGCCGCTAACCCGCCCAAAACCTATCTACAAGAACCACACGTCCTCGCCTTGCCACGCTTTCAGGTGCGGTTCACACTCCCTGAGCGAGAATCGCCGTTGGTATGCAACCGGGAGGGTTACCCATGGAGACCTCACTCTTTCTTGCCAAGCTGATCGGGCCGGTGCTGATCGTCATCGGCATCGGCCTACTGGTAAAGCAGACGGAATTCCGCGAGATGGCCACTGACTTTCTGTCTAGCCGCGCCATGATTTTTCTTGCGGGCCTTCTCACGCTCGTCACCGGCCTTGCCATTGTTCTGACCCACAATGTTTGGGACTTCAGTTGGCCAGTAATCATTACAATTCTGGGCTGGTTATCGGTTTTCGGCGGCGTGTTTCGCATGCTCTTCCCCGACAGCGTCCAATCCATGGGCACGACCATGCTGGATAAGCCCATAGCAATGACCGCAGGCGGTGCCATCCAGATCGTGCTCGGCCTGTGGCTCTGCTACGCCGGCTACATGACCTGACGCCCCTAGAGCATTCGTCCTTGCACCTTTATGCGGAACGGCGCACACTCCGCGCCGTTCCGAGGGGCGCCGGAGGCATCCGGCTGAGATCGCGTTAAAGCCCGCGCGAGCACCCTTAGGACCTGATCCGGATCATGCCGGCGAAGGGACGGACGCTCTTTTCAAACTTTCTCGTCTTTCTCTGAAACCGGCGCGTTTCCCTCGGCCTTCCGTCATCCGGGCCGGGTCACACGTATGCGATAGCGAGCGCCAAGCGCTGGATGACAGGCGCTGCAGGAACGTCATGAACAAGATCACGCGCAAAGCCGAACTTGCGATGCCAGAGGTGACAACGGGGCCTCTCCCGGCATCCATCAAGGTCTATTCCGCGCCAGACGGCCACGCTGATGTCCGCGTCCCGTTCCGCGAGATCGCGCTTGATGAGAAGAGCGGCGAAGCCCCCTTCCGTGTCTACGATCCCACCGGCCCCTACACGGACGCTGACGCTGAGATTGACGTGGAACGCGGCCTGCCACGCCTGCGTGAGGCCTGGGTGAAAGAACGTGGGCACGTCGAGCAGTACGAAGGCCGCGCGATAAGGCCGGAAGACAACGGCAACGTTTCGGGCCGACATCTCGCCGGCGACTTTGCGCATAAGACCGCCCCTTATCGTGGTCTTTCTGGCAAGCCACTCACCCAGCTCGACTACGCGCGCGACGGCATCATCACCAAAGAGATGATTTACGTCGCGCACCGAGAGAACATGGGCCGCAAGGCCGTGTTGGAGCGGGCGA
>CAYOPW010000019.1:0-43144 GCA_964405975.1 uncultured Hyphomicrobium sp.
CTCGATGCCCATTGGCGATAGCCGCTCAAGAATGCCTTGGCGCTACCCCACCCCCATTCGCTGCTCTGGTCCCGAAATGTGGCTTATGCAAACCTACTGGAGCGTTTTTTCCCGTCCGCGCTCTCAGAACCCCAGGAACCGTACGAACAACGTCGTTAACGATTTGAAAGATACCCCGAGCCTAACAATTCAGCCAAATCACGGTTTCTTTCATCGTGTTACCGGAGGGCAATAGTTCAATGGTACAGCGCATAACCAGGACGTCGTTCTACTTGCGTCCACGACGCAAAACTTCGGGGAATGACTGTTCCTCGTTGGCTTGGTCATGCGAGAACGAATCACTTTCTGCGACTGGGCTTCCCCAGCCGTGGTCCTGGGCTTGCAGGCCGGAAGAGTGATTCGTTTCGTCAAATCGGTGTTCGTAAGGATCGACATTCTGGCCATCGTCCGCGCGCTTGCTGCGTCCCAAAATGCGCTGCAACAAACCCCGGCGCGGCGGCTCTTCGTCCGTGTGCTGATTCGCGTGCGAGGCCTCCTGAGGCGGATAACCAACCTTGGCGCGATACTCACGTTGCGCGACAGGCGGAAAGTCTTCAACTGCGGGCATGCGACGTTGACCACGGCGGAGTTCGGCTGGTGGCGCCGGATTGAAGCTGTCCGCATTTGCGCCAGTTGCATCGACATGTTCTGGCATGGGCTGTTGCTGCGCACGCTGCGATAGATGCGAAAGGCCCTCCTCGATGACGACATCTCCGTCTGTGCGCCACGCGTCGCGCGATACGCTCCCGCCAACCTCGTGCGCTTGAGCTGCGGGGGGCGTGTCTGATTGTTGATAGCCTCCGCCGCCGTCGACGTACCCAATAGCCTCCGAAAGCCGGCGCCGAAGTTCATCTTCCTCTTGCGATCCAGCATTATTTTGCACCGGCATCTGGCTGGCATCTTGATATTGCGGAAGTCTCGGCGGTCGAACGTGCGCCTCGGAGGGACTTTGCACCGGAATGAAGTTTTCACCCGAGCGCAGCAGGCCCGATGCGACGATCGAAACGCGCACGCGATCGCCAAGGTCTTCGTCGAATGTGGCGCCCACGATGATATTTGCTTCTGAATCGACTTCCTTGCGCACCCTGCTCGCCGCTTCGTCCACCTCATAAAGCGTCATATCGCGGCCCCCGGTAATTGAGAGCAAAAGGCCATGGGCGCCGCGCAGCGACACTTCATCGAGAAGCGGGTTGGCAACGGCGTCCTCCGCCGCACGCGTTGCGCGACCATCGCCGGAAGCTTCACCCGTACCCATCACGGCCGAGCCCATACCGCTCATCACGGCGCGTACATCGGCAAAATCGAGGTTGATCAAGCCTTCCTTGATGATGAGATCAACGATGCAGGCGACGCCGGAATAAAGAACCTGATCGGCGAGCACGAAGGCCTCGGCAAACGTGGTCTTCTCGTTGGCGATGCGAAAGAGATTTTGATTGGGAATGACGATCAGCGTATCGACATGCTTGCGGATTTCCTCGACGCCGGCATCGGCAATGCGCATGCGCCGCGCACCTTCAAAGTGAAACGGCTTGGTGACGATTCCGACTGTTAGAATTCCGATCTCCTTGGCGACGCGCGCGATAACGCCTGCGGCCCCCGTTCCGGTCCCGCCACCCATGCCGGCAGCGATAAAGACCATGTGCGAACCGGCAATCTGCGTTCGGATATCGTCGATCGCCTCTTCGGCCGCTGCTTCGCCAATCTCAGGTTTGGCGCCCGCGCCCAGTCCCTCCGTGAGGTTTACCCCGAGTTGCAGGCGATGATCCGCAGTTGATGCAGCAAGCGCTTGCGCATCCGTGTTGGCCACAACGAAGTCAACCCCGCTAAGACCGGTCGCGATCATGTTGTTGATGGCGTTACAGCCGGCTCCGCCCACACCTATAACGGTGATCCGCGGCTTCAGGTCGGTGAGCTTGGGAAGCTGCAGCTTAATGCTCATCGGACCCTCTCGTTCCTTAGCGCCGTTTGGCCGATTCAATCAGGATGTCGCCATCTCTAAATATCGTCAAAGCGTTCAACGCCCCCGGCTTCTTCTCTACAATCCTTGTCAGAAACCACTCTTCAGCCATTGGCCCACACGCTCCAAATAGGCCGATGCAAGTGCATTGCGATCTCTGTGCACCATGACCTCCTCACCACCCGCGGCCGCGACGGCAAGAAGACCCGCTACTGTCGAAAACGCTGGACTTGTAACGCTTTGTCCCAACCCGGCGATAGGCTCCGGACCTGCGACGCGCACGGGCCGCCCTAACGCATTGGCGGCAAACTCGCCCATGCCGACGAGCTCACTCGTGCCGCCGGTCAACACAACCCGCTCTCCGGCATAAGCGGATACGCCGCTTTGCTCGATGCGCTCCCGCGCCAGCGCCAGCATATTGGCGACCCGCGGGCGGATAAGCCCCGCAAGGTCAGCTTTCGTCATGCGGCCCATGGCACCGTCGTCTTCGCCCGCGAGCGGGTATGAAAACTCTTCGCGCTCATCGGACTGAGCGATTAGCATTGTGCCATACAACGTCTTGATTCGCTCGGCTTCCGCAAGTGGCGTCTGCAACGCGTATGCAATGTCACAAGTGATGTGATGACCGCCCATGTGTACGGTCCCGGCATGGATGAAGTGACCTTGGGCAAACACAGCGACCGTCGTGGTACCGCCCCCCATATCGATGCAGGTCACACCGAGATGGCGTTCCTCCTCACTGGTGGTGGCAAGCGCGCTGGCATACGGCGCAGTCACGAGCGCCGACGCAGAGAGGTAGCAGCGCTCAATCACGTGCAAAAGATTGCGGATCGGAGCCTCGTCTGCCGCGATAGCGTGCACGTTACATGTCATACGCCGCGCCGCCATACCGCGCGGATCGCCTGCATCAGTTGTACCATCCAATCGGAAACCAATACGGTTGAGATGAACGAGCATGCGCTCGTCACGCTCAGTCCATGAACGAGCGCCAGCCATCACGCGTTCGATATCGTGTTCATCGACGACACCGCCGTCGATGTCGACCGAGGCTGAAAAGTTCAACGATTGCAGACGACCACAAGATACGGAGACGAAAACCTCTTCCAGCGTGACTTGCGCCTTGCGCTCAGCCTGAGCAATTGTCGCGCGGATGGCGGCCTCCGCCTCGGCCAGATCGGTGATGACTCCTGCCTTCAACCCCCGCGAACGCTGATGTCCAACGCTGAGGACGCGGGCGCGCTTTCCGCCAGCAGCGTCATAGCGCCCCGCCGGCACCAGCTCGGCGATAAGGCATACGATCTTGTTGGTGCCAACGTCGAGCAAGCCGACGATTTCGCCCCCCCTTGGCTCTGTCTTGTTCCGGCTAAGCATTTTCAAGACCTCAACTTGATTGAGCGGGGCGCGTGGAAGATGGGCCGTGAGTGTCGGGGCGAACGGTGATCCGCCCGTGGCTGCGCAAATCGACGATCACATAGCGTCCGGAAAGAAGCTGGCCGAGATCTGCAACAGAGGACAGGGCCTCAAACGCCATCGCCTCCCGGTCTGGTCCAAGGTGCACCGTTACGTCGTCTGTCAGCCGCAGTGTCCAGCGGCGTTCGCCAACGCGCTCCGCCATCACAAAGCGTTGCGCAATGGCAGGATAGCGGGCCACGAGATCAAATAGCGCCTTGGCTTCGCTCGCCGCACCTTCGCCTGCAACGCGGGGAAGGCCGCGTTCTGTGCCAGGCTTCACGGCGCTTAGCACCCGCCCCGTCGCATCAATAAGGTATTCGCGTTCGCCGCGAATCCACAGCGCCGCAGGTTTGCGTTCCGTCACATGGACCTTCAGGGAGCCGGGAAAAATACGGCTGATTGTAGCTGTCGCAATCCACGGTAACCGCTCAATACTTTCGCGCGCGGCAGCACTGTCGATGCTCAGCAACGAGCGGACGTTAGGCAGGTCTAGGGCGTCGAAAATGTCTGCATCTGGTGTAAAACGCTGCCCACTCACCGCCACTTGATCGATCCGCAGTCCCGTCCAGTAGAGAACCTCATCGACCTCGGGAAAAAACGGCGCCATTGCGCGCACATGTCTACCGCCATCGGTCAAGACACTGAATGCAAATGCGCCCGATAGCCCGGCGAAGACGACGAATCCTAATTTGAGCCCAAAGGAGCGCCGGCGCAGCGAAACAGAATGACGCCTTTTGGCGCTGCGCATAAGGGGAGTTTTGGGAGTGGCGGGAGGAAGGCTGCTGCTTGGGGTTAGATCCGGTCGTGGCGTGGCTTGCGCCCGCCCAAGATACCCAAAACCAACCCCTACCTGTTGCAACTCGCGTCCTCAACCATCCAACGCACGAGCTCCCCAAAGGACCAGCCCGCGTATGCCGCCATCTCTGGCACCAGCGACGTCTCAGTCATGCCGGGCTGGGTATTTATCTCCAGACAAATGAGCTCGCCCGAACCTGCTTCGTCGTAACGAAAGTCCGCCCGTGCCGCGCCGCGGCAGCCCAGCGCTGAATAAGCATTAACCGTGTATTTCCTGACCAACTCGTAAACATCCGGTGAAAGATTGGCCGGCAATACGTGTTGTGATCCTCCGGGCGCGTACTTTGCCTCGTAATCGTAGAAGGCGAGCCCCTTGAGGGGCACGATCTCGATCACCTCGGTGACAAATTCGCCGATCACTGCGCAGGTGAGTTCACGCCCGGGAATGTAGCGCTCGACCATCACGAGTTCCTCGAGTGCGCCGCCCTCCGCAATCAGTTTGGGTGGCCCTTTGGCACCCTCGCTTACGATGACAACTCCAACGCTGGAGCCTTCCGTCAGAGGCTTGACGACATAAGGCGGCGCAATGACGTGCCGTTCTAAGGCCTCCTTGCGGATGACGACCTCGGCCTCAGCCACCGGGACCCCGGCCGGGCGCAGAACGTCTTTTGCCCGCTCCTTATGCATTGCGAGCGAGGAGGCAAGCACGCCGGAGTGTGTATAGGGAATGGCTAGGCATTCCAGCACGCCTTGAATACAGCCGTCCTCGCCGAAACGGCCATGTAAGGCGTTAAAGCAGACGTCGGGCTTGGCCTCAGCAATTCGCAAGGCAACGTCGCGATCCACATCGATCATTGTAACGCGATAGCCCTCGCCCTCCAGAGCAGAAGCGACGGCTTTGCCGGAACTCAAGCTGATCTCGCGTTCAGCAGAGCAGCCGCCCATGAGCACGGCGACGTGATCGTGCTTGCGTGGCGGTGCCGTCCCAATCATGAGAAGGCAACCTCTGCCAGCGCTTCGCCGGTCGGGCGGCCGGGCTTAGGTAGACCAATGCGAATGATTTCCCATTGCAAGGTCACGCCCGACTTCGCCTTGACGCGCGCGCGCACGGTTTCCCCGAGCCGCTCGATATCTTCGGCGCTAGCACCTCCCTCGTTGATGAGGAAGTTGCAGTGCATGTCCGACACCTTGGCGCCGCCCACGCGCAGACCGCGGCAGCCGGCGGCGTCAACAAGTGTCCAAGCGCTCCCATCTGGCGGGTTCTTGAAGGTCGAGCCACCGGTACGCTCGCGGATGGGCTGGTTCTGCTCGCGGTAGTCGGCCACACCTTCCATCTCGCGTAAGATTTCTGCTAGATCGCCCGGTGTTCCTTGGAATAGGGCTTGGGTCAGAATGAAGTTTTCGGGCACGCTCGAATGTCGATAGCGAAAGCCCATGTCTGCCAGAGAAAGCGTGTGAATGTTGCCTTCGCGATCAACGGCCCGCGCCTCGATGAGAACGTCCTTGGTCTCAGAACCGTGAGCCCCGGCATTCATGCGCAGCGCGCCGCCAATCGAGCCGGGAATGCCCCGATAAAACGCAAGGCCTGCAATACCAGCCTCCGCGGCCGCGCGCGCAACCTTTACGTCCGGTACAGCAGTGCCGGCTCGAATCCGGTGGGCCGGCTCAGCACTGACACCGGCAAAGCCACGGCCCAAACGAATAACGACACCCGGCAAGCCACCGTCGCGCACCAGAAGATTCGAGCCCAGACCAATCACTGTGACGGGCAGGTCGCGGGGCGCTCCTTTGAGGAAGTAGGCGAGATCGGCTTCATCTGACGGCGAGTAGAGCACCTGTGCAGGACCGCCAACGCGAAACCACGTTATGTCGGACAACAGCGCATTGTCGGTCATACGGCCCTTAAGATCGGGCAGTTTCTCTTTGAGGTCCGCGGTGATGTCGGGAAAGGTCACGAGGCGCCTCCGGCGCACGTCTCATAGCGCGCCTCCGGCGCGACGCGGCTCTTCGGCGCCAAGCCAGTCGGGAAGCCCATGCGCCCATTCCGTAGACACCCCAGCGCCGAGACAGACGACCGAGTCGCCCGGACGCACACTACGGCGCAATAATGGGACCAGATCGCGTGGATTGTCGATCGCGATAACCGCGGGATGCCCGGTCCTTCGAATGCCTTCTGCCATCGTGTGTTGGTCGATGCCTTCGATCGGCTGCTCGCCGGCCGTATAGAGCGGCGCCACGATGACGCTGTCGGCATCGCGGAAGCTTGCGCAGAAGTCGCCAAAAAGATCGCGCACGCGCGTATAGCGGTGCGGCTCAAACACTGCGATCAGGCGACCGCGGGAACTGCCGCGCGCCGCCCCTAGAACGGCGGTGATTTCCGCCGGATGATGGGCATAGTCGTCGTAGATCGCCGCACCATTCCACGTGCCGGCCAGCTCATAGCGCCGCTTGACGCCAGTGAAGTTGGCAAGGCTTTTATGAATCGCTTCATCGGAAATGCCAGCCTCACTCGCAACGGCAATAGCGGCGAGTGCATTAAGCGCGTTGTGCTCACCGGGAAGCGGGATCGTCCAATCACGAATGATCCGCTCACCGCCGCGCACACGCCGGCCAAGTTCGGCGTCGATCAAAAAGCGGTGTCCCTCATAGCGCGATCCAAGAAGTACTAGGTCAGCATCCTGCGAAGTGCCATACGTGAGAAGCCGCCGGCCGTCGCGGCGCAGCTCGAGCCGCTCCACCATGTCACGCACGACGGGGTGATCGATGCACGCCACTGCAAGACCATAGAAGGGAATGTTGCGCAGGAACGACGCAAACTCCCTGTGCATGTTTTCGACCGTCTTGAAGTGATCGAGATGCTCGGGATCAATATTTGTAACGATGCCGATCTGGCTTGGAAGCCGCACGAATGTGCCGTCCGACTCGTCAGCCTCCACGATCATCCACTGGCCTTTACCGAGCCGCGCGTTTGACCCCCAGTCATTAATAATGCCGCCGGAGATGACTGTGGGATCCAACCGGCTGTCTGCGAAGATGTGAGCGATAAGTGATGTCGTGGTCGTCTTGCCGTGCGTGCCGGTCACAGCGACGGTGGAGTAGAGCCGCATCAGCTCGGCCAGCATCTCGGCGCGACGAATGACGGGCAGCCCCTTTTTGCGTGCAGCTTCCAGCTCGGGATTGCCGCTCTTGATCGCGCTCGAAATGACAACCGAACGCGCACCAACGAGATTGACTGGATCGTGTCCTATGAAGACGCGAACGCCCTTGATGCGCAGGCGACGCACGTTGGCGCTATCCTTTTGATCGCTGCCCTGGACCGCATAGCCCTTCTCAAGCAGGATCTCGGCAATGGCGCTCATGCCGATGCCGCCAATCCCTATGATATGGAAAGTCCCGATCTCGCGGGGCATCTGCATGGTCGTCGTTCCCTTGGTCCCAACTTTCAGCTGCCTAAAGCCGACAGCTTCGTGGCTGGCTCATGGCGGCAAATGCACTTAGCTGTGGCCCTACCTCATAATCAGCCCGTCCACGAGGTCGGCCAATCGCGCCACCGCATCTGGCCTCCCCATACTCTTGGCGATCGTAGCAGCGGCGGCAAGTTTACCTGAATCTGCGAATAGAGCCTCAATTTCTCGCCGCAGACGTTCCGGTGAAAGATTTTTTTGCTCGATACACCAAGCCCCACCCGATTCGGCAAGCCTCATGGCGTTCTGGAGCTGATCATTGTCGAGGGCATGCGGCAATGGAACCAGGATTGACGGGCGTCCAACGACTGTCAGCTCAGCGATCGTGGATGCCCCTGAGCGCGCAATTACGAGGTGGGCCGCGGCCATCAGCCGGGGCAAATCGCGAAAAAAGGGTGAGACCTCAGCGGAAATGCCGTTCGCTTTGTAGGCGGCAACGACACTGTCGACATCTTCCTTACGCGCCTGCTGTACCACACGGAGCCGATGACGCAGATCAATCGGTAGGCCCGCCAGTGCCAGCGGAACCGTGTCGGAAAAGAAACGCGCACCTTGGCTGCCACCGAATACGAGAACGGCAATCTCACCTTGCGCGCCTGGCGCCCAATAGGGCCGGCTTGCACAATCAATTACCGCTGAGCGAACCGGGTTGCCCGTAAAGCGCTCCTTAGTGCTGAGTTCATCGTCCAAATACTTCGTCGCCTCAAACGACGTTGCAATGCGGCTAACGCGCTTTGCCAACATGCGGTTGGCGCGTCCCAGAACGGCATTTTGTTCGTGTAGTGCTGATGGAATTCCACGCAAGCTCGCAGCCACAAGTGGCGCAAACGTCGGATACCCGCCAAAGCCGATGACGGCTTTGGGCTTGATCTGTCCTAGAAGACGGTAAGCCGCCAAGATCCCGCGCCCAAGCATCCAGGCGGTGCGCACCATCGCAACTGGCGACCGGCCTGAGAACGTGGCAGCCGGTACTTGATAAACGTTGCGCGCGGGAAAGCCTGTCCCATACCTGTCCCCCCGCATGTCGGTCACGAGATCGACATTGCAACCGCGGCGGGCCAACTCCTCAGCGAGCGCCTGCGCTGGAAACAGGTGCCCGCCCGTGCCCCCAGCTGCGAGCAGGACAGATGTCTCCACGTTCATCACTTTCGTATTGGCCCCATGGGCTGCAGATCAGCGATCGTAGGTCCCAATCGTGGCTTCTTGAAGCGCGCAGGGTCTGGCCGGTGCCGCGTTAGGGCGAGCAGCATGCCAAGCGTGATCGATACCGCAATCATGGAAGAACCGCCCGCCGAGATGAAGGGGAGCGTGATGCCCTTAGCCGGCAACAATCCGACGTTCACCCCCATATTGATCAGGGCCTGCAGTCCGAATAGCAAGGCAAGCCCTTGAATGGAGAGACGTGTTGCGCGGTCAGGCTCGCGCGCTGCGGTCGTGAGCGCGCGCATGACGACGAAGGCAAAAAGACCAAGTAGAACCAGACACGCAACGACGCCATACTCCTCGGCGACCACTGCAAAAATGAAATCGGTGTGCGCGTCGGGCAGTACCGTCTTGATCGTTCCTTCGCCAGGCCCACGGCCCAAGAACCCGCCTTCGGAGAACGATTGGATTGCGCGATCGACTTGCGAGTTGTCACCCGGCGTTGGCGCAATGAATCGATCGAAGCGCAAGCGTACATGATCGAATGCGGTGTAAGCGAACACCGACCCAAGCGCACCACATATGCCAACGATGAGCGCACCGATGAGTGGTTGCCCCGATAGAAAATAGAGTGCCCCCCATACGAAGATGATGAGCAGCATCTGCCCCACATCGGGCTCGGTTAGCAGGAGCCCCGCCATGAGCAAAACGAGAAAAATGGCGATGGGAATGGCCGGCATCTCATTTCGATTCTGACCTTCGGCAAGCAGCCAAGCCGACAAAATAACGAATGCAGGCTTTGCAAATTCAGAGGGCTGCAGCGAATGTCCAAATAGAGAAAGCCAGCGCCGCGCCCCTTGGATCTCAGCACCGAAGAAATGCACCGTGATCATGCCGGCGATAGCGGCGACGAACAGCGCCAGCGCCAACCGGCGCACAGCAAGCGGCGTGAATAGCGACACCGCCAGCATGATCACGACGCCGGCAGCCGAAAAGATCACGTGCCGCTCAACGAAGTAAAACGTCGGAAGACCCTTCTTAATTGCAACCGCGGGGCTCGCGGCAAGCGACAACACCAATCCAGCTGCGACGATTGCCAAGATGGCACCCAGAAGGACGCGGTCTACAGTGAACCACCAGTCGGCAACCCGGCTCCTGTCAGCGCGTGATACCCTCATGCGCCCCCCGTCTTAAGCACAATCCCAGGCAAAGCGACGACGAGGTCGCGGAAGGCATCGCCGCGTATCTCAAAGTTTCGGTATTGATCGAAGGAGGCACACGCGGGCGACAAGAGCACGACTGGCTCCGGCGCAGCGCTCGCCGCCGCGTCGCGCGCAGCAGCCGCCACCGCAACGTTGAGCGTACCGCAGCGCTCAAAACGAACCTTGCCATCAAGCGTCACTGCGAATTCATCTGTCGCTTCGCCGATCAGATAAGCTTTCGCGACGCGCGGAAAATACATTTCGAGCCCGGCAATACCTCCGTCCTTGGCCTTGCCGCCAAGTATCCAATAGATGTCACCGGGAAACGACAGCAGCGCCTTCTCGGCAGAATCTGCGTTCGTTGCTTTTGAATCGTTGATGAAGAGTGTGCGTCCAACCTTTCCGAGTTCTTCCATGCGGTGTGCAAGCCCGGGGAAACTCTTCATATGTTCGGCAATCTGTTCTTTCCGTAGCGGAACGGGAAGCAACATTAGCGCGGCCGCGGCGGCACAGGCATTCTCGACATTATGCACGCCACGCAGCGAACCAATGCCAGAAAGGTCAGCGACTTCTAAAGCCTCGCCTTTCTTCTTGAGAAGAACGCGCGTGCCATCAATGCCGACCTCACAATCCGCGCCTGGCCGCGCTGAAATCCTAAAGATCGTTTCCGGACCATCACCGCGAACGCCTGAGCGCAAATCGTCGATGATCGCACGGCAGTAGCCATCATCGGCGCTGACGACCGCCTTATTCGAGCCCCTCGGCAATCGGGCCTTCACGGCTGCGTAGTTATCGATCGTGCCATGCCGGTCAAGGTGATCAGGCGTGATGTTCAATAACACGCCAACCGTCGCATCGAGGCTTGGCGCCAGATCGATCTGATAGGACGAGCACTCCACGACATAGTGGCGCCCAGGCGCGAACGGTTTAAGCGACAACATGGCCGTCCCGATGTTGCCACCCACTTCGACGTCACGGCCTGACGCACGCAAAATGTGTGCAACAAGCGCGGTCGTCGTGGATTTGCCGTTGGTGCCGGTGATGGCGATAAACGGCACATCGAATGGCTGGATGCGCCGTTCGCGCGCAAATAATTCCAGATCGCCGATAACGTCTACCCCGGCGAGTTTCGCCGCCTTAGCCGCCCAATGCGGCTCGGGATGCGTCAGCGGCACGCCCGGCGCTAGCACCAGCGCAGAGAAGGTAAGCCAGTTTGCTTCCTGCAAGTCGACCGTGGGGATTCCGGCGGCGGCGGCCGCCTTGCGGCTTGCCTCGTCGTCATCCCAAGCTGCAACCTTCGCACCGCCCTCCATCAGGGCTTGTGCGGTGGCGATGCCTGAGGTGCCGAGCCCAAAGACCGCAATGGGCTTGCCTGCCAACGTCGTTATGCGAATCATGCACGGAATCTAACGCAATTCGCTGAAAGCGGGTCGCAGATCAGCGCAGTTTCAGCGTGGCCAGCCCGACCAGTGCCAGCACAACGGAAATAATCCAAAAACGCACAACAACGGTCGATTCCTGCCAGCCCTGCTGCTCGTAGTGGTGGTGTAGCGGCGCCATTCTGAACACGCGCCGGCCCGTCATTTTGTATGATGCCACCTGGATGATCACCGAAAGCGTCTCCAGCACGAACAGCCCACCAACGATAGCGAGGACGATTTCGTGCTTGGTGGCGACCGCAATCGTGCCCAGCGCTCCACCCAAGGCAAGCGACCCCGTATCGCCCATGAAAATCATGGCAGGGGGCGCATTGAACCACAAGAAGCCGAGGCCCGCGCCAATCAGCGCCCCGCAAATGATGGATAGCTCGCCAGTACCCGCAACGTAGTGGATTTGCAAATACTGAGCGAACTTCGCGTTACCGATCAAGTACGCAATAAGCCCGAAAGTCGCCGCCGCGATCATGATGGGAACGATCGCAAGGCCATCAAGGCCGTCGGTCAGGTTGACCGCGTTGCCTGCCCCGGCAATCACGAGCACGCCGAAGAGAATAAAGAACGGCCCCATGTGAAACACCAGGTTCTTGAAGAAGGGAACGGTGAGCACACCGGATATCTCCGGCGGTCCAAGCCACATCACGCACGCCGTGGCAATTGCCGCCACGAGAATCTCAATGCCGAGCCGCACGCCACTCGAAAATCCAGAAGTGGTCCGGCGCGTCACCTTCAGGAAGTCGTCGTAAAAACCGACGCCTCCATAAGCCAGGGTGACACCCAAGACGATCCAGATGTAAGGGTTGCTGAGATTGGCCCACAGCAGAGTTGAGACTGTGACGCCGGCAAGAATCATGAGCCCGCCCATCGTTGGCGTGCCCGTCTTGAGTAGATGAGTCTCAGGTCCGTCCTCGCGGATCGGCTGGCCTTTGCCCTGTTTGACGCGCAGAAGATCTATTATGCCTGGGCCAAACAGCATTACGAATATGAGCGCCGTGAAGATCGCCCCGCCGGTGCGGAAGGTGATGTATCTGAAAACGTTCAGCACCCCGATCTGGTCGCTGAAGTTCACGAGTTCATAAAGCATCCATCACCCTCCGATGGCGGTTGTCACAGCGACTACGCGCCCCGGTCCGCCTCGATGCAATCCTTTTCACCGCTGCGTATTAGCGCATTGACGAGCGGCGCCATACGCGATCCCAGCGAACCCTTTATCATCACCACATCGCCGCCCCGTACCGTTGCAACAAGTGCATCCTCGATATCATCCGACGTGCTGGCCCACTTTGCCTGCCGGGCCGCCGGCAAAACCTGAAACAGCCGCTTCATATGAGGCCCACAGGCAAAGACCAGATCAGCCTCGGCGGCGTCAACTGCTTCCTTTAATTCCTCGTGCAAAGGGCCGGCTTCCTCCCCCAATTCGAGCATGTCGCCGAGAACCGCAATTCGGCGCGGATATTGTTCGCGTGACACGGTTGCCATGGCCGCAAGGGCGGCACGCATCGAGGCTGGATTGGCATTATAGCTCTCGTCAACAAGCAGAATCGCTCCATCGGCACGCTTTACTTCGATGCGCGCGCCACGGCCCTTGGCCGCCTTAACGCCGGCAAGTGCGCTAATCCCGGCTTCAACATCGGCTTCCAGCGCAACGAGGGTGGCAACGACAGCAAGCGAATTCTGGGCAATGTGTACTCCTGGAGCCCCCAGTCGATAGGCGACTCGCGTTTTACCGGCCCGCACTACGATATCGGACCCATCAGCGCCCAGCGTCAGAACCTCAGGATGCACATCCGCGGCCTCGCTCTGGCCAAACGAAACGACATGGGCGCCGTGCGCGCGTGTACGATCGTCAAGAAGATCAAAAAAAGCATTGTCGCGATTGAGCACCGCCGTACCGCCGGGCTCTATTCCAGCCAGAATCTCAGCTTTGGCTTCGGCTATCTCCGTGACCGAGTCGAAAAATTGCAGATGAACGGGCTCCACCGTGGTGATGATGGCAACGTGGGGGCGCACCATTTTTGCGAGCGGCGTGATTTCACCTGCGTGGTTCATGCCGATCTCGAACACGCCATAGCGTGAATCGGCCGGCATACGCGCCAACGTGAGTGGCACGCCCCAGTGATTGTTGAACGACTTCACGGCCGCATGAGTCTTTCCCAAGCGGCTAAGGCACGCACGCAGTGCTTCTTTGGTGCCTGTCTTGCCAACGCTACCCGTCACTGCAACGATACGTGCAGCGCTGCGCGCGCGCGCCGCACGTGCAATGGCCTCCAAACCTTTCAACGGATCTTCTACGCGCAAAAGAGCGCCGTCCCCCGCCGCACGCGCATAATCGTTCTTAACAAGGGCTGCAGACGCGCCTCGATCGAACGCTGCGGGTACAAATTCGTGGCCGTCGCGCCTGTCCGTCAGCGCCACGAACACCTCCCCCGGCGCGATCCCACGCGTGTCGATGGAAAAGCCAGTTATGGACACTGATGGTGTGCCGTCGGCCACCCCGCCAGCGGCGCGCACCAGTTCCTCCCACGTCCACAATGCATCTGCCATCCTGTCAGGCGCACTCCAACGCTTTGCGCAGCTCGTCGTGATCTGAAAAGGGGAGCACTTTATCACCCACGATCTGACCGGTTTCGTGACCTTTTCCAGCCACCACGAGCACATCACCCTCACCCAGCATGGCCACGCCCGCACGAATGGCCCCGGCGCGGTCACCAATTTCTTTCGCGCCCGCTGCCGCCGCCATGATCTCAGCGCGGATCGCCTCCGGCTTTTCGGTGCGCGGATTGTCGTCCGTTATGATCACCACGTCAGCGTTCTCAACCGCAATCTGGCCCATCAAGGGCCGTTTGCCCTTATCGCGGTCGCCACCACAACCCAGCACACAGATAAGTTTTCCCGTTACAAACGGGCGCAGCGCCGCAAGCATTGCGGTGAGCGCCTCAGGCTTGTGCGCATAGTCGACCGCCGCCAGTCCGCCGCGCACCTCGCCCACGATTTCCAAACGGCCCTTGACACCCTCCAGATTCTGCAGCGCGGGCAGCACGCGCCCCGCTGGCTCTCCCGTCGCAATCGCAAGGCCCGCTGCAACGAGTGCATTGGAAGCTTGGTATTCGCCAAGCAGCGGCAGACGAATGTCGAACGAGCGGCCATCGTGACCCACCGACAAACGTTGCGCGAAACGTTCGCGCGCCAGCCGTTCCAATTTCAGGCTTTCGCCCTTGCGACCAACGGTCAGCACTTTGCGGCCGTTGTCCTGCGCCGTCTTTATAACGTCCTCAGCACCGGCACCGTCGGCATTCACAACGGCGGTCGCTTCCGCCGGCAACAGCTCTGAGAACAGACGCAGTTTGGCGGCGAAGTAATCGTCCAATGTGGGATGATAATCGAGGTGGTCGCGGCCCAAATTGGTGAAGGCCGCCGCTTTGAGCATTACGCCATCGAGACGATATTGATCGAGGCCATGCGAGGACGCCTCGAAAGCAACATGCGTCACGCCATCGTCCGCGAGCTCCGCCAGTGTTTCATGAAGTGTCACTGGGTCGGGCGTCGTCATTGAGCCGTACACGCCGCCGCCCGGCTTCACCAAACCTATCGTTCCAATTGAGGCGGCCTTGTACCCAAGCGTCGTGAATATCTGGCGCGTGAAGTCCGCAACAGACGTTTTCCCGCTCGTCCCGGTCACAGCGACGGCCGTCTCTGGCTGCTTACCGCTAAATCGGGCAGCCATTAGTGCCAACTGGCGACGCGGCTCGCGCGCACGCAGAATTGGTATACCTTCAATGCTGGGAACGTCAGCGTCCTCGCTCGCGAGCACTGCGATCGCGCCTTTGGTCACCGCATCTTTGATGAAACGCGCACCATCCACGTTCGCGCCGGCGAGCGCGACGAAGACGAAGCCGGGACGAACGAGGCGGCTATCGGCCGTCAAACCGGCGACCCGCACGCTCCCGGCGGCATCGGGGACCGGCATTTCGGGCCCGAAGAGGGAAGATAGAAGCATGCTGCTTTAGTCCGCGTTAGGGGACGCGTCACCGAGTTTCATATTTGGCAAGGCGCGTGGCGTCAAACGCGCGGCTGGATTGGGCAGCCGCCGCCTCGGGTGTGGGCAGAAGACCCAATAGCGGTCCAATGCGCTTTATGATGCGGCCCGCTGTTGGGGCAGCATTTCGACCAGCGAGCACTTCCCCGCCGGAATCTCCGGTTCCTTCTGGCTCGAATAGCAGCACGAACACCAGATATTTCGGCCTATTCATGGGAAAGGCCGCAAGGAACGATGAAATCACCTTGTCCTTTTTATATCCGCCTGGGCCAGGGATGTCTGCCGTGCCGGTCTTGCCGCCAACGGGATAGCCGGCAACGTTGGCGCGCTTGCCGGTACCCCTCGGATCGATGACGTTGCGGCGCATTATCCTTCGAATATCACCACTGGTCGCCGGCTTGATGAGCGGCAATGAGTCATTTCGAGCATCTGTTTGACGCTTGACGAACGTCGGGGTCACACGGTGACCACCATTAAGGAGCGTTGCCGCAGCGGCGGCGAATTGCAGTGGAGCCACTGCAATTCCGTGTCCATAGGACGTCGTTATGATCTCAGTCTCGTGCCACTGGTCGGGAACTTGCGGAGCAGCGATCGGCCCGATTTCGCTCTTGATCGGTTCGAGCAGCCGCAGTCTTTCCAAAAATTCTCGCCATCGCCGCGGCCCGGCCTCAAGCGCCAATACACCAGCACCAACATTCGACGACCGGATAAATATGTCAGCCACCGAAAGCGGCCGGCCAGCAGGATGCAAATCGCGGATTGTGAAGCGGCCTGCCATTAGCGGCTCGCGCACGTCGACCAACGTGTCGAGAGACACGATGTCATTGTCGAGCGCCATCGCAACCGTGACCATCTTGAAGACAGACCCGAGCTCAAATGTGCTGCTGGAAACCTTGTCGATGCGAGAAGGATCGAGGCTCATGGTTGGCCGCGCGGGATCGACATCGGGAAGAGACGCTGACGCCAAGACTTCGCCAGTATCGATATCGAGCACGATGCCGGCCGCCCCTTGCGCGCGGAACCGGTTTATCGCCGTGGTAAGTTCTTCCTCGACGGCGTGTTGCACGCCGATATCGAGCGAAAGGCGTGCAGGCGCGCGATCGGCTAGTGTGGCTCCATATACGGCATCAACACCGACGACCTCATCGAGATAATGCTCAAAGCCGGCGACACCCTTGTTGTCGATGTTAACGTGTCCCAGCACATGTCCTGCGAGTGCGCCACTGGGATAAGCTCGCCGCAATTCGCGGCGAAATGCGAGTCCGGGCAGTCCCAGGTTATGAATGCGCTGCGCCGTCTTGGGCGAGAGGCCGCGCCGGATCCACACGAAGCGGCGGTGACGGTCGGCGAGGTCTTTGCGCAGCTCAGCTTGATTTAGGTCGGGAAATATGGTCGCAAGCTTTTCGACAACCTCGTCACGATCGATCACGCGCGCGGGGTCGGCATACAATGACTGCGCCTCAACATCAGTCGCGAACAAACGGCCGTGACGATCAACGATATCGGGCCGCGCAAAACTTTCTGCGATGGTGGCATTAAGCGAGGATGCAACCTGGAACTGGCCCGACATCGCGAGACGTACGAGTTGTCCGGCCACGGCCATAAAGGCCACCGCGATAGCCAAGCTGGCAAACAACATGCGTGGCCCGCCGCTTGCCGTGGCATCACCAAACTTGCCATGAGGCCGGCGCGCAGACATGCCTCCCAGGGGCGTGATGGTAACGGCACGCACCATGTCACTTGCCCTTAAAGGTGCGCGCGGTGCGCTGCGCTGTTTCGGAGAAGACGTCCGCCATGGCTTCGGCCGGCCCGGCGAACAATTGACCCTCTGTTGCCGGACGAAGTCCTTGTGCCTTCGCAAAGGGCTCGATGCGCTCAGGGCGGCCAAGATGCGCGCGATCCGCCTTCAAAATGGCGATATCGCGCCGCGCCTTCTTGATAGCACTTTCTTTAGCTTGGACACGCCGCTCAAGCTGGCGCGTGTCGTAGTTGATGCCATAAAGTGCAAATGCGCTTACGAGCGCGATGGCAAGGGCAGCAACAGTGTGTACACGCATTGGCACCGACCCTCCCGCACGCGGGGGTTACTATTCTTCGATCGAGGGCAGGCCCAACTGCGCCACATCAAGCGGCCATGCCGGGGCTTCCGTGCGCACCGCGGCCCTCAAGCGTGCCGATCTGGCGCGCGGGTTCACCTCGAGTTCTCCTTTAGAAGGGGTTAACGGACGCGGGTTAAGAATCCGAAAACTTGATAGTTCAAATTTTATGGTTTGCTCTGGTAGGTGGCGCGAACCCCTGATTTGCTTGCCCGAGCGCGCACTCAAAAAGCGCTTCACCACACGGTCTTCCAGCGAGTGAAAGGTGACTGCCACCAGCCGACCGCCTGGCTTTAAACACCGCTCGGCTGCACTCAGACCGTGTGCCAGCTCTCCCAGCTCATCGTTCACATAGATGCGCAGGGCCTGGAAGGTGCGCGTCGCAGGATGGCGGCCGTCGACCTTGCGCCCGCCAAAGACGCCTGAGACTACGTCCGCCAGCGCGCGCGTCGTCTGTAACGGCGACTTGGCGCGTGCAACGACAATGGCGCGTGCGACCGCACGCGAGCGGCGCTCCTCACCAAGTAGGTAGATAATGCGAGCGAGCAATTCCTCGTCGGTTTCGTTCACAACATCGGCCGCGGAGCGCCCTTGAGACGACATACGCATGTCGAGAGGGCCCTCCGACTGAAACGAGAAGCCACGCTCAGGATCATCGAGTTGCATGGAGGAGACGCCAACGTCGAGCACGACGCCATCGACGAGGCCAAGGCCTTGTGCTTGGGCGACGGCATCCATCGAACTGAAACGCGCCTCAACGAGTGTCAGCCGGTCATCAATTTTTTTGCGAATCGCCTGTGCGCCCGCAATCGCCCTTGGATCGCGGTCGAGTGCCAGGATGCGGCAGTGGGCGGCCTCTAAAATCGCGCAACTGTAGCCGCCTGCGCCGAACGTCCCATCGATGTAGATTTCCCCGTCGTTCGGGCACAAGCTTTCCAGTACTTCGGAAAGCAGCACGGGGATGTGGCGCGAACGCTCCGGCTCAGTGGAGGAGATCCCTGGCCGCCCGCGCCGCCCAATCATCCCCGTGCTCCTTCATCACCGCCGTCCTCCGAGGAGGATTGGCGGCTCCCCGCGCTGAAGAGTTTTCGAGTGTGCTGGACCTTTTCCCGCGCACGCTCGCGCCGTTCGGCGAAGCGGTCCGGCTCCCACATTTGAAACTTGTCGCCAAGGCCGACAAATGTGACCTGGGTTGTGAGACCGGCGTGCGCACGAAGGCTCTCAGGAAGGCTGATGCGGCCGTCCCCATCGAGACTGAGAACTTGGACGTCGCCGTAGAGCGCGACAGAGAGCTCATCGCGCTCATCCGAATAGTCCGGCAAGCCCGAGAGAAGCCCATCGATCTTTTTTGCAAGTCTCTCGCCGCCTGCATCGAGCGCCGGAGCATCGAGAGAAGGGTAGCAGTAGACCCCTCCAACACATCCATGTGCATAGCCATCGCGCTCGAGCACGGCGCGGAAGGGTGCCGGGATCGAAACCCGGCCTTTGGCGTCGATCTTGTTTGTGAATGTCGAGACAAAACGGTCCATCCCCTATTCAAAGCCTCGCCCACAACTCCAAAACCAAACGCCGAAAAAAATCTCGCCCTTCGCACCGGCAGGCCGTGGCGGTCGCTCGATGCCTCGAGCCCTCTCTTCGAGGCCGGCGCCCGGCCACGGAACCCTGCCCGGTGCGGTCGGGCGCATATGGGATGACATGGGAAAACCTGGTCGTCAATGGTTTATTAATTCAAATCTGTGGGTCAATACGCCAATGCTGCGCCGCGGTGTGCGCTGGCAGCCACGGACACGGACGCAGTTTGTCCTGTGGGATCCGGTGATGGATCTGCAACGAGGCCTTCAGATTTGAGATCCTTGGGGGCGTTCGGGCCGGACATCTAGGCTGGCGCCGAGTAAAGAATGGTGAGGCTACGGACCGGTTGCTTCGCAGCCCAAAGAGAGACAATGGCGAGGCTTGCGCGAACAGTTGTTCTGAGTTCGGTGCTGATTGCTTGCCTCGGCGTGCTCTGCGAGAGCGCGTCGGCCCCGCTGACCTATCGAGTCGCTGTTTCCGTGCCGAACCAGACCCGGACGCTGCTCTATGCCGAGGAATACGGTGAGGGCCCCACCCTTTTGTTGCTGCACGGCCTTGGCGCATCGACCTTTACCTGGCGCAACATCGTGCCGGCGTTAGCGCGTGACCATCGTGTTATTGCGCTTGACCTCAAGGGCTTTGGACACTCAGAAAAACCATTCGACGATCGCTATTCGGCATCAGATCAGGCCGCGCTCGTTGCGGCCTTCATTCGCAAGCGCGAACTCTTCGACATTACCCTCATCGGGCACTCGTTCGGCGGCACCGTTTCATTGCTGACAGCGCTAAAGTTCAAAGTTGAACCCCACCGAATAAGGCGCCTCGTGATCATCGATGCACCCGCGGTTAGACAGAATTTTTCCGATGTGGCGCAACTCATAAGCACGCCCGCTCTGCCAGATACAATTATGACGGCGACACCGCCAGAACTCTTGGCGCGGCTGCTTCTCGTCTACGCGCGCGCTCCAGGCCGCCCCCCCCCTGAAGATGATATTCGGGGCTATGCGGAACCCTATTATGATTTTGGCAGCCGCCGCGCCTTCATCGCAACGGCTCGCGCGATTCTCAATGCCAACAAGCGCCGCAAGGGTGCGCACTATGCTGCGATCGAACAGCCAACGCTGCTTATTTGGTGCCGGCGCGATCGCATTGTGCCACTGGCAACCGGCCGCAGACTTGAGCGCGCCATGCCGAATGCTGAACTCGTCGTCCTCAATCGGTGCAATCATCTTCCTCAAGACGAGGTGCCCAAAGCGCTCCTCGCCAGGCTGCAATCTTTCCTGGAGTTTTGAGTTAAGTTATTGGGAAGTTGCTCAACTGCAAGGAAGACTCCATGGCTGACGTGCGCGCCATGTGCGCCATTGGTCAGCGCGGCCAACTTGGCCTCGGCGGCCAAATGCCTTGGGAGGGCGCAACCGGCGCCGAGTACAAGGCCGACGTTGCGCGCTTCTGGAAAATGACCCGCGGCCACGTCCTGCTCGCGGGCCCATTAACGTATCGCTCGATCCCCGAGTTCGCACACGCGGAGCGCACTATCGTGGAATTGCGCTCACACATGGACCCGGCCGAGACGATCGCGCGCTTTGGCGACCGCATCATTTTTATTGGCGGCGGACCGCCCGTGTGGGATGTCTACGCGCCCCTCATTCAGCACTGGGACATCACACGGCTTCCATACGACGGGGATGCCGATCGTTGGTTTAATCCGGCCTGGATCACTACCGCATAAAGCGCTTGAGAGATGTCGCCGGTGTCCTACCAGCCCGTGTAATAGCCGCGATGGCGATGGCCATACTTGGGATAGTAGGTGCCGGCCGGCCCATAGATATATCCAGGCGGACAATTGCGCCTGAAGATGCGGCGCGGGGCAGGGTAATAGCGTACCGGCGGGGGGACAACGACAACTACCGGAGGCCGGTAATAGTTGCGCGCATAGAGCGGCGCGTAATCGCGGTACCAGCGATAGGAGTGACGCCATCCGACCGGCGCGACATAGCCCCGGCTGTAGCCAGCCCTTGAATCCGAATAAAGTGAGCCACCCGCATACGCGGCGCTAGAGCCAAAGTGCAACGCCGCTAACGCCGACGCCGCACAGACGAACGCAAAGAACGCTGTACGCATACCAATCTCCACAAACCGTATGCTCACAGAGTAATCGGTAAGGCTTTTAAGCCAACTTAACCTTCAAGCCAAAATCGCGGTCATTCGGATCATGCTTAATCAATCGTTTACGCACGACAGAATTCGTTACGCGAAGCTGCACACATGCGGCGCTGCCTAAAGGGGGTGCTGTTTATTTGGCGCGAAAGGCACGTAAAGAGTGCGCGAAAAATACCAGTCGGCCTGTAAGCCGGGTTCTGTCTGAAGGGTTGCCCCTCCGCGACGGCCATTCATCTGGGACACCCATTGCTGAGTGCCTCAAGCAACCAACCCGGGTGGCGGGTCTGGAAACGGACTTGGCGTCCCGCGACGAGCGCGCACGCCCGGCCACCCCTATTTGGTTTTGCTCCCGGTGGGGTTTGCCCTGCCGCTGCCGTTACCGGCCGCGCGGTGCGCTCTTACCGCACCCTTTCACCCTTACCTCGGCACGAAGGCCGTGGCGGTTTGCTTTCTGTGGCACTTTCCCTGGGGTTGCCCCCGGCGGCCATTAGCCGCCACCGTGTCTCCATGGAGCCCGGACTTTCCTCCACCGGCTTTGCTTCAATGGACCACAATCGCCCGCAACTCCGGCAGCGGCCGCCCGGCCGGCTGGTGCCTCTAATAAGGTGCCAAGTGCCCGCTGCGTCAAGTGCGGCTTGTAGATAAGAGAAGCGCCGAAGCAGAAAGCGCAAAGGGCCGCGCGCACGATGCGGCGGCCCTTTGGCTCGAGATACTAAATGTACTGAGTTGGAAAAGGGGTACTGTTAGCCCATCCGAAAGACGGCGCCGGCCACGGAACGTGCACGGGTGCGTACGCGCCCGCCATCGTTGCCAGAGCGAACGAGCCACTTCCCGTTTGCCGCACGTCCCACGATCTCACCCACATGATGACGCCAAACGACGACGGCGCCGACTTGTGCCCCAGATGCCCGGCCCCATCGGCTCCAGTTCCACGCCACGTTGAGCTCCCGGCCGCCGCCGCGCTGTGTGCGCATCCACCAGCCGCACCATTGCCGCGGCCGCGGTCCTGCGCCACCGCGGGACGCGGTTGCGCGATAGCTGCTGCTCGCGCCACTGTTTGAATTGCGCGCGCTGCGCGTCTTGCGCGTTCCGCGGTAATTGCGATTACTACGGTAGCTCTTGCCGTTCCGGTATTTTCGCTTTGCGCGGCGGCTGCGACTTGCACTTTGCGCAGTATCTGATCCGGACGAATACCAAGCTTCGGCCGGGGACGGATAATAGTGCGACGCGTTAGCGGTACCCATTCCTACGCCCGCAAAAACCACCGTCGCCAAGATGATGAATAGACTCACTCTCATTCGGAATTCCCTATGTTGCTTCTCTTGCGCGCGGGGAGGAGCCTCATCAATGAGGCCAAAAAAAGTGGCACGACCACCACCGCGTCAATTGGTCCAAGAAGCGCAAATTGCAGGCAAGTCTTCGATTGCGCCCAATCGCCTCAGTGCGCGTCATTCACCCGGCCAGCGTCACCGGCAGCGCCGCAATGAGCCGCTTAAGCGTATCGCGCGTCGAAGTATCGAGCCGGCCATCGACACGCGCGGGACGGAAATGCAACTGAAAGGCACGAAGGACGATCTGAGTCTTTTCATCAAGTTGCCCGTGCGTTTCGACGCCATACCCATAGTGACGCAGCAACGTCTGAGTTTCGGCGATAAGCAAGCCCTCGTCGCCCACCTTGCATCCAGCTTCACTTGCATCCACCGGCGCTGGGTCCGTCCAATGACCAACGCCAGCGCGTGCCAGCCACGCCCAATCAAACTTCTCGCCTGGATCAATTTTGCGCCCTGGCGATACATCAGAATGCGCCAGAACACGTTCGGGCCGCATCACGTGCCGCGAAACGATATCACGGCTAAGCGCGGCGACAGACAGCATCTGCTCGTCGGGAAAGTCAGGATAACCTTGAGAGTGTCCGGGATTCTGGATCTCGATACCGATCGAGGCAGAATTGATGTCCGTTTCACCCGCCCAGCACGAAGCGCCGGCATGCCATGCGCGCGCTGCCTCTGGCACCATCTGCGTAATCAGTCCCGTCTCATCGACAACGTAGTGGCACGACACGTTGCTTTCCGGGTGCGCGAGCCAATCAATCGCCTTTGGCGCCGACTCCATGCCCGTGTAGTGCAGCAAAAGCAGTTGCGGCTTGCAGCCGCCGCGGCGCACACCAACGTTAGGAGAAGGATGCAACGCTGCGACGAGGCGGCTATCGGGTCTCATCATCACGAACCGTGCTCTTCCGCCACGCTCGGCTTCAGGCCACGCTCCTTCAAGATCATCTCATAGGCTACGTTGATGGCGGCGAGCCTACGGTCGACTGCAGTGCGGAACTCGACAGGAACGCCGCTCGCCATCAAGCGATCAGGATGATTTTCCCGGACAAGCGCGCGATGGTGCGATTTAAGCTCGGCGTCGCAGATATCCGGGCTCACGCCGAGAATCTCATAAGGACTCGCCGGATCGTGAACAAAGCTGGCGCGGATCGCAGCAAATTCGGTTCGATTCAATCCGAACTGCTGCGCCACCGCCTCCAAAAATTTATCCTCTTGGGGGTGTAGAATGCCGTCGACCGTCGCGATATGGAACAGGCACTCGAGCAGCGACTGCAACAGTTCCGGCTCGTCCTTTAAGAGCATTCCAATCCGCTCCGCGTATACCTCGTAGCCGGCAGCGTCTTTCTTGGCGAGATCGTAGAGGCGGCGCACGTTCTTTTCTTCGCCAGCGGGAATCCGAAAGAGGCGCTCGAAGGCTTCCGCTTCAATCCGCGACGCAACTCCGTCCGCTTTTGCCATCTTGGCGGCAAGCGTCGTAACGGCAATCGTGAATGCTACCGTGCGATGCGCAGGCGCTGGCGCCCCGAACCGACTAAGCCCGAGGCGTGTCCACAACGACGCCAACCTTTCGCGTATCGTCCCGCCTTTTTCCAGTGTTATCGCCTTTGATAAAACCATCCACGCCATGGCACACCCTTATCGGCATTCGCGAGCGACTTGAAGGCCCTGCAACGGGTGCAATCGGTGTCTGGCGGAAATTTTCGATAAGAAGAGGAAGATGGGCAAAGGCGTCTCATAACGCCATCGGGGCTGCGACGATCCATGGAGCTCCCCGGTTGACGTACACGACCATGGCCGATAGCTGACAGAATGTTGTTAACCGTGGAACCGGCGTATGGCGGGGCAGAGTAACGGCGGCGAGTGGCAATTCTGGATTGATCGCGGCGGCACCTTTACCGACGTCGTAGCGCGAACCCCCGAAGGGCAAATCCTTGCACGCAAGCTATTGAGCGAAAACCCTGGCGCCTATCGTGACGCCGCACTCGAAGGCATTCGCCAATTTCTCGGTGTGCCGACTGATGCGCCGATCCTTTCAGAGCACATCGCATCGGTGAAGATGGGAACAACCGTTGCCACAAACGCGCTTCTGGAGCGCAAAGGCGACGCGACGCTACTCGTCATCACGCAAGGCCTCAAAGACCAGCTCGAAATCGGTACGCAAGCACGGCCCGACATTTTCGCAAAGAATATCGTCAAGCCCGAAATGCTTTATGCCCGCGTTGTGGAGGCGACCGAGCGCGTGCGCGCGGACGGGACAGTTGAGCAACCGCTCGACCTCGCGGCCCTAGAACGCCAAATGAGACAAGCGCGCGCCGATGGCATCGACGCCGTGGCAATCGTTTTCATGCACGCCTATGCCTATCCCGCCCACGAGCGCCAGGCCGCGGCGCTGGCTCGCGAATTGGGCTTTGGCCAAGTGTCGGCAAGTCACGCCGTCTCACCGCTTATCAAGATCGTCGCCCGCGGGGATACCACCGTCGCGGACGCTTATCTGTCGCCGATCCTTTCCCGCTACGTCGAGCAGGTCTCGTGCGCGCTCAACCACGAAAATACACGCGTGCTCTTCATGGCCTCCTCAGGCGGCCTCAAATCAGCCGAGATTTTCCGGGGACGCGACGCAATCCTTTCCGGTCCCGCAGGCGGCGTTGTCGGCATGGCAGAGACGGCCAAGCTCGCCGGCTTCGACAAGGTTATTGGTTTCGACATGGGTGGCACGTCGACCGACGTCTCACACTTTGCCGGCGAGTATGAGCGCACCTTTGAAACGCAGGTCGCCGGTGTGCGCCTAACGGTGCCCATGCTGCACATTCACACAGTCGCCGCGGGCGGAGGCTCGATACTGACATACGACGGTTCGCGCTTTCGCGTGGGGCCTGAGAGCGCAGGCGCTAGTCCGGGACCGAAATGCTACCGTGCCGGCGGTCCGCTCACCGTCACCGACGCAAACCTGATGGTGGGCAAACTAAGCCCAGCCTACTTTCCGAAAATCTTTGGCCCCGGCCACAATGAGCCGCTCGACTCTAAAGGCGTCCGCGCTGCCTTTACTGATTTGACGCAACAGGTCGGCGATGGGCGGTCGCCGGAAGACGTCGCTGACGGCTTCATCCGAATTGCCGTCGAGAACATGGCCAACGCCATCAAGAAGATCTCGGTCGAACGCGGCTATGACGTTACCGAGTACGCGCTGAATTGCTTCGGTTCCGCAGGCGGTCAGCACGCCTGTCTCATCGCCGATACGCTCGGTATTGACGCGGTTCTCATTCACCCGCTGTCGGGCCTGCTCTCGGCCTATGGGATGGGGCTTGCCCAGATACGTGCCAGCCGTGAGCGGTCCATCGAAGCGCCGCTTAACGCAGACACAATGCGCAAACTCGAAAACCTCGCGTTCGATCTGGGAAGCGAAACGACGGAAGAGCTGCTCGACGAAGGCGTTGAGCACGACGACATTGCCGTCCAGACATTCGTACACTTGCGTTATGAGGGGACCGATACAGCCTTGCCCGTTCCATTTTCTGAACCAGATATCATGGCGCAAGATTTCGAGACGCTGCACCGGCAACGCTTCGGCTTTATCTCACCAGAAAAGAAAATTTTCGCAGCGGCAATCGAGGTCGAGGCAGCAGGCGGTGGCGAGGCCGCCGAAGCAGCTCAGTCAGACTCCGACCTTGAGTCGACGAGCGAATCGAAAACCGAAAAAGCTATCAACACGACCCGCTTCTACTCGTCCGGTGCCTGGCACGACGCACCCGTCTACCTGCGCAAGCACGTTCACCCGGGCATGAAGCTAAAGGGCCCTGCCCTGATAATCGAGCCGCATCAGACGGTGGTCATCGAAGACGGCTGGCAGCTTGAAATCTCGCAACGCAATGACCTTATTCTTCGCCGCACGGTGCCGCGCCCGCACGAACGGCTTGGCACTGAGGCTGACCCCGTCCTGCTGGAAGTCTTCAACAACCTCTTCATGGGGATCGCCGAACAGATGGGCGAGGCGCTGCGCAACACCGCGCAGTCGGTCAACATCAAAGAGCGGCTCGACTTCTCGTGCGCGATTTTCGACACGAAGGGCCACCTTGTCGCCAACGCACCGCATATGCCGGTGCACTTGGGCTCCATGGACCGTTCAGTCGAGACGATCATTCGCTTGCGCCGAAGCGAGATGCGTCCAGGCGACGTCTATATGCTGAACGCGCCTTACAACGGCGGCACGCACTTGCCTGATATCACAGTCGTCACGCCCGTGTTCGATGAAGACGGCGGTGAACTACTTTTTTACGTTGCAAGCCGCGGTCATCACGCAGACGTCGGAGGGCTAACACCCGGCTCGATGACGCCGCGTGCCGCCACGATCGAGGAAGAGGGCGTCTACATCGACAACGTGAAGCTCGTCGACCAGGGACGCTTTCTCGAAGACGAGACACGCGCATTGCTTCAGGGCGCCAAGTACCCTGCGCGTCAACCCGAAAAGAACATCGCCGATCTCAAGGCGCAGGTCGCAGCCAGCGCCAAGGGCGAGGCTGAGCTTCACAAAATGGTGGCACATTTCGGTCTCGATGTTGTGAAGGCATACATGCAGCACGTTCAAGATAATGCCGAGGAGAGTGTGCGCCGGCTGCTGGCACGTCTGTCTGATGGTCATTTTCGCGTGGAGATGGATCAGGGCACGTGCATTGAGGTGCGCATCAGCGTCGATCGCGAAGAGCGTACGGCGAAGATTGACTTTACCGGGACCAGTCCGCAGCAACCCAACAACTTCAACGCTCCTGAGCCCGTAGCGCGCGCAGCCGTTCTGTACGCTTTCCGCGTCATGGTCGATGAGCCCATCCCGATGAATGCTGGCTGCCTCAAACCCATAGAGATCACCATTCCGGACGGCTCAATGCTGAGCCCCACCTACCCCGCTGCCGTTGTCGCCGGCAACGTGGAGACGAGCCAGATCGTAACGAACGCACTGTTTGCGGCGCTTGGCGCTCTTGGCTCCGCCCAAGGCACGATGAACAACCTCACCTTCGGCAATGAGAAGGTCCAATACTATGAGACGTTATGTTCGGGCGCGCCTGCCGGTCCGGGCTTTGATGGCGCGGCGGCTGTGCACGTTCACATGACCAACACGCGCTTAACCGACCCAGAGATCCTTGAGCTGCGTTACCCAGTGCTGATGGAAGAGTTTTCAATCCGCCGCGGCTCGGGCGGCAAGGGCAAGTGGAATAGCGGTGACGGCACAAGGCGGGTTATCCGCTTTCTCGAACGCATGGACTGCGCGATTCTGTCGAGCTCACGCAAGGTGGCGCCATTTGGACTCGATGGCGGCGAGCCGGGCGAGACCGGCAATAACCTCGCACGGCGCAACGATGGCAACGAGGAACAACTTAAGGGTTGTGATCAAACGATCCTGGAACCCGGCGAATCAATCATCATCATCACACCCACAGGTGGGGGATTCGGGCGCGCTTAACCAAGCCAGCCAATGCGACCTGTGGTAAAGCGGCCCTACGAGGCCCCTTTCCCAGATTTAGCACTGGTGCCCCCTTGAGTGTTCGCCGCATATCGCCAATCTTAAGACTGTCGCCCTCGGCGGGGCGCAGGAAGAAAGAAAATGCGATTGCAGCGCGCGGCGCGTGCCATCTCGGCACCGGTTTTGATCTTCATGCTTGCCTTGGCGACAGTTTCCGTCGCCGAGGAAACAGAGCCCGTCTCCCCTGACGCCGACTTCACGGTGCGTGAGATCGCGTCTGCGCTCTTCAAGGCGAAGCCCGGCGAGCGGCTCGATTACTCAAACCACGATCTCACCTACCTCGATCTCGCCGGCCTCGACTTCAAGGGCGCAACGCTTGCGCGCTCAGATCTGTATGGGACTGACTTCACCGGCGCCAACCTCAAGGGCACCGACCTGTCTCACACGCGGCTTAACCGCTCCGTTTTGATCCGCGCCGATTTATCAGGAGCCAATCTCACCGGCGCAACGATCTTCCGTCCGACCATATATTCCGACCTTACTAGTGACCTCGCTGATGCACCTCGCTTTGCCGGCGCGAACCTCACCGGCGTCCGCGTGATGGCCAAACTTTCGGGTGCTGATTTTCGCGGGGCAAATCTCACGAATGCCGACTTCACGCCGCTTGAATCGCGTGCCGGGCAGGGCACCATCACAACGCTGGCCAAAAACGTTTTGAAGTCGTGCGATTTCTCAGCCGCCACAATGAAGGGCGCGATCTTAACGCGCGCAGATCTTACGTTTTCGCGCTTTGTCGGTACGGATTTGACCGGCGCGGATTTGACCGAGGCCGATCTTTCAATGGTCGATTTCACTGGAGCGGATTTGACGGGAGCAGATCTCACCGGCGCAGATCTTTATGGCGCTAGGCTCACCGGTGTGCGTGGCCTCGACACGGTCAAAGGCCTGTCCACCACTACGAACATCGACAAGGCAACGCGTTAAGCGTTTTACTCCCCATCGCTGCTCAAAATGCAAAGAGCCAGGACTTAATGTGATCCTGGCTCTTCATCTTCAGCGTGGCGTGCGGATTAAGCGGGAGAGGCTTCGCTGGCTGGGCTCTCCGGTGGCCGCGACCGGCGCTCGGCCATGAACTGATCAAACTCTTGCTTGTCTTTGGCCTTGCGCAAACGATTTAGAAACTCGCGGAATTCGCGCTGCTCCTCTTCAAGGCGGCGCAGCGTCTCTTCACGGTAATCGTCGAACGCATCGTTTCCGCTCGAAGCAAAACCGCGTCCATCGCGACCCCAGCGCTCCATCTTGCGATCCCACTTGTCCGCCATGCGCTGCTGCCAGCGATTGAATTCACCGTTGCGTCCACATCCCATGCGTCCACTCCAAATCAGATAGGCCAAGATTGCGAGGCCGATGGGCCAGAAGAGGATGAAGCCTAGAACCATCACCGCAAGCCATGCGGGGCGGCCATAATCATCCAGCGTTGCCACAACCTGAGTCATCTCACGTTCGCCCTCATGTGAATGTTTATTACATTTACATAGGTGCCATCTGAATATGGCGGCGTCAAGGGGCCGGGATCGAAAAATCGAACGAGCGGGTCGCCAGGCTTTGAGATGGGGGTGGAGGCGTCTCAGCGCCAGGGGCTAGCAAGCCTTGCCGATTAGCGGCCCTGGTCGGGCGAAACCCCCAGGCCCTCCAGATAGATAAGGACGGCCGCCTCCAGTAGCTCTTCGGGGCTCATAGGAATGGAGCGTCGCGCAGCATCGCCGCGGCCAAACAGCGCCGCAATGCCGTGGCTCAGCGACCAGATATGCAAGGCCATCATTAGCGACGGGGGACGGCGCTCTTTGGGAAGGGTTGCCGCCAGCGCTTCGCACGCCTCGCGTAGCACTGCGAATGCGCGATCGCCTGCTTCGCGAACTTCCGGGTAGTCGGCCACAGGAAGCCCGGACTCAAACATCGCGGAAAAGAATGCTGGTTCCTTACTGGCAAATTCAAGATAGGCGCGCCCAACGCGCTCAAACGCGGCGCGTGCGGTCGGCTTGCCACCGTCCCAAGCGTGCGCCAAAGCTTCCGCGAATTCCTCAAATCCGCGCCGCGCCACGTCGGCCATAAGCGCATCGCGATCGCGGAAGTGACGGTATGGCGCTGCAGGACTGACGCCGGCTGCGCGTGCCGCATCAGCGAAGGTAAAGCCTGCCGCCCCCTTCTGAGAGATCAGGTCGAGCGCTGCTGAGATAAGCGCTTCGCGCAGGTTGCCGTGATGGTAGCCGCGCCGCGCACCGGGGCCACCCTTATGCCATGCCATGCAGGGGATTCTAGCGCACTTCGCCCGCGAAGGGCATCATCATCAACTAAACGGTTTCCAACATGTGCACCGAGAACAGGCGGTCTGAGTCCGTCCACACCTCGACGGGCCCCCACCCAGCACGGGCGGCCAACGCATGGAAGCCATCGATGTCGTACTTGTGCGAATACTCAGTATGGATGCGCTCACCAGCAGCGAAACGGAATCGCCGACCCCGAATTTTGACCGACTGTTCGGCCTGGCTGACGAGGTAAATCTCAATGCGGCCGTGGTCGGCATTGTACTCGGCCAGATGATCGAACTGGCTAACGTCGAAGTCAGCGTCAAGTTCGCGGTTGGCCCGCTTGAGGAGATTGAGATTAAATGCAGCAGTGACTCCGGCTTCATCATCATAGGCGGCGATCAGCCGGCGCTCGTCCTTCTTCAGATCGGCACCGATGACGAGTCGTCCGTTCGGACCTAGGATGCGCGCCAGGTTCGCCAGGAGCTTGATCGCCGCGGCATTTTCTAGATTACCGATCGTCGATCCGGGAAAGAACCCGAGTCGCGGACGGTCGGCTATTTCCGGCGGCATCTGAATTGGTAGCGCAAAGTCGCCGAGCAACGGCAACACCCGCAGGTCCGGGAAGCGCTTTTTGATGCGCGCTTGTGCGCCGCGCAGTGCGGCGTCCGATATATCGATCGGCACGTAGGCGTAAAGATCGCGCATCTGGGCGAGCAGCAGCTCGGTCTTGAGGCTTGAGCCTGATCCAAACTCGATGAGCACTGCGCCAGGCGGCATAACGTGTGCAATTTCTGGCGCGCGCGTTCTCAGGATTTCGGCATCGGCGCGTGTGGGATAGTACTCCGGCAGCTCTGTGATCTTCTCAAACAACGCACTGCCTGCTGCATCGTAAAGAAAGCGGCAGGGGATGAACTTTGCCGGCGCCGAAAGTCCGTCAAGAAGTGCGTTCGCGAAATCGGAATCGACTTCAATTTCGCCGATACTCGTGTCTTCAACTAACGTCATGCTGCGTCCTCCGCCAAACGCAGGCCCGTAAATTGCCAACGCTGATGCGGAAAGAAGAAATTGCGGTAAGTGGCGCGGATGTGGCCTGGCGGCGTTGCGCACGATCCCCCACGAAGCACTTGCTGGCTCACCATGAACTTGCCGTTGTATTCGCCGATCGCGCCCGGCGCCGGACGGTAGCCGGGGTATGGCTGATAGGAAGAGCCGGTCCACTCCCAAACGTCACCAAAAAGCTGCGCAAGTTTTCCCGGCGTCAACGATTTTGCAGGTCGCGGGCGTAATGCGTTGTTTGAGAGATCGTTGCCCTTTAACGAATAGCCTGCGCTTGCCACCTCCCACTCAAATTCGGTCGGCAGCCGTTTGTCCGCCCAGTGCGCGAACGCATTGGCCTCGTAATAGCTCACATGCGAGACGGGCGCGCGTGCTTCGATAGGCCTTAGCCCTTCGAGCGTCATCTGATGCCAAACACCCTCGCGGCGTTCCCAATAGCCGGGGGCCTCCCAACCTTGGGCCTTCGCTGTCGCCCAACCGTCGGCGAGCCATAGAAGCGGGTCGCGATAACCGCCATCATCAATGAACGCCGACCATTCGGCATTCGTCACGCACCGGCTTGCGAGACGAAACGGTTGCAATAGCACGTCGTGACGCGGACCCTCATTGTCATACGAAAAGCCAGTGCCGTCATGCCCAACCTTGTGCACGCCGCCGTCAAATGTGATCCACACCACCGGAGCAACATCTGCCACCGCTTCCGGTTTTGGCTGCGGTTGGCGGTAGGCCGGCCGCAACGGGTTGTCCGCGAACAAGCTTAAAATATCTGTGAGGAGCAACTCTTGGTGCTGCTGCTCATGATTGATGCCTAGCTCGACTAGCGCACCAACCTCATCCGATGTGTCCGCGACCAAGCCGTCTGAGAAGAGTTTCGCCAGTGCCCCGTCGACGTGCTTACGGTAGTCCCGCACCTGTTGCGCGCTCGGCCGGGTGAGCAGTCCGCGGCGCGCGCGTGGCTGCCGGTCACCTTTCGCCTCATAGTACGAATTGAAGCAGTACTCGAAATCATCCGAAAACAGCTGATAACCGGGCAAATACGGTCTTAGAATGAACGCTTCATAAAACCAAGTCGTGTGGGCGAGATGCCACTTTGTTGGACTGGCATCGTCCATCGATTGCACGGTCTGGTCTTCGTCGCTTAGCGGTGCTGCGAGTTCTACAGATAGCTGCCGGCTGTCACGCAAGCGGCCGTATAGCTCAACCGTCTGCGAAGCACTTCGTGACGAAGCTTGAGATTGAGTGGACGTGGTTGAGGTCATGATACCTCCCCATTAGACACTTGTTACGCATGCCGCCGCCAAGCGGACCACAAATGGCGTTCAAACAACGATCTTGTACGATAGAGGGTCGATTGCCGTGTGGGATTTGCAGGGGTCGGCGCAAGGTTTAAGCCGACGGTTCATGGGCCGAATTTGCCCCTTCAGATCCTCGTTGAACCGTCGGGGATGCCCTTCCAGTGGAGTCGCGCTCAGCACCACTCCTTTTATGGGCCCACACCTAACGCGTTGGGCCTTGCATCGCAACCCGCAAACCTCATTACACGATGACATCCTGGCACGACGCAAAGCATAGCGATCTAACGATAAAGAGGATTTGGATGATCGAAACGGCATCCCGCATCCCACTTGGAACGCTGATTTCCGTGTGCGGGAATACCGTTCTGCAATTTCAGGATGCGCGCCAGATGCATCAAGTTCCATGTCATGAACGTGACATTGCGCTGCGTGAAATCGTTTTCTGGCCCGCCTGAACCTTCGTCCAAGTATGACGGTCCAGGACCGGCCTCCCCAATCCAACCGGCATCGGCCTGTGGCGGAATGACATAGCCTAAGTGTTGCAGACTGTAGAGAATATTCATGGAGCAATGCTTCGCACCGTCCTCGTTGCCGGTGATGATGCAGCCTCCGACTTTCCCGTAGTAAGCGTACTGGCCATTGTCATTGAGCTGGCCTGACATCGCATAGAGGCGCTCAATTAGCATCGTGCAGACTGATGATTTCTCACCAAGCCAGATTGGCGTTCCGACAATGAGAATGTCGGCCGCCTGCACCTTGGGAAAAATGGCAGGCCAATCGTCCTTAGGCCAGCCGTGCTCTGTCATGTCCGGATAGACACCAAATGCGATCTGATGATCGACAAGGCGAACGGTGTCTGTCTGCACGCCATTTTTGCGCATGATTTCAAGGGCGACATCAGCAAGTCCCTGCGTATGAGACACAGCAGGAGACCGCTTCAAGGTGCAATTGATGAAAAGGGCGCGGAGACTTGAGAAGTCCCATTCGGACTGGGCACACAGCGCATTTTGCTTTTCGTTGAGCATGTTCGAAATACCTCCCCTTAGCGTCGTTTCGTGAAGCCGCATCCTAAAATGCGTCGAGACCGCCGCCTTCAGCTCCAGGAACGTCGGTGCAGACGTATGCAGAGTTGTATCAATGATGCCGGATCACAACGCCGCTTAATAAGCACAAAGGCAGAAGCAATCTATTCGTCAGTACGCAATTACGTGAAGGCGCGTTACCCAGCGCCCAAGAAAATTAGCGCGCTGGACTATTTCATACGGGGAAAACCGCAACGCTGAAGCGCGGACGTACTCTCGCAAAGACCGAAAGCAATATCCCCGCGCGCCACTAGCTGGGGCCTAAATGATCTCAAGCCGCAAACATTTCTCCTTGACCCGAAGCCATCGGCATCTCCACCACGGTGGAGCCCTTCTCGCCGTGAGTACGCGCGATCTTTTCTATGAATGCAATCGTGCGGTCTGTCACGAGGTGGCGCTGCCGGTCGACGGTCACGACGTGGTAACTGTCGTCGAGCACAACCGTGTCCACAGTTCCTGCAAGATTCCTTTGCAGCCAGAACGAATTGTGGATGCTCGCACGATCATCGTCACGCGGATGCACCAAGAGAACGGGTTGCTCGATCCCGCGCGTGCGATTACGAACGGCGCGGACCAGACCAGCCAATTCAAACATTGCGCCGCCGGGCACCTTGAGCATACCGGCCTTGGAGCTGTCGCCGCTTTCGATCGCGGCGGTGACAAGTGCGCGCACGCGCGGATCTTTCACGCCGTATGGTTCGCGCTCGGCAAAGTCGAACCACTTGGCTAACGACTTCTGCGGGACCAGCTTGAACAGCCGCGCATACCACGGCACGCCCCACCCATCGAGTGCGAGCGTGGGCGCATAGAGAGCCGCGCCGGCAACATCCTTCTTTCGTTCAGCCGCGAGCATCAGGGCGAGGACCGCGCCCATCGACAGCCCAGCGACGATGACCTTATCGCAGCGGCGGCGCAGCTGATCGAGCGCGGCCTCCGCGCTCGCATACCAATCTTGCCAGCGAGACTCTTGCAGTTCATCAAAGCTACCTGTGTGAGCTGCCAGCTGTGGACACGACACGGTCATGCCGGCACGCGCCAGACCCAGCGCCACGAACCGCATCTCGACCGGCGTACCGCCTAGGCCATGCAGAAGCAAAGCACCGGTCCGGCCTCCATCAAATATGAAGCTCCGGTCCTCAGACATCGTGTCTTGCCGTGTCATTGCTACTCGCCTCCTAAGGTCGGTGAACCTGATCCAAACGTTCGTGTCTGAACCTAAAGACTCGCTTCCAACATCTCCGGATGGAGCGAATCGATCGAATCCGATGCGCTTCCGGCACGCTGATTTGAGAGCCATAGTGCAAACTGGGCATTTGCATCGTTGAAGCCAGACATCGCAATGTGCGGCAGCCCATGCTCTTGGCAACGCCGCAAGAGCGATCCCTTGGCGATGACCAAGTGACAGCGCTCCGCGATGCAGAAGTCAGAACGGCCATCACCGACCATCACATTGGCAGCTGTGTCGCCGCGAAGACGATGCGCGCACTTGCAGTTACCCATGTTGAACCGGCAGTCTGCACGCCGATGCGGAAAGCGTGCTTCCCAGCGATCGCCGCCTTGCCAGACAAGCTGATTGGCAACAAAGGGAAGGTTGAGACCGGCGGTACTGAGCACGGTACGAAGGATTACATCGAGGCCATCGGATATGACGGTGACGCGAGCGCCGTTGCGCCGGCACAATTCGACGAAGGCGGGAAAGCCTGGATCGATCGGGATGTGCTGCAGAAACGCAGTGACTTCTTCCGGCCGGGCCCGAAGCAAGGTCGCGTTTTGCGCCGTGGCTTCCCAAGACGTTATTTGGCCATCCAACCACGATTGATCGATGTCTCGCCACGCAGGATCGGCGAAGCGGTCAAACAGCTGATCAGTCGGCTCGTCAGGCGCGATGGTCCCGTCGAAGTCGACGTACACATCGATGCCGGACCAGATGCCTGGCCCAAGTACTGGTTCTTGCAACATCGTCCTCTACTCGGCTAAGCGTTAGGTCGCAAGCCTTGATGCTTAGTCGTGCGGGCGAGGCGACGCTGTCACCGGCGTAACAACAGAGTGAGAAATGCTGCCCCTATGCCATCGCGCGGACTAAATTTGGCGGTTGATAGCCCCTTGTGCCTGGCGAAAACCTGCCTCAATGCGCAAGGCAGGGCGGGCGGGGCGCGCTGGAATAACTGGACTGAGGACGTCAATTAAGCACAATCAAAACGTGCAATATTGCGCAGGTGCCGCCAGCAGGATTAGGCTGCCGCATCTGACTTGCTGACGGGGCTCGTAGATGTTTTGGCATTGCCGTGTACGCCGGTTAACCGGCCTTGCTTGCCTGCTGGTTGCGTTCGCTTGGGCCATTCCCGGCGCGGCACAAACCGACGGCATCGTGCCCGTAAAGCTCGGCTTGAACTCGATGAGCAAGTCCGAACAGGCAACGCTGTGGAAAAGGGTTGAGCAGTACGCCACTGTCGATGCGCTGCAGGAATTCTGCGGCCGCAAGCTGAACCTTCGGCGACGTGCTTGGAAAGCCGTTGGCACTTGCGTTACGCGATCTTCGTTTCGAAAAGTGCTCCGCGTTTTCCGCTCAAAGAAGGCCAAGTTCGTCAAAGAGTGGGAAGCCGTGCACGGCGAACCTGAGCGCAAAAAGGAACTGTGCGACGCTTGGAAAACGAAGTTGCGCGAATATGCGCGCATCATCAGCGGCCAAATTTCTGAGGCGGCAAACCTATGCCGTTCGTGCATTTTCTGCTGACGTCCACGCTGAGTGGGGCCATGTAGCCCCTCTAATATCACCCTTGCAGCGCGCCTATTTGCACACGCGACGCTCGCCATACCGGCCGCGGCGCATAAGATCGACGTGGAAGTGGTCGTGGTGATTGCTGTCGTAGTTGGGGCCCAGAACGGTTGTAAATTGGGCACACGCACCCTTGTGAACCGCGCGCAAAAATGCCCGCTCGCTCCAGCTACCGCGCCAGCCCTGCTTCACCGATATGCGCCTCCCGTCGGTCAGGACGAACGCTGAAACGTCGAGCGCGTTGGCGTGGCCATGCTCGGACAAGTTCCCCCCAACCTTGTTGTTCATCGGCCTGCAGGCATAGGACGCGGCCACCGTGATCTCAGCAACCGAGGCGCCAAAGTTGCGCCGTGCTGCCGGCTCGATCACCGTCGCTACCCATCGATCGACTTGCGGAACCATCGGGCAGCGCAAAAGCGCTGCAGGCTTTAGGCGCACGCGGCCACCGTTCGCAGCCGCCATCTCGAAGGGCCGCTCAGCCCCGCAAGCGCTCGGACCACCCAGCGCCGAACGGGCACGAATGTAAGGAGTTTGGTGCACTAAGCCCGAAGCGAGGCAGGCGCGCTCTTCGTCAGCGCGCCACGGCTCGTGCTTGGCCACAAAATACGGGCCCGTGCTGCAGCTCGGCAACAGGACCAAGCCAGCCAGACCCAGAACTATACGAATACGAATGAATGGCATCAGATGGGAACGTTACGCGCGCTAACCCTAATGGCTCGTGAATCCCATCTTTCCCATGCTTCTAATGGCCTTTAATTCAGGCCGATTTTCGACAGCCAGCGGGGCGATTCGCGGCCTCGGACTGCAACGTTATCCACAGCTAGTACGTCCTTTCGGCCCGATTTACCCAGACCTGCAAAGGTTATCCTGTTAATAATTTGCTCGCTCGAAGTTGCACGCTTCGGGCATTGGGTACCAAAAGGTGCCTACGCGTATGTGTAAGTGTACTGAGAGTATTGCGTATCTGCGTCTTGGCCCCGGTTTGGGTTCTCTGCAGGCCTCGTGACAACCCCCGCGTTTGTCTTTCGAGACTGCACGAGGACGTGCCGGGGTCTCGTAGCTGCAAGGCCACACACGCAGGCAACAGCTTTCAATCTCATGGGCGCTGAGCGAGAAATTCGACCACGGCCTCCTTATAGGCCCGGTCGCCGACCGCCTTCATATGATCGCGACCCTCGATCTCCAGTGCGCGCGCGCCTGGGATCAAGTCGGCTAACCCCTTTGCCGAACCGCCAATTACGTCCTTCTCCCCTACAACAACCAGGACCGGGCAGGTAAGGCGGCCAAGATCCTCCGCCGTGATAGGCGCCCGGGCAGAGCGAATGCAGGCGGCGAGCGCCTTGAGATCGCTGCCTGTTTGCTCGGCAAAGGCGCGGAAAGTGCGCGCGGTCTGGTTCGTAACATCATCGATGCTTTCGGCCTCGAGTGCACGCGCGACCGGCCCCGTGCCCGCCACGCCGCGCACCATGTTGAGGCCAAGTCCTGCAAATATGAGGCTTCTAGCGCGCTGCGAGTGGGCAATGGCCAAAAAGGCGGAAATGCGCGCGCCCATCGAATAGCCCATGACGTCCGCGGCCTCGATCTTGAGGTGATCGAGAAGTCGGCGCGCGTCTTCCGCCATCAACGGCGCCCCATAGTCGTCTGTCGAATAGAGCTTAGCACTACGACCGTGACCGCGATTGTCATATGCAATGACGCGACGTCCTGCCGCCGTCAGTGTCTGGACCCAACCGGTGTCGATCCAATTGGTCGCCACATTGGAGGCAAACCCGTGGATGAGGAGAACTGGATCACCCGCCCCCTCATCGACGTAGGCGATCTCGACGCCATCAGAATCGAACGTGTGCAACAACTTGGTCCCTTGAGGCTTGAGTTCACGCCGGCCACACCCCTATCATTTCGGAACTGTGGCGGCTATCGTCCGCGCTGTAGCCGTTTGAACATCCCCTAGGCGGAAAGTATGACTGAAAACGTCGTCCCCCACCTTGCCAACGATCAAGGCGTCGAGAAGATCTTCATAGGTGTACGCGAGCTGAACTGCATGGGCGCGCGCAAGCCGTTCGATCACCCGCACGTGTATCTCGACATGGGCGATGACGGACAGATCCTATGCCCGTATTGCTCGACTCTCTTCATCCACGATCCGCGTCTGACGGCTGACGAGTCAGACCCCAAGGGCTGCCTCGTCAATCTCGTGGAGGATTTCGACTGACGCCCTGCGCTCCCTACCGCAAAGTGACATGAGCGTGCCGCGCACCCATACGTCGGCAAACGAGAATGCCAAAGCGGCTTTAGAGAACGCGCGCAAAGATCTCACACATCCCGTGCTCATCGCTGGCGGCGGTATCGGCGGGCTCGCCGCAGCGGTGGCGCTCGCGCGGCGCGGAATTGCCTCGCATGTCTTAGAGCGGCGCGCAGCTTTCCACGAAGAGGGCGCCGGCATCCAGATTGGTCCCAACGGTACACGCATCTTGCGCCTCTTGGGCGTGGCGGAAGCTCTTCGCCGCCACGTTACGGCGCCGGAGTCGATCTGCGTGCGTGACGGGACGATCGGCGACGAACTTGCCTGCCTGCCGCTCGGCCACTGGATCGCATCGCGCCACGGTGCACCCTATTGGGTGGCCCATCGCAGCGACTTGCATGCAGCTCTTTTGCGTACTGCCCGCGGTGAGCCTCTCGTCACCCTATCATTGGGATTCGATGTCACAGACATTGCGACAGACCGCCAGTTGGTCGCTGTCACTTCCACAGACGGACGGACCTCGACAGGCAAGGCTCTAATTGCAGCAGATGGTATTTGGTCGACCACAAGAAGCTTGCAATTTGACCCGCGCGTACCCCGCTTTTTCGGCAAGAGCGCAGCGCGAACCGTGCTCGCCATGGATGCCGTTCCCCAATCTCTTCGCCAGAACCAGACTACCATGTGGCTCTTCCCCGGCGCGCACATTGTGCATTATCCCGTGGCGAGCAGCTGTGAGCTCGCACTCGTTGCGATCGTCAATGACACACATGATGACAAGGAGTGGAGCGCACCGATCCCAGCAAATTGGGTGCAGCAGCACGTGCCGCCATGCGCACAGCCACTGACCGATTTGATTGAGGCGGCGCAGTCCTGGAAACGGTGGACCCTGCACACGCTGCCTGTCGCGCGAACGTGGTCTCGCGGGCCAGTTGCCTTGCTCGGGGATGCCGCGCACCCCGTGCTGCCGTTTCTGGCGCAAGGCGGCGTGCTTGCACTGGAAGACGCCGCCGTCCTCGCTGACGCGTTACACCGCTTCGAAACTGACGTGCCGGCCGCGCTCACATGGTATGGTCGCCAGCGGCGTGGTCGGGCCGCCAGCGTTGCCGCTGCTTCCCGCCAGAACGGCCGCATTTATCATCTCTCAGGCCCGCTCGCGCAGGCGCGCAATCTGGCGCTGCGATCAATTTCTTCGCAGCGGCTCATGGCGCGCTATGATTGGCTTTATGGCTGGCGGCCGGATTAGCCAGGCGGGTGAGATTGTATTGGCTGAGGACACCAACGTGTCAGCCGTGTTCGGCATATGGAAACCGTACTCCGCTGAAGTCAGTGACCATATTGGAACTCGTTGATGAACAACGCAATTCTGCGGAACAGATTGTCCCCGAGCACATCACAAGCCCATGACTGCCTTCAATGACGCTAGCAGCGGGTCATTCGTCACTGGACCTCACCGATAATGTAACGGGCAATGGCGCTCTCACGCACCCCCTTCTCGCTCCGCGCCCAACCGCGCACCGAGACACCGGCCTCATGCACCGTGTTAGGGTCGCCCGACACCAAAGGGTGCCACCAAGCAAGTTCCCGCCCTTCCGCGAGGCGCCTATAAGCGCAGCTCTCGGGCAGCCAGGTCAGCTCGCGCACATTTTCCGGAGTAATCACCTCGCAGTCGGCCACGCGGGTATGCCGTTTCTTGTAATCACTGCAGCGGCACGAGCCCACGTCGAGCAGACGGCAAGCAAGACGCGTGAGATATACGTCGCTTGTATCTTCGTCCTCGACCTTGAGGAGACAGCACTGCCCGCAGCCATCGCAAAGGGATTCCCACTCGTCCTGCGACATGGCTTCAAGTGGCTTGACCTCCCAGAACGGCTTGGTGTCCGGCGGCGGCGGCTTTCCCCGCTTGCGTTTGTTTTTAGGACAGCTCATGAGCCTTTCGCGTCGTCCCCGCGGTTGAATGTGAGCCTTGTTGCAATGACTAGCTTGGACCGTTGCCGATCATCTAACATGCTACAGATAATTGGAAAACGGCGAGCCCAGAAAGCTTAAGTCCCTGCTGCGATCCAGATTTGACGATTACCTATTTGGCCGCAGAAGCGCGTTTGGTGCGGACGGCGGGAGTCGAACCCGCACGGCGTTGCCGCCTCAGGATTTTAAGTCCTGTGTGTCTACCAGTTTCACCACGTCCGCGAGGCCGACCGTTATGGGCAAGGTCGATCTCATAATCAATGCAGCATTCAACTTGCTTTCCGGCCGAAGCGAATAGCACCAATCAGCAGCAAGTAAAGCGTCACCGAGTTTAAGATATGCCAAAGGAAATGGGTGCCGATGGCGTGGCCGTCCAGCCGGGTGAGCCCACAGGTGTCCCAATCGAGCGACCGGAACGTCAGCGAAAACAGGAACACGACGCCGGCAGAGAGGACGTAACTCCCTGCAGGATTGCGCCGGGCCGCGAGCGCCGCACCAATGCCGAGCATAGCGATGAGCGCCGGCACATAGCCCAGAGACCCATTGAAGCATGGGCCGCTTGAGACTTCCGTCATAGCAAGCGGTTCGGTGCAATGGATATTGCCGACCGCCTGAAGCGCCCAAACAAAAAGGCCGACACCGGCTGCGACGGCAAGCCAGTGGAGACGCAGAAAGCGGCACAGCGCATACGCCAGATAGACCACCATGAAGACGCCAATGGGGATGACGTCGGCCTGCGCCGCCCACGCGGTTGCAAAGGTATGAAACAGGAAGCTGCCGATACCAACGATGGCAACGAGCAAAATAAGCCCGGCTTCGACGACATCCCGTTCTTGACGCGGCAGGCGAAAGTAGGCGATGGCGGCGAAGAGTGCGGCAAGTAGAAATGCTCCGTTAGAAATGGCGTTGAAGGGCTCGGCCCAAAACGCGGGATCGTGACCGCGCTCGCAATAGCGGTAGATTTTCTGGCCCCAATCCATGCTACCCCCAATCGCGCGCTAAGCCTTCTTCTCTGGTGGCGCAGCAATGCGGATGTGCAGCTCGCGCAGATGCTTGGCGTGCACTTGCGATGGCGCGCCCATTAGCAAGTCTTCGGCCTGCTGGTTCATGGGGAACATGATGACGTCGCGCAGGTTAGTGGCGCCGGCCAACAGCATGACGATGCGATCGATACCAGGCGCTATTCCGCCATGCGGCGGTGCCCCACATTGTAGCGCCTTCAACATGCCGCCGAACTCGGTTTCAAGAACGTCAGGCGGATGGCCCGCTATCGCAAACGTCTTGTACATGACGTCCGGTAAGTGATTGCGGATGGCGCCGGACGACAGCTCCACGCCATTACACACGATATCGTACTGCCAGGCCTTGAGCGCCAATAGATCTTCTGTCGACTTTGCCGCTTCCAATGCTGCCATGCCGCCTTGCGGTGCGGAGAACGGGTTATGGGAGAACTGAATCTTCTCTTCGTCCTCATTCCACTCGTACATGGGATAGTCGACGATCCAGCAGAACGCGAAGCGGTCCTCGTCGATGAGCTTGAGTTCCTCGCCGATCTTGGTACGCGCCTCACCGGCAAACTTGTGGAATTTCGACGGGTTCCCGGCAGCGAAGAAGACAGCATCGCCCGCCTTGAGACCGAGCTGTTCTCGAATTGCTTTCGAACGTTCCGGCCCGAGATTCTTGCCGACCGGCCCTGCGGCCTCATCCTCGCGAAAAAAGATGTAAGCAAGCCCAGGCTGGCCCTCACCCTGTGCCCAAGAGTTCATGCGGTCGCAGAACGCCCTCGAGCCGCCACCCGGTGCTGGGATCGCCCACACGCGCACCTTGGGGTCCTTGTCAATCATGCCGGCAAAGATTTTGAAACCTGAGCCACGGAAATGCTCGGTGACGTCTTGCATTTCAATTGGATTGCGCAGGTCGGGCTTGTCGGTGCCGTACTTGGCAATTGCCTCATCGAAGGGGATGCGTGGGAATGGGCTGTTCACCGGCTTGCCCTTGGCGAACTCTTCGAACACACCGTGCATGACCGGCTCGATAGCTGCGAACACGTCGTCTTGCGTAACGAAGCTCATTTCGACGTCGAGCTGATAGAACTCGCCAGGTGAGCGGTCGGCCCGCGCGTCCTCATCGCGAAAGCATGGCGCGATCTGGAAATAGCGGTCGAAGCCCGCAATCATGATCAGCTGCTTGAACTGCTGCGGCGCTTGGGGCAAGGCATAGAACTTCCCCGGATGCATGCGCGAGGGGACAAGAAAGTCGCGCGCACCTTCCGGCGATGAGGCCG